>NZ_WWIQ01000059.1:172759-221334 GCF_009862985.1 Streptomyces sp. SID5464 | reverse complement strand
GCGCTCCAGGATGAGCTCGTGGGCGCGGCGCAGGATCTCGCTGCGTGCCCGGGGCGCCGTACGCGCCCACTCGGCCTGGGCCTGGACGGCGGCCTCCTCGGCGAGCCGTGCGTCCTTGGGGCCGGCGTCGGCGACGTGGCAGAGGATCTCGCCGGTCGCGGGGTCGTCGACGGGCATCGTGGCGCCGTCCGCGGCGTCCACCCAGGCACCGCCGATGAACAACTGGGTCAGTACCTCGGTCATGATGTCTCTCCTGTGTGATCGGCGGCGGGGTCGAGGAGTTCCGCGAGGTGCAGGGCCCGGGTGCCCTGGGCGCCGGCGAGGTGGTCGATCTGGGTGGCGCAACTGAAGCCGTCGGCGACGACGGGGCGTCCGTCGAGGGCGTCGAGGCGGGGCTTGAGGGCCAGGTCCGCGACGGCCATCGAGGTGTCGTAGTGCTGTGCCTCGAAACCGAAGTTGCCGGCGAGTCCGCAGCAGCCCTCGGCCTCGTCGACATCGCGGACGCCGAGGCGGCGCAGCAGGTCGGCGGGGCGGCGGCCCTTGAAGGTGGCGTACTCGTGGCAGTGGGTCTGGAGCACGACGTTCCCGGGCAGCGGCGGCGGGCTCCAGCCCTGGTCGGCCAGGTCGGTCAGGGCTCCGGTGAAGGTGTGGACGCGGTCGGCGACGCGGCGGGCGGCATCGGTGCCGAGCAGTTCGGGCACGTCGCGTTTGAGGGCGGCGGCGCAGCTGGGTTCGGCCACGACGATGGGCCGGTCGTCGCCGTCGTCGAGGGCGTCGACGGTTCGGGCCATGATGGTGCGGGCGGTGTTCAGCTGCCCGGTGCTGACCCAGGTCAGTCCGCAGCACAGGCCGTCCCGGGGCGTGCAGGGGACGCCGGCGTCGGCCAGGACGCGGCTGGCGGCTCCCGCGACCTCGGGGCGGAAGGCGCGGGTGAAGCTGTCCACGAACAGCACCGCCTTCGCCGGCCCTGCTGCCTTGGACGCGCGCAGGATCCGGCGCAGGGCGCGCCGGGAGGCGAAGGCGGGGATCCTGCGCTTCGTCGTGACGCCGCCGAGACGGGCGAGCAGCGTGCCGAACGGTCCGCGCAGCAGGGCGTTGATCGGTCGTGCGGCGTATCCGGCCAGGGCGGACGTCCTGGGCAGCCAGCCCAGTGAGTAGTGGGAGCGGGGGCGCAGGCGGCCCTTGTAGTGCTGGTGGAGGAACTCCGCCTTGTAGGTGGCCATGTCGACACCGACCGGGCAGTCGCTGGAGCAGGCCTTGCAGGACAGGCACAGGTCGAGGGCATCGCGCACCTCGGACGAGCGCCAGCCGTCCTGGACGGCCTCGCCGCGCACCATCTCCTGGAGCAGCCGGGCCCGGCCGCGGGTGGAGTCGTTCTCCTCGCCGGTGGCCCGGTAGCTCGGGCACATCACCCCGCCCGCGTCACTGCGGCAGCGGCCCACACCGACGCAGCGGCGCACGGCGCCCGCGAAACCGTCCTCGTCGTGCGGGAAGCCGAACGTCGTCTCCACCAGCGGGAGTTCACGCAGAGCGAGATCCGCGTCCAGCGGGGCCGGGTCGACGATCACGCCGGGGTTGAGCAGCCCGTCGGGGTCGAAGGTCTGCTTGAACGCGGCGAACGCGGCGATCATGCGGTGGCTGTACATGACCTCGAGCAGCTCACTACGGGCGCGGCCGTCGCCGTGCTCACCCGACAGCGTGCCGCCGTGCCCGACCACCAGCGCCGCCGCCTCGGTCAGGAACCGGCGCATGACCGTCCGGCCCGTCTCGCTGGCGGGATCGAAGTCGATGCGCACGTGCACGCAGCCCGCGCCGAAGTGCCCGTACAGCACGCCGGTCAGCTGGTGCGAGGCCAGCAGTTTGCGGAAGTCGCGCAGGTAGGAGGCCAGGTTCTCCGGCGCGACGGCCGCGTCCTCCCAGCCCGGCCAGGACTCCCCGCCGTCCACGAGCCGGGCGGCCAGCCCGGCCCCGTCCTCACGCACCCGCCACAGCGAACGGCGCTCTGCCGGGCTCTCCACGACCCGGCCGCCGGTCATCCGCCCCCGGGCCCTGAGCACATCCAGCAGCTCGGCGGCGCGGGCGTTCACCGCGGCCTGGTCGTCGCCTTCGAGCTCGACGTACAACCAGGCCCGTCCCTCGGGCAGCCCGGTCACCGAATCCGCACCACGGCGGGCGCGCATGGTGGCGACGATCGCCTCGTCCATGCCCTCCACCGCACTGGGCGACCAGCGCAGGATCTCCGGTACGTCCTCGGCCGCCTCGACCACATCCTCGTAGCCGAGGGTCAGCAGCGTGGATGCCTGTGCGGTCGCCACCAGGCGGACCGTCGCGGCGGTGACGACCGCACAGGTGCCCTCAGTGCCCACGAGCGCGCGGGACACGTCGAAGCCGTTCTCCGGCAGCAGATGATGCAGCTGGAACCCGGACACCTGACGCGGGATCCGGCCCAGCTCGGTACGGATCAGCGCCAGGTTGCCCTCCACCAGCCGCCGGAGGTCCGCTTCGAGCCGGGCGACGCGCCGCACAGCCTCCGCGTCGCCCGGCTCGGCGGCCCGCAGCCCCGAGTGGTCGGCCACGGCCCGCACGCCGTCGGCCGTCACGATCTCCAGGGCCTCGACGTGGCCGCTGGTCCGCCCGTCGCGCACGGACCGGTTCCCGCACGCGTCGTTGCCGATCATGCCGCCGAGGGTGCAGCGGCTGTGCGAGGACGGGTCGGGTCCGAAGTCGAGCCCGTGCGGGGCGGTCGCGCCGCGCAGGGCGTCGAGGACGACGCCGGCCTCGACGCGTGCGGTGCGGGCCGCCGGGTCGATGTCCAGGATCCGGTTCATGTACCGGGAGAAATCCAGCACGACACCGGGCCCGACCGCGTTGCCGGCCATGCTGGTGCCACCGCCCCGGGCCGTGACCGGAACACCCGTCTCGCGGCAGGCCCGCAGCACCGCGACCACGTCGTCGGCGGTGCGCGGGTAGGCCACGGCCCGGGGCGGCACACGGTAGTTGGAGGCGTCGTAGGCGTAGGGGCCCGTCGCCCCCGGGCCGGTCTCCACCCGCAGGCCGGGCGCGATCTCGGCGATACGGGCCGTGAGACCCGCCAGGTCGCGGGTGGTGGTGGTCATCGGCCCGCCGCTCCCGAGGTGCCGGCCTCGACGGCGTTCGCCCAGGCCTGGAGGCCCTCGTCCACGCCCGTCTCGTCGATCACGAGGGCGGGGATCATGCGGACCACCTGGTTCCACGCGCCGCACAGCAGCAGGAGCAGGCCCTCGTCGACGGCGGCGCGCTGCACACGGGCGGCGGTCTCGGGGTCGGGGCTGCCGTCCTCGGTGACGAACTCGGTGGCGAGCATGAGGCCGAGGCCCCGGACGTCGCCGATGCCCGGGGTCCGGTCGGCCACCGCCTCCAGGCCGTGGCGCAGCCGCTTGCCCATGGCTTCGGCGTTCTCGACGAGCTTCTCGTCGCGGACGACGTCGAGGGTCGCGCAGGCGGCGGCGCAGGCGACGGCGTTGGCGCCGTACGTGCCGCCCTGCGATCCGGGCCAGGCCTTGGTCATGAGTTCCTCGGAGGCGGCGATGCCGGAGAGGGGGAAGCCGCTGGCCAGGCCCTTGGCGGTGACGAGGATGTCCGGGGTGACGCCGAAGTGGTCGTGGCCCCAGAAGCGCCCGGTGCGGCCGACGCCGGTCTGCACCTCGTCGAGGATCAGCAGGAAGCCGTGCCGGTCCGCGCGCTCGCGCAGCCCTTCCATGAAGGCACGGTTCGCGGGCACGTACCCGCCCTCGCCGAGCACCGGCTCGACGATGATCGCGGCCGTGTCGGCGGGCGACGAGATCGTCTGCAGTGTGTAGTCGAGCTCCTTCAGCGCGAAGCGGGTGGCGGTCTCCTCGTCCCAGCCGTAGCGGAAGGCCGTCGGGAACGGGGTGACGACCACACCGCTCATCAGCGGGGAGAAACCGGACCGGAAGCGGGTCCCTGAGGTGGTCATGGAGGCGGCGGCGACCGTACGGCCGTGGAAGCCGCCGTGGCAGACGATGACGTTGGGCCGGCCGGTGGCCTGGCGCGCCAGCCGCAGCGCCGCCTCGACGGCCTCGCTGCCGGAGTTGGTGAAGAACAGGCTGTCGAGACCGGCCGGCAGCACCTCGCCGAGCTTGTCGACGAGGCGGCGCAGCGGCTGGTGCATGACGGTCGTGTACTGGCCGTGGATCAGGGTGCCCACCTGCTCCTGCGCCGCCGCCACGACCTTGGGGTGGCAGTGCCCGGTGCTGGTGACGCCGATACCGGCGGTGAAGTCGAGGTAGCGGCGGCCGTCCTCACCGTAGAGGTGGACGCCTTCGCCCCGGGCCGCCACCACGGGTGTGGCCTGGCGAAGGTGCGGCGACAGTGCGGTCATGTTCGTCTCCCGGCCTACGTCGAGGTCTGATGGCTTGCTCAGCTCCGGTAACCGAGCATCCAAGCCACCGCGAAAGGCGACAACGCGTGATCTGTCCAGCCGGAACGCGTTGTTCGGACGTTGTGTCAACCGCCGGACCCCTCGGGTCCCGCCCGCCCCTTGTGTGGGCAGCTCTTGCGCAGGTCAGTGCCGCTTGTCAGAGTGACCGGGCAAGCAGGGAGACACCGTGAACGAGAACCATCCGACGGCCCCGGCCGGTCGCGCGCCGACCGTCGGCGACGTCCTGGCCCTGCCCGTCCTGGCCGCCGGACAGCCCCAGGTCGTCACCGGGCTGGCGCAGCTGGACCGGCCGGTGCGCTGGGTGCACATCACCGAGCTGACGGACCCGGCCTCCTTCCTCAAGGGCGGCGAGCTGGTCCTGACCACGGGCATGCCGCTGCCCGAGGACGCCGCGGGCGTCCGCCGGTACGTCGACGAACTCACCGAGGTGGGAGCGGCCGCGCTGGTCATCGAGCTGGTACGGCGCTACCACCGCCCGCCCGACGCCCTCGTCCAGGCCTGCCGTGCCCGGGGGCTGCCCCTGGTGACCCTCGCCCGGGACGTCAACTTCCTGGAGGTCACCCAGGTCGTCCACGCCCTCATCCTCGGCAACCAGGCCGAAGCGATGCGCCGGACGCAACGCGTCCACGAGGCGTTCACGGCCCTGACGTTGCGCGGCGCGGGCCCTGCGGACGTGGTGCGCGCGGCGGCGGAGATGAGCGGCCGGACGGTCGTCCTGGAGAACCTGGTGCACCAGGCGCTGATCTGCGAGCCGTCGGGCAGCACGGTGGAGGAGGCGCTCACCGACTGGGAGCAGCGTTCCCGGGCCACCGCGCCCGGTGATCACACGGAGGTGGGCGGCCCGGAGGGCTGGCTCACGGCACCGGTCTCCTACCAGGGCGAACGCTGGGGGCGCCTGGCCATGCTCCCGTCCCCCGGTGAGGATCCGGGCTTCGGGCCGGAGCACATCACCGTCCTGGAGAGAACGGCGATGGCCCTGACCGTCGCCCGGCTCATCCACTCCACGCCCTGGGAGCACGCGGCCCATCGCAGCGCCCTGCGGGAGCTGGCGGAGCAGCGCCACCACTCCCCCGAGGACGCCCGCGCCCGCTGCGCCGCGCTCGGCCTGCCCACCCGGGACAGCCGCTTCCTGGCGATCCTCGTCGACCTGGGCGCCGGTGCCGGGGGGAGCGAGCCCGAGACCCGGCTGCACGCAGAGCTCAGGTCGGCGGGGGTCCCGGCGCTCGTCGGGGAGCTCTCCCCCGGCCGCCTCGGCGTCCTGCTGGCCCTGCGCCCCTCCCAGCCGTGGCGCCCCGTGGCCGAACGCCTGAGCCGCACCGCGCTGAGCCTGGTCCCCGAGGCGATCGTGAGCGTCGGCTCACCGGTGGCGGAACTCGCCGACACCGCACGCTCCTTCCGGGAGGCGGCCCGGGTCACCGAGGCCACCCCGCCCGGCCAGGTCCTCCCCGCGGACCGCTCCTTCCACGAGCTGCCGGACATCGACCTGCGCCGCCTGCTGTACGCCCTGCGCGGGGACACCCGCGTCCAGGACTACACCGAACGGCGGCTCGGCCGGCTCATCGACCACGACACCCGGCACGGCACCGACCTGCTGACGACGCTGGGCCACTACCTCGACGCCGCCGGCAACAAGACCACCGCGGCCCGCCGCGGCGGCCTGTCCAGGGAGACCATGTACCAGCGTCTGCGCACCATCGAACGCCTCCTCGACACCGACCTCGAATCCGGTGAACGGCGCACCGAACTCCACGTGGCGCTCACGGCCTTGCGCGTCCTGCGCACCGAGTGAGCGTGGGTCGGCCCGAGGCCCCGCCCGCCGGACCAGCCGCCATTCCTGTGAGCCGTCCGCGGCCTCGTGCTGGAGGGTCAGCGGCGCCCCTGGGGACGCGCCGGTCAGGTACAGGTCCGGGTTCTTCGCCGCCCGGAACCCGCCGCGATGAAGCTGCCCAGCACCTCGGCCGGTCTTCCTCCGTACACGGCCCCTCCACCGTCGGAGCCGTCACATGACTGCGCAGTCGCTCAGGTGTCGAAGTCCACCGTCAGGGTGTCGGAGACGGGGAACGACTGGCAGGTGAGGACGTAGCCCGCGTCGACCTCGGCCGGTTCGAGGGCGAAGTTGCGGCGCATGTCGGCCTTGCCGTCGGTGACCAGGGCGCGGCAGGTGCCGCAGACCCCGCCCTTGCAGGCGAACGGCAGGTCGGGGCGGGTCTGCTGGGCGCCTTCGAGGATGGTCCGCTCGCGGGGCAGGGCGGAGGTGGTGGAGCGGCCGTCGAGGGTGACGGTGACCTGGCTGACCGGGCCGGAAGGGCCGGCCTCGGCGTGCTGGACCTCGCGTACGGGTTCGTCGTCGGCGTAGAACAGCTCCTGGTGGACGCGGTCGCCGGGGACGCCGAGGCCGGCCAGCACCTGCTGGGCGGCGCGGACCATGCCGTGCGGGCCGCACAGCCACCAGTGGTCGGCGGACGGTACGTCGACCAGCGCGTCGACGAGCGCCGAGAGCCGGTCGGCGTCGAGGCGTCCGGAGAGCACCTCGGCCTCGCGGGGCTCGCGGGAGAGGACGTGGGCGAGCTGGAACCGCGTCGGGTAGAGGTCCTTCAGGTCGGCCAGCTCGTCGGCGAACATCACCGTGCCGGTGCGGCGGTTGCCGTAGAGGAGGGTGACCGTCGAGCGGGAGTCGGCGGCCAGGACGGATTCGGCGATGGAGACCATGGGCGTGATGCCGGAGCCGGCCGCGATCAGGACGTGGTGGCCGGGGGTGGTGAGGTCGGGTGTGAAGGCGCCGGTGGGGGCCATCACCTCGACGGTGTCGCCGGGGCGCACCTCGTGCACCAGCCAGGAGGAGAACAGTCCGCCGGGCACGACCCGGACACCGATGCGCGGTGCCGTGCCGGCGGGTGAGCAGATCGAGTAGGAGCGGCGCTCGTCCCGGCCGTCGATCTCGCGCCGCAGGGTGAGCGACTGGCCGGGCTCGAAGACGAACTCCTCGGCCAGCTCGGGCGGGATGTCGAAGCTGACGGCCGCCGCGTCCTCGCACAGCGGCTGCACGGCGGCGACCCGCAGGGGGTGGAAGACCGGACGTCGGCGGGCTCGCGCGCGCGGCGCCGGGGCGGGGGCCGGCTCCATCAGGTCCTCCATCAGATCTCCTTGACGTACTCGAACGGCTCGCGGCAGGCGAGGCAGCGCCACAGCGCCTTGCAGGACGTGGCGGCGAAGCGGGAGGTCTCCTCGGTGTCCGCGCTGCCGCAGCGGGGGCAGGGCACCGAGCGGCGGGTCGGCGACAGCACGAGCGGGACCGGTCCGGCGGCGCGCGCGGGTGCGGCCCCGGGCGGGGCGATGCCGTGTTCGGCGAGCTTGCGACGGCCGGCCGGCGTGATCCAGTCGCTGGTCCACGGCGGGTCGAGGACCGTGCGGATCTCCACACGCGGGTAGCCGGCCGCCTTGAGCCGGGCGGCCACGCCGGCGCGCATCTCGGCCATGGCCGGGCAGCCCGAGTAGGTCGGGGTCAGGCTCGCGACGACCGTCCCGTCCGGATCCAGGGACACCTCGCGCAGCACCCCGAGGTCGGCCAGCGTGAGCATGGGCAGCTCCGGGTCGGGCACCTGCTCGGCGATGCGCCGGGCCCGTCGCGCGTCCAGAGCCGTCGTCACCATGTCGCCCCCGGATGGGCGCGGGCCACGCTCTGCAACTCGGCCAGCAGCGGGGCGAGATGCTCGGTGTGCTCGCCGGCGCGGCCGGAGCCGGGCAGCGGCCGGTGGGCGGGCATGGGCAGCCCGGCCGCCTCGGTGACCTGGCGCAGGACCGCGACGACCTCGTCCCGGGCGTCGTACGCCGTGAACAACTCACCCAGGTAGGGCGCCACCTGCTCCAGCGCCCTGCGCGTGCGGCGGTGGGACTCCTCGGTGCCGTCGCCCAGCCGCACCACCCACTCGGCCGCGTACTGCCGGTGGTAGGCCAGTTCCTTCACACCCTTGGCCGCGATCGCCGCGAGCACCGGGTCGGGGTGGGTGGTGAGCCGCTCGAAGTGCGCGAGGCGCCAGCCGGAGAACACCAGCAGTCGCACGATCGAGAACGCGAAGTCGCCGTTCGGCAGTTCGGCCAGGCGTACGTTGCGGAACTCGTCGGCGTCACGGAAGTAGGCGTAGGCGTCCTCGTCGCGCCCGGTCCCGTCGACCCGGCCCGCGCGGGAGTACAGCAGGCGGGCCTGGCCGAGCAGATCGAGGCCGATGTTGGCCAGCGCCACCTCCTCCTCCAGCTCGGGCGCCCTAGTGGTCCACTCGGCCAGCCGCTGGGCCGATACCAGGGCGTCGTCGGCCAGGGTGACGCAGAGGGCGGCCAGCTCCCGGGCGTCGACATCGTCGGGGACGGTGGTGTCCACGCCGTGCAGGGGGTCTGCGAAGCCGGTGCCGTAGGCCCAGCGGGTGTCGTCCTCGTGTCCCTCGGCGAGGGTCATGTAGACGTGGTCGTCGCTCATGCCTGTTCCTCGATGGCCTCGGCGGGACTAGATGTGCGGGACGTCGTCGGGGATGTCGTAGAAGGTCGGATGCCGGTAGACCTTGTCGGCGCTGGGCTCGAAGAAGGGGTCCTTCTCGTCGCGGGTCGAGGCGGCGATGTGCTCGGAGCGCACCACCCAGATGCTCACGCCCTCGTTGCGCCGCGTGTACAGGTCACGGGCGTGGGTCAGCGCCATGCGGTCGTCGGCGGCGTGCAGCGAGCCCACGTGGACGTGGTTCAGCCCGCGCTTGCCCCGCACGAACACCTCGTACAGCGGCCAGTTCTGCCTGTCGGCGGTCATGCCACCGCTCCCTTCTGCGCGCGGGCCGCCTGCTTGGCCGCGTGGGCGGTGGCCGCCTCACGCACCCAGGCGCCCTCCTCGTGAGCGGTGCGGCGCCGCTCCATCCGCTGGGCGTTGCACGGGCCGTCGCCCTTGATGACCCGCATCAGCTCGTCCCAGTCGGGCGTGCCGAAGTCGTGATGCCCGCGCTCCTCGTTCCAGCGCAGCTCCGGGTCGGGCAGTGTCACGCCGAGCTTCTCGGCCTGCGGGACCGTCATGTCGACAAAACGCTGACGCAACTCGTCGTTGCTGTGCCGCTTGATCTTCCAGGCCATCGACTGCGCCGAGTTGGGCGAGGCGTCGTCGGGCGGGCCGAACATCATCAGCGACGGCCACCACCAGCGGTCCACCGCGTCCCGCACCATCTCCCGCTGCGCCTCGGTCCCCCGCATCATCGTCATCAGCAGCTCATAGCCCTGCCGCTGATGGAACGACTCCTCCTTGCAGATCCGCACCATCGCCCGCGCATAGGGGCCGTAGGAGCTGCGGCACAGCGGGACCTGGTTGCAGATCGCCGCCCCGTCCACGAACCAGCCGATCACACCGACGTCAGCGAAGGACAGCGTGGGGTAGTTGAAGATCGACGAGTACTTCTGGCGGCCTTCGATCAGCCGCTCGGTCAGATCCGCGCGGTCGGCGCCCAGCGTCTCCGCCGCCGAGTACAGATACAGCCCGTGTCCGGCCTCGTCCTGGACCTTCGCGAACAGAATGGCCTTACGGCGCAGCGACGGCGCACGGGTGATCCACTCACCCTCCGGCTGCATGCCGATGATCTCCGAGTGCGCGTGCTGCGCGATCTGCCGCACCAGCGTCTTGCGGTAGCCCTCCGGCATCCAGTCACGCGGCTCGATCCGCCGATCCCGCGCGATCGTCGCGTCGAAGTGCTGCTGGAGAACCGGCTCGGCGCCGTCCGCCCCCGGGGGGCTGGAGTGTGTCGTGTCCATCCGTCCCACTTCCCAACCGACCATTCGTTCGGTCCATCATAGAACGACCCCGCGCGCCGTGGTAGACCCCGGCTCTTGACAGGCCCGGAGGCGGCTGGATTACTTGGCGACGCCGAAGCTAACCGAATGGTCGGTCGGGTCACAAGATGATGCGATCGAACTACAAGGCGGTGCGAGAAGTGACTCATACCGGTGACGTGACGCCGACCGCGGAGGCGATGTTCGCCGCGGACCAGGCCTCCCGCGGCCTCGGCGTCGAGCTGCTGGAACACGGTGAGGGGACCGCTGCCCTCCGGATGACGGTGACCCCGGCGATGGTGAACTGCCACGGCATGGTCCACGGCGGCTATGTCTTCCTGCTCGCCGACAGCGCCTTCGCCTGCGCCTGCAACAGCCACGGCCCGATGACGGTCGCGGCCGGGGCCGACATCACCTTCGTGGCTCCGGCGCACGAGGGCGATGTCCTCGTGGCGCGGGCCGAGGAACGCACCCGGTACGGCCGCAGCGGCCTCTACGACGTGACCGTCCTGCGGGGCGACACGGTGATCGCGGAGTTCCGGGGCCGCAGCCGCAGCATCCGGGGCACGACGTCGAAGGAGTCGGGATGACCAGCGAGACGACGGCCGCGACGACCCCGGCGGCGGCCGGGCAGCGGCGGGGCGAGCCCCTCCCCCACGGCCTGCTGGACGACGGAGAGCGCCTGGCGCGCGAGGAGCTGCGCGAGCTCCAGGTCGACCGTCTGCGCCGGAGCCTGCGCCACGCCTACGACAACGTGGAGACGTACCGGAAGAAGTTCGACGAGGCCGGTGTGGGACCTGACGACTGCCGGACCTTGGCGGACCTGTCCCGCTTCCCCTTCACGACGAAGGCGGATCTGCGCGACACCTACCCGTTCGGCATGTTCGCCGTCCCCATGGACCAGGTCCGCCGCGTCCACGCCTCCAGCGGAACCACCGGCCGCCCCACGGTCGTCGGCTACACGGAGAACGACCTGTCCATGTGGGCGGACCTGGTCGCCCGCTCGATCCGCGCCGCCGGCGGACGCCCCGGGCACAAGGTGCACATCTCCTACGGCTACGGCCTGTTCACCGGCGGTCTCGGCGCGCACTACGGGGCCGAGCGGGCCGGGTGCACCGTCATCCCCGCCTCTGGGGGCATGACCGCGCGCCAGGTGCAGATCATCCAGGACTTCCGGCCCGAGATCATCATGGTCACCCCGTCCTACATGCTCACGCTCCTCGACGAGTTCGAGCGTCAGGGCGTCGACCCTCGGTCCACCTCGCTGCAGGTGGGGATCTTCGGTGCCGAGCCGTGGACGGAGGAGATGCGCCGCGAGATCGAGGAGCGGACGGACATCCACGCCGTCGACATATACGGCCTGTCCGAGGTGATCGGCCCCGGTGTCGCCCAGGAGTGCGTGGAGACCAAGGACGGCCTGCATGTGTGGGAGGACCACTTCTACCCCGAGGTCGTCGACCCGCTCACCGGCGAGGTGCTGCCCGACGGCGAGGAGGGCGAACTGGTCTTCACCTCCCTCACCAAGGAAGCCCTGCCGGTCGTCCGCTACCGCACCCGCGACCTGACCCGGCTGCTGCCCGGCACGGCCCGGCCCGCCTTCCGCCGCATCGAGAAGATCACCGGCCGCTGTGACGACATGATCATTCTGCGTGGGGTGAACGTCTTCCCCAGCCAGATCGAGGAGATCGTGCTGCGCACGCCCGGCGTCGCTCCGCACTTCCAGATCGAGCTGTCCCGGCGCGAACGGATGGACCACATGACCGTCCGCGTCGAAACCCGCCCCGGCACGCCCGCCGGCCTGCGCGAAGCCGCCGCCCGCGCGATCGCGAAGGACGTCAAGGACGGCGTCGGCGTGACCGTCGACGTGTCGATCGTCGAGCCGGAGACCCTGGAGCGCTCCCTCGGCAAACTCCGCCGGGTCAAGGACCTGCGCGGAAAGCGGTGACCCGCCCTCACAGGCAGCACCGGGCCGCGGGAACCGTGCCGGGAGCGGTCACCTCGGGCAGCCCTGCTTCGGATGCGGCCGGTTTGCGGATCAGGAGCAGGGCCGCGTCGTCGTGCAGCCGGCCGCCCACATGGGCCAGCAGCTCGTCGTGGAGCGCGCCGAGGGTGCGGGCCGGCTCGTGGGACACGTGTCGCTCCAGCCCTTCGGCGAGCGGGTAGAAGGCCTGTCCGTGGTCCCGGGCTTCGGTGACGCCGTCGGTGTACAGCAGCAGCTGGTCACCGTCGGCGAAGGGCAGCACATGGAGGCTGGGCCCGTGACCGGCGAGGGCGCGCAGCCCGAGGGGCGGGGACGGATGAGCGGGTTCCACCGGCGTGACGCTCCCGCAGGCGCGCACCAGCAGCGGAGGCGTGTGCCCGCAGTTCACCACCTCAAGGTGCCCGTCCTGCGGGTATCCGGCGACCACTGCGGTGACGAAGTCGTCGTGCCCGAGGTTGCGCGCCAGACTCCGCTCGATCCTGTCGACCACGGCGAGGAGGTCGGGCTCGTCGTGGGCGGCCTCGCGGAAGACACCGAGCACCAGCGCGGCGGTCCCCACGGCCGGCAGCCCCTTGCCGCGCACATCGCCGACGATCAGCCGCACTCCGTGCGGGGTCGGTATCAGGGCGTAGAGGTCCCCGCCGATCCGGGCCTCGGCCGCCGCGGCGCTGTAGCGGACGGCCGCCTGGAATGGTCCGACGGTCGACGGCACGGGCTTGAGCAGCGCGTGCTGGGCGGTCTCCGCGACCGAGCGGACCGCCGCGAGCACGCGCTCCCGGCGCACCCGCAGGACGCCGGCCAGACCGCTCGCGAGGGTGACGGCCACCAGCGCCGACAGTACGGCGGCCAGTTCCCGGCCCGGCATTCCGTCCCGGATGCCGAGCGTCACGCCGACCGCGACGGCAAGGAAGCCGATCCAGAGGACTCCGCGGGGCCCGTTGGTCGTGGCGGCGAGGGCGGGACCGGCCGCCAGCAGGGGCAGCCAGATCATCCCGGCTCCACCGGTGAGGTCGACGAGCGCGATGACGGTGACGATCAGCACCGGCAGGACGGGCGTACCGGCGGCCAGCTGTGCGGCGACGCGTCTGCGCGCCGAGGTCCCGGCACCGGCCACTCGGTTGCGATACGGCCGTACGGCCCAGTGGTCGTCACCAAGGTCTCGGGGGTGGCTCATGTCTGTGTCCGTGGTCCTCACCTGTGAGCGGGGGCGCGGGGCGGAGGGCGCATCCCTGAAATGTCTGTTTCATCCAGAAAACGAGGTGAGCCGGGACACCGGCAAGGAGCGGATTTTCAGATAGTGAGCGAGAGGCTCCGCGTCACGCGGCTCGCGGTCGGGAGCAGCCGCGTGCTGATCTCCGGCAGCCGGGAGAGCCGGTTCGCCGGCAGCGAGACGCCGAGGGAGCCGAGTGTGTCCCCGCTGTACACCGGGACGGCGACGCAGACCGTGCCGAGGGCGTACTCCTCCAGGTCCGTGACCGCCGGGGCCAGGGGCGAGGTCGCCAGCCGCCGGAGCAGTTCCGGCCGGCTCGTGATCGTCCGCGGGGTGAGGTCGGCGAGGTGGTGGCGGGAGAGGTAGTCCTTGCGGGCCTCCTCGTCCAGTTCCCTGAGCACGGACTTGCCCAGCGCGGTCGCGTGCCCCGCGTCCTCGAAGCCCACCCAGAGATCGACGCGGGGCGTCCCGGGGCCGTCGACGATCTCGGCGACCCGGATCTCGCCCTCCTCGTAGAAGGTGAGATAGGCGGGGGTCGCGAGCTCGTCCCGCAGCGCGGCGAGCGTGGGCCGGACGCGGCTGAGCAGCGCCTGCGCACGGCCCGTGGTCCGGAGGGTCTGCAACTTGTCACCGAGGACGAACCCGCCGTCATCCAGCTTCCGCACGTACCCGTCGTGCACCAGCGTCCGCAGCAGGTGATAGGCGGTGGCCAGAGGCAGCCCGGTCTCACGCGCCAGCTGCTTGGCCGGCGCGCCGTTCTGGTGCGCGCTCACCGCCTCCAGCAGCCGCATGGCCCGCTGGACGGAGGTGATGAGCGTAGGGCCCTCTTGCCCACCCATAGGACCAGCCTGCGCCAGCGGTACGGCGCGGGCAAGACAGGGACGGGACCGGCTCGCCGGACCGACGACAACTGCCGCCCGGCGGCTACCGGGATTGCGGCTCCCGGGGCGGCGGAGGCGCGGTCGAGGCGCGCACCACGAGTTCGACCAGGGGGTCGTTCGCCGGTGGCAGTGGCGCGTCCGGCTTCTCGATGGCCTGCACCAGGAGCCGGAGTCCCTCTCGCGCCACGTCGTCGAACGGCTGGCGCACCGTGGTCAACGGTGGGGTCACGTACGCGGGGCGACGGGGATGTCGTCGAAGCCGACCACGCTGACGTCGTCCGGCACGCGCCGCCCGGCCTCGGTCAGGGCGCGGATCACGCCGATGGCCATGCCGTCGTTCGCGGCGAACACGGCGGTGACGTCAACGTCGGCGGCGAGCGCGCAGCCCGCCCCGTGGCCCGACGCGGCCGACCAGTCGCCGACGAGCACGGCCGGCTGCTCCGCGCCCCGGGCGGCGAGGGCGCTGCGCCAGCCCTCCCGGCGGTCCCGGGCGGCGAACCACCGTTCGGGGCCGGCGACGTGGTGGACGGTCGTGTGGCCGAGGTCCAGCAGGTGTTCGGTGGCGGTGCGCGCGAGGAGTTCGGCGCCGACGCCCGTGGCGACGGTCCGGGTGCCGCCGAACGCGGCCGGCGCTCCGAGGACGAGGACCGGCACGTCGACACTGAGGGAGACCGTTCCCCCGTCGATGGGCTCGGAGACGACGATGCCGTCCACGCCCTGCTCCAGCAGCGACTCCACGGCGCCGACGACACCTCCCGGGTCGCCTTCCAGGGTGTTGACCACCCGGAGCGCGTATCCCGCGTCCCGCGCGGCGTGCTCGACGCCGACCAGGAGCGACGCGGGCCCGTAGAGGGCGGTCCCGAGCGTGACCACGCCGATGGAGCGGGTCCGCCCGGAGGCCAGCGCCCTGGCCGCGCCGTTCAGGCGGTAGCCGAGTTCCCCGGCCGCCTCCAGCACCCGTCGGCGCGCCTCGTCGGAGACGCAGCGCTCCCCGTTGAGGACCCTCGACACCGTCTTCTGTGAGACGCCGGCCGGCCGGGCCACGTCCACGCTGCGCGGCGCCGGACCGCCGGCCCGTGCTCCCACTCGCGTCATGCGTCTCCCCTCGTGTCCTGCCGGACTGCGCCGTCAAACGCACGCAGTGAAGCGGGCCGCGTCAAGAAGCCGGGCGTGCGGGTGACCGCGCGGCCGGGCGAGTGGCCCGGCCGCGCAGGCGGTCCGGATGGCGGAAGAGACCCGCGGAGACCGGCGAAACGCCGCCGTGGTCCTTCTCGGGTCTCCCCCGAGCGGCGACCATGCCATGTCATGGACATCTTGCTCGTCGCCAGCGCGTTCAACAGCCTGTCCCAGCGTGTCTACGCGGAACTGTCGGACCAGGGCCACCGCGTGGACGTCGTCCTCGCCTCCCACGGCGCCGACGCGGTCCGGGCCGCCGTCAGCGAGGTGCGTCCGGAACTGATCGTCGCGCCGATGCTGAAGTCGGCCCTGCCGGAGGACGTGTGGCAGGTGCACACCTGTCTGGTCGTGCACCCGGGGCCACCCGGCGACCGGGGCCCGTCGTCGCTGGACTGGGCGATCGCCGAGGAGGCGCCCGAGTGGGGCGTGACGGTGCTCCAGGCCGAGGCGGCGATGGACGCCGGTGACATCTGGGCGGACGGGTCCTTCCCGGTGCCGCCGGTCGGCAAGGGCGACCTGTACCGCAACGAGGTGTCCGACGCCGCCGTGGCCGCCGTGCTGCTGGCCGTGCGGCGGTACGCCGACGGATCGTTCAAGCCGCGGCCCCAGAGCGATCCCGGGACGCGTGTGGTGTGGCGGGACTTCTTCCGCCAGGAGCAGCGGCGGATCGACTGGGAGAACGACAGCACGGAAACGGTGCTGCGCAAGCTCCGCGGGGCCGACTCGCAGCCGGGCGTCCTGGACGAACTCTGCGGCCGGGAGGTGTTCCTGCACGGCGGGCACCCCGAGGACCGGCTGCGCGGACGGCCCGGCGAGCTGCTCGCGACCCGGTCCGGCGCGGTCTGCCGGGCCACCCGGGACGGTGCGGTGTGGATCCCGGAACTGCGCCCCCGCAAGAGCTCCGGCGACCCGGCACCGTTCCGCCGCCCGGCGGCCTCGGTCCTCGCCTCCTTCCCCGCCCCGCCCGGCAGCGGCCCCGGCATGCCGAGTTCGACCCCCCGCCCGTACTGGCTGCCGGAGATCGCCGCCCCGCTCGAACTGCCGCCGAACCGCACCACCTGGTCCGACATCCGCTACCGGCAGCGGGACGACATCGGCTTCCTGTCCTTCTCGTTCCCGAGCGGGGCGATGAGCACCAACCACTGCCGCAGGCTGCTCGCCGCCTACCGGTACGCGCTCACCCGCTCCACGTCGGTGCTGGTGCTCGGCGGCGCCCGCGACTTCTTCTCCAACGGAATCCACCTCAACGTCATCGAGGCGTCGAGCGACCCGGCGGGCGAGTCCTGGTCCAACCTCGTCGCCATGAACGACCTGGTCGAGGCCGTGCTGTGCACCACCGACCGGCTGGTGGTGGCGGCGCTCGGCGGCAACGCGGCAGCCGGCGGTGTCATGCTGGCCCTGGCCGCCGACGAGGTGTGGTGCCGCACCGGCAGCGTCCTCAACCCGCACTACCGGAACATGGACCTGTACGGATCGGAGTACTGGACGTACTCGCTGCCGCGCCGCGTGGGAGCCGAGACGGCCGAGCGGCTGACGAGCGAGGCGTTGCCGGTGAGCGCCGCCACGGCTGAGCGGATCGGGCTGGTGGATCGTCTGGTGCCCGTCCCGGCCGGGGAGTTCCCGAGCGAGGTCGAGCGCCTGGCTGCCGATGTGGCGGGCGACCCGGATCTCGCACGCCGGATCACCGCCAAGGCCACGGCACGTCACGCGGACGAGCTCCAGCGCCCCCTCGCCGAATACCGGCGGACCGAACTCGCCCGCATGCGTGCCGTCTTCTTCGACCCGCAGGCGCCGTACCACGCCCTGCGGTCCGCCTTCGTCCGCAAGAACCCGATCGGCTCCGCCCGGCCGCTGGCCCACGGGGGCGCCGGATGAGTGCGCGGCTGCTCGTGGCGGGCGTGGGCAACATCTTCCTCGCGGACGACGCCTTCGGCCCCGAGGTGATCCGCGCCCTGGAGCAGCGCCCGCTGCCGCCCGAGGTGAGGGTAGGGGACTTCGGGATCCGCGGCCTGGACCTGGCCTACGCACTGCTCGACGGCCACGACACGGCCGTCCTGGTCGACGCGGCCGTACGGGGACACGAGCCGGGCACCCTGTCGCTGATCGAGCCGGACCTGCCCGACCGCGCCACGGCCGGCGCCCCGCCCGAGGCACACGGCATGGACCCGGCGAAGGTCCTCGCCCTGGCCGCCCACCTGGGCGACGAGCCGCTCCCGCGCGTGCTCGTCCTGGCCTGCGAGCCGGAACTGCGGGCACCCGCCGACGAGGACATCGCCCCGGGTGTCAGCGGGACGGTGCGCGAAGCGGTCGGACGGGCCGTCGCGGCCCTGCACACCATGGTTCCGGTGCTGCTGGCGGACCCCGCGGCCACGCCCCGGTTGAGCCACCCGGACGAATCGCCCGCCCTGTCCCCGCCGGGCTGCCGGGCACCGTGAAGGACGGCGCCGAGGATCGGTGGCGGACCGTTTTCCCCATCGACCGCGAGGAGCGGCGCCCATGTGCGATTCCGTGGACGAGGTCACTCAAGCCGTCCTGGCGAAGAACGACGGTCTGGCCGCGGGCCTGCGCGACGAGCTGGCCCGCCGCGCGGTGAGCGTGGTCAATCTGCTGTCCAGCCCGGGCAGCGGCAAGACGGAACTGCTCGGGCGGGTGCTCACCCGGGCGGTGGAGCGCGGCCTCCCGGTGGCGGCGCTCACCGCCGACCTGGCGACCGAGAACGACGCCGACCGGCTGGCCCGTTCGGGAGCCCCGGTGAAGCAGCTGCTGACGGACGGACTGTGCCATCTGGAGGCACGGCAGCTGCGCGGCCATGTGGAGAGCTGGCTGCCCGAGGAGACCTCGCTGCTGTTCGTGGAGAACGTCGGCAACCTCGTCTGCCCGGCGTCCTACGACCTCGGCGAGAGCCTGCGGATCGTGCTCATGGCGGTGACGGAGGGCGAGGACAAGCCGCTGAAGTACCCGACGGCATTCGGGTCCGCCCACCTGGTGGTGCTGACCAAGACCGACCTGGCCGAACCCGCCGGGTTCGACGAGACGGCCTTCGACACCCACGTCCAGCGGGTCAACCCGGGGGTGGAGGTGCTGCGGTCCTGCGCCCGCACGGGCGCCGGCGTCGACGCTCTTCTGGAGCGGGTGCTCGCCGCGCGGGACGGGGCCGCGGTGCACCGGCCTCCTCTGGCGCCCCGCCCGCACAGCCACACCCGTGAGGGCGCCGAAGCCGGTCTCGTCTCGTGACAGCGCCCGCAACACAGGCGGTGCGCCGCCGCGTCACCGTGCGCGGCACCGTGCAGGGCGTGGGGTTCCGCCCCTTCGTGCACCGCCTGGCCACCGGTCTCTCGCTCGCGGGGTTCGTGAGCAACACGGCGAACGGAGTCCTCATCGAGGTGGAGGGCCCGCCGGAACGCGTCGCCGACTTCTGTGACCGGCTGGCCACCCAGCCGCCGCCGTTGGCCGCTGTCACCGACGTCGGGGTCGAGGAGCTGCCCGTCAGCGGCGCCGACGACACCTTCGCCATCCGTGCCACCGACCACTCCCCCGGCCGCACCCGTCTCCCGCCCGACACGGCGACCTGCTCCGACTGTCTGCGGGACCTGACCGATCCGGCCGACCGTCGGCACCGGCACCCCTTCGTCACCTGCACCCACTGCGGCCCCCGCTTCACCATCGCGACGGGCATGCCGTACGACCGGGCGGTCACGACCATGGCCGGCTTCCCGATGTGCGCCGACTGCGCCCGGGAGTACGGCGATCCCCTCGACCGCCGCTTCCACGCCCAGCCCGTGGCCTGCCCCGGCTGCGGTCCCCGGCTGCACCTGGTTCCCGCGCCCGGCAGCGATGTCCGTCCGGCGCGGGACGCGGGCGCCCTGGCGGCGGCACGGGCGCTGCTGGCCGCCGGGCGGATCGTCGCCGTCAAGGGTCTCGGCGGCTACCACCTGGCGTGCGACGCGACCGACGCGCGGGCCGTCGAAACGCTGCGCACCCGCAAGGCACGCGGCGGCAAGCCGTTCGCGGTGATGTGCGCGGACCTGGACACCGCACGACGGATCGCCGTGCTCTCCGCGCCCGAACT
Source organism: Streptomyces sp. SID5464 (assembly GCF_009862985.1). Lineage (NCBI taxonomy): Bacteria > Bacillati > Actinomycetota > Actinomycetes > Kitasatosporales > Streptomycetaceae > Streptomyces > Streptomyces sp. SID5464. Next base: position 201,783 of record NZ_WWIQ01000059.1, on the reverse strand, counting down.
GGCCGCCCTCAGCAGCCCCCGGCGCCCCATCGTCCTGCTCCGCAGACGGGCAGAGCAGGCGGCCCTCGCACCGGGCGTGTGCCCCGGCAGCCCCCGTCTCGGCGTGATGCTGCCCTATACGCCCTTGCACAGCCTGCTGTTCGGCCTGCCCGGCGATCCGCCGGGACCGCGCGTGCTGGTCATGACCAGCGGCAACCGTTCCGGCGAACCGATCGTCACGGACGACGACGAGGCACTGGTCCGGCTCGCGGGGCTGGCCGACGCGTGGCTCGCCCACGACCGGCCCATCGCCTCGCCCTGTGACGACTCCCTGCTGCGGGTGCGCGCAGACGGCACCGAGCAGGTGCTGCGCCGGTCCCGGGGGTACGTGCCCCGCCCGTTGCGGCTGCCGGTGCCGGTGCGGCCGGCGCTCGCCGTGGGCGGCGACCTGAAGAACGCCCTGTGCCTCGGCGAGGGCGACCACGCCTGGTTCGGTCCGCACATCGGCGACATGGGCGATCTGACCACCCTGGAGGCGGCCCGGCGGGCGGAGACGCACATGCGGTGCCTGACCGGCGTCACCCCCGAAGTCGTCGCCGCTGACCGGCACCCTGGATACCATTCGGCGAGTTGGGCCACCCGACTTGCCGGGCACGCCCCGGTGCTGGTCCAGCACCACCACGCGCACATCGCCTCGACGATGGCCGAGCACGGTCTCGAGGGCACCGCACCCGTGATCGGAGTCGCCTACGACGGCACCGGCTACGGTGACGACGGCACCGTCTGGGGCGGCGAGATCGTGCTCGCCGACTACAGCGGCTTCCGGCGCTACGCCCGTCTCGCCCCCGCCCCGCTGCCCGGCGGCGACGCGGGCGTGGCCAACCCCTGCCGCCTGGCCCTGGCCCGGCTGTGGGCGGCGGGGCTGCCGTGGGAGGCGGACCTGCCCTGTGTCAGGGCCTGCGCATCCGACGAACTCACCGTGCTTCACCGGCAGTTGGAGCGTGGCCTGGCCTGTGTGGCCACCTCCAGCATGGGTCGCCTCTTCGACGCCGTGTCGTCGCTCGTCGGCGTGTGCCATCGCGCCGGATACGAAGCGCAGGCCGCCCTGGAGCTGGAGGCCACGGCCGCTGCGGCCTGGGACGCCGATTCATCGCCGTACGCCTTCGGCTTCGCCGCCGGTACGTACGACCCGGCCCCGATGCTGAGGACGCTGGTCGCCGACCTGCGGCGCGGTGTCCCGGCCGCCGTGCTCGCCGCCCGCTTCCATCGCGGGGTGGCGCGGGCCGTCGCGGAGATCTGCCGGCGTGCACGCCGCGACACCGGCCTGGCCACGGTCGCCCTCAGCGGCGGGGTCTTCGCCAACGCGCTGCTGGAGGAGGAGTGCACGCGGCTGCTGGCCGACGACGGCTTCGTGGTGCTCCAGCACGGCGAAGTCCCCCCGAACGACGGCGGATTGGCCCTCGGCCAACTGGTGGTCGCGGCGCACCTACGACAGGAGGAGTGACCCATGTGTTTGGCAGTGCCCGGCAAGGTCGTGGCCATCGACGACAGCGCGGATCCGCTCACCGGGCTGATCGACTTCGGCGGAGTCCAGAAACAGGCGTGCCTGGAGTACGTGTCCGATGTGCGGGTGGGCGAGTACGTCATCGTGCATGTCGGCTTCGCTCTCCAGCGCCTGGACGAGGAATCGGCCCTGGCCTCGCTGAAGCTGTTCGAGGAACTGGGGCTGTTGGAGGAGGAGTTCGGTGACGCCTGGGAGCAGGCGGCGAAGGAGGCTGGACCGGCGTGAAGTACATCGACGAGTTCAACGATCCGGGCCTGGCCCGGCGACTGCTGGACGAGATCCGGGCCACCGCGACCCGGCCGTGGGCCCTGATGGAGGTGTGCGGCGGGCAGACCCACTCGATCATCCGGCACGGCATCGACCAACTGCTCCCCGAACAGGTTGAGTTGATCCACGGCCCCGGCTGCCCCGTATGCGTCACACCGCTGGAGGTCATCGACAAGGCGCTGGAGATCGCGTCGCGGCCCGGGGTGATCTTCTGTTCCTTCGGTGACATGCTCCGGGTGCCGGGCACCGGCCGCGACCTGTTCCGGGTCAAGGGCGAGGGCGGCGACGTACGCGTGGTCTACTCGCCGCTCGACGCCCTGGAACTGGCCCGCCGCCACCCGGACCGGGAAGTGGTGTTCTTCGCGATCGGCTTCGAGACCACGGCCCCGGCCAACGCGATGGCCGTGCACCAGGCGCGCAGACTGGGTCTGGACAACTTCAGCCTGCTGGTGTCGCATGTGCGGGTGCCTCCGGCCGTCGAGGCGATCATGACGGCTCCGGCCTGCCGGGTGCAGGGTTTCCTGGCCGCCGGACACGTGTGCAGCGTGATGGGCACGGCGGAGTACCCCGAGCTGGCCGAGCGGTTCGGTGTGCCGATGGTGGTGACCGGGTTCGAGCCACTGGACATCCTGGAGGGCATCCGCAGGGCGGTCCGCCAGCTGGAGCGTGGCGAGCACCGGGTGGAGAACGCGTATCCGCGTGCCGTGCGCGAGGAGGGCAATCCGGCCGCCGTGCGCATGATCGAGGAGGTGTTCGAGGTCACCGACCGGTCCTGGCGCGGTATCGGGCGGATCCCGGCCAGTGGCTGGCGGCTGCGTGACGCCTTCCGCGCGTACGACGCCGAGCACCGCTTCGATGTCACCGGGATCCGCACCGAGGAGCCCGCCGAGTGCCGCAGCGGTGAGGTGCTCCAGGGCCTGATCAAGCCGACCGAGTGCGCCGCGTTCGGCACCATCTGCACCCCGCGCACACCGCTCGGCGCCACCATGGTCTCCAGTGAGGGCGCCTGCGCGGCCTACTACCTGTACCGCCGGATGAACTCCCCGACCCCGCAAGCGGGCGGGGCCGCACACGAGGAGGCGGCTCCCGTTGCCTGAACGACTCGCCGGTGTGGTGGACCCGGCCGACTGGACCTGCCCCGCCCCACTACGCGACCAGGGGGTGGTGGTGATGGGGCACGGCGGAGGCGGAGCACTGTCGGCGGAGCTGATGGAGCAGGTCTTCGCGCCCGCCTACGGCAACGCCACGCTCGCCGGTCTCGCCGACTCCGCCGTCCTCGAACTGGGCGGCGCGCGGCTGGCCTTCTCCACCGACTCCTACGTGGTCCGGCCGCTGTTCTTCCCCGGCGGCAGCCTGGGCGACCTCGCGGTCAACGGCACCGTCAACGACCTGGCGATGAGCGGTGCGCGGCCCGCGTTCCTCTCCGCCGCGTTCGTCCTGGAGGAGGGCGTGGAGCTGACCGTCGTCGAGCGGATCGCGCGCGCCATGGGTGCGGCGGCCGAGGCCGCCGGGGTCACCATCGCCACGGGTGACACGAAGGTGGTGGAGTCCGGGCACGGCGACGGTGTGTACGTCACCACCGCCGGTGTGGGGCTCGTCCCGGACGGGGTGGACATCCGTCCCCAGCGTGCGCGGCCGGGAGACGCCGTGATCGTCAGCGGGCCGATCGGTCTGCACGGGGTGGCGGTCATGAGCGTGCGGGAGGGGCTTGAGTTCGGGGTCGAGGTCACCAGCGACACCGCGCCGCTGGCGGATCTGGTGACGGCGATGCTGGCCGTCACCCCGGACATCCATGTGCTGCGCGACCCCACCAGGGGTGGCCTGGCTGCGTCCCTCAACGAGATCGCCCGCGCCTCGGGGACCGGGGTCCGGCTTCAGGAGCGCGCCGTCCCGGTGCCGGACGCGGTGGCGAACGCCTGCGGGTTCCTCGGCCTCGATCCCCTCTACGTCGCCAATGAAGGCCGGCTCGTCGCCTTCGTGCCCCTCTCGGCGGCGGACGAGGTCGTCGCGGCGATGCGAGCCCACCCTCAGGGTGCCGGGGCCACGCTGATCGGCGAGTGCGTCGCCGACCATCCCGGCATGGTCGTGGCCGCCACCGGCCTCGGCGGCACCCGGGTGGTGGATCTGCCGCTCGGCGAGCAGTTGCCGCGCATCTGCTGATCCGGTCCGGACGTGAGCGGGCCCCGCCCAACACGTCGGCGGGGCCCGCTCACGCTATGCCGGGGCCGGTGACGGCTCGATCCCGGTGATCTCCAGTTCGCGGCCGCTGCGCAGGTCGTTGGAGGGGCGGTCGCAGCGCGGGCACCAGAAGAACGGGGGCATGCCCAGCGGGAACTCCTCGGCGCACGGGCCGCACCAGGCCTGCGCGGGGACCTGCTCGACCACGAGCCTGGCCCCGGCCAGGGCGGTGCCGTCGCGGGCCACCTCGAAGGCGAAGTCCAGGGCGTCGGGGACGACGCCCGCCAGTTCGCCGACCCGGACGGTCACCGCCGCGACGAAGCCCGTCCCGTCCGCCCGGGCCATCTCACCGGCCCGCTCGATGATCGCGTTCGCGATCGACAGCTCGTGCACGGCCGGGCTCAGGGATACCGGCGGCCCGCGCGGAACCCGCCGGCCATCCGCCAGATCCGCATCTCCCGCCTGAGGCTGGGGAACTCCCAGCACAACAGTGCCAGGGCCAGACCGCCCACGAGGACGGCCTCGGCCTTCAGCACCCGCTGTCCGCTCATCTCGGCTCTTCGGCGCGAGGCGGGCCTTCGTGCTCGTTGGATCTTCATTGCGGCGACTCCCTGCTGTCTGTCATCCCGGCGAGATGTTCGGCATGGTCTCCGCGAGCGCGTCATGCCGCTTCCAGTGGATCCCGGTGGAGCGGCGCGCATCGGCGGTGCCGTCCTCGTGATGCCCTTTCTGGTCCTGGTACCGTCCCTTGTTGCCCTGGTGCATGCCGGCGACGTGGCCGGGTGTGTCGGGCTTCGCCTGGGGCCGGCCCACTCTGATGTTGCCCATGGGTTGTTCTCCTTCCTCGCCTCCGACCTTGCGGAGTGTGTACTCAGGGCCGCTCGGTGAGGTCCTCGAAGAACCGCTCGACGGCCGGCCAGACCCGGCCGCCTCCGGACAGGCCGCGCCACTCACGGCGTACGACGGCGACCATCCGGTAGCAGTCGTCGATCGGCACGATCCAGTGGTGGTCGAGCCCGTGCACGGTGTTCACCAGCAGGGCCTCCACCTCGGGTTCCACGGTGGCGAGCCGCGGACACGTCACGGCCAGCTCCTGCCAGGCCGCCGCGTCCACGTCCCACCGCATGGCCCCCGCCGGGCTGGGGCCCTGGGCGGTGACGGTGCCGTCCTCCCGGGGCACGAAGAAGACCAGGCCCACGGGTACGCCCAGCACCCCTGTGTCGACCTTGGGCAGCCGCACTCGGCGGCGGGGCACCAGCCGGTAGTGGCCGTCCCCCGCCCCACCCTGGGCGAACAGCACCGAGCAGGGGCCGCAGACGCAGCGCACCTCCTCCTGCCCGGTGTCGTACAGGTGGGCGTGCTCGTCCGGCACGAGCGCGGCGCACAGGTCGCACACCTCCGCCTCGGCCTCCGCCGCGCGGTCGGCCGAGGAGCGGATGAGGCGGGCCAGCGCTCCGTCCGTTGTCATCGTGCGCCCCGGTGCGTCAGCGTGGCCAGTGGTACGAACGCGGGTGCCGACTGCCGGTCGGAGGCGGTCGGCAGGGGCTCCACCGCCGTCAGCTCCGGAGCGGCGGCCAGCACCGCTTCCCGGACCACGTCGGTGACCTCGTTCGATCCGCCACCGCACCCGGAGCCGCACCCGCCGCCCGCCTTCAGGCGCACCCGGGCCACCTGTCCCTGCACACCGGCCCACTCCACGTCACCACCACGTTCCTGGACGGCGGGCCGCAGCCGTTCGACCGCGCGGGCCGCGCGGCGCTCGGCGGGCTCGGGGTGGACGTCGTGCAGCACCATCAGGTGCCCCAGCAACTCATCCTCGGCCAGACGTTCGGCCAGCTGCCCGTCGGCGTGGTCCAGGACGCGGGCCAGCGCCTCGCCGTAGACCTCGGTCAGCAGCCGTACGGCCTCGGTCGCGGAGCGCGTGGTGGGGCCGGGCGCGGCCTCGAGTCCTTCCAGTACCTCGTCGAGCCGGGCGAGCCGGGCCTCCACATCCGGATCCGCCAGCCGTTCGGCGGTGGCCTCAGCCATGGTTGGCCCCGTACGTCGGCGAGTGCAGGGTGGTGAGCGTCTTGCCCTTGCCGACGTACATGTGCACACCGCACGGCAGGCAGGGGTCGAAGCTGCGAACCGTGCGCATGATGTCGACGCCCTTGAAGTCGTCCGGTCCGTTCTCCTCGAAGACGGGCTGGCCCTGCACGGCGTCCTCGTACGGGCCCGGGGTGCCGTACATGTCGCGGGGGCTGGCGTTCCACGGGGTGGGTGGGTACGGGTGGTAGTTGGCGATCTTCTTGTCCTTGATCACCAGGTGGTGGGAGAGGACACCGCGTACCGCCTCGTGGAACCCGCAGCCGATCGCCTCGTCGGGCACCTCGTAGTTCTCGAACACCTTGGTCTCGCCCGCTCGCACGAGTCCCATGGCCTCTTCCAGGAACTGGAGGGCCATGGCGGCCGCGTAGGCGATGAAGTACGGCCGGGCGCGGTCGCGTTCGATGGTGTTGCTCCACTGCGGGATGCGCCACTCGAGTGTGGTCTCCGGCAGGGCCTCCCCCTTGGGCAGGGAGATGCGCACGCTGTGGCCGGTGGCCTTGACGTACGGGGTGTCGACCAGGCCGCTCAGCGCGGTCGACCAGAGCCGGGCGAGCGGGCCGCCACCGGTGTCGAGGGCGAGGTGCTGGTCGGTCCTCTTGTCGTACCAGCGCGGGCTCATCACCCAGCTGTACTTGCCGTCGAATTCGCGCTTCTGCGGCACCGGGACGGTCGTCTGGTTCCAAGGGTGGCGCATGTCGACGGGGTTGCCGAGCGGGTCGTGCGTCACGAAGGGCTGTTCGTTGACCCAGTCCTCGTAGTACGAGCTGCCGAGCAGGATCCGCAGGCCGAGGTTGATGTCGACGAGGTTGTTGGTGACCAGTTCGCCGTCGACGACGATGCCCGGGGTGACGTACATGTCCTTGCCCCAGGAGTTCATCGTCTCGTACCGGTAGTCGACCGTCTTCGGGTCCTGGAAGGCACCCCAGCAGCCCAGCAGCACGCGACGGCGGCCGACCTCCTCGTAGCCGGGCAGCGCCTCGTAGAAGAAGTCGAAGACGTCGTCGTTCATGGCGACGGCCTTCTTGACGAAGTCGATGACCCGCATCAGCCGGCTGAGGTAGTCGGTGAAGGTGTTCGGCTGCGGCATCGTGCCGACGCCACCGGGATAGAGCGTGGACGGGTGGACGTGCCGTCCCTCCATCAGACAGAACATCTCGCGGGTGACCCGGCTGACCTTCAGGGCCTCCTTGTAGACCTCGCCCTCGAAGGGGTTGAAGGCCCGCATGATGTCGGCGATCGTGCGGTAGCCGTGGATCTCGCCGCGGGGCGCCTCTGTGCGCTCGGCGCGGGCCAGCACGCCGGGGTTGGTGGCCTTGACCATGGCCTCGCAGAAGTCCACGAACACCAGGTTGTCCTGGAAGATCGTGTGGTCGAACATGTACTCGGCCGCTTCACCGAGGTTGACGATGTAGTCGGCCAGCGGGGGCGGCTTGACACCGTAGGCCATCTGCTGAGCGTAGTCGGAGCAGGTGGTGTGGTTGTCGCCGCAGATGCCGCAGATGCGGGACGTGATGAAGCCGGCGTCGCGCGGATCCTTGCCCTTCATGAACACGGAGTAACCGCGGAACAGCGACGAAGTACTGTGGCATTCCACGACTTCCCGGTTTGCGAAGTCGATCTTCGTGTAGATGCCCAGGTTCCCGATGATCCGCGTGATGGGATCCCAGGACATGTCCACGAGCTGTGGCGGCTTGCGCCCCGTGGGCCGGGCCTCGGTGGTGGTCATCTGCGGTGCTGCCCCTCGCTGTCGGTGCTGCGTCGACGGATGGTGGAGTGCGTGGCGTGCGCCATCAGGCCCGCCAGTGCGGGTCGTAGCCGCTGGTGAGCTTCCGCTTGTTGTGGCGCCACTTGGGCTCGTGGTTGACCAGCTCGTTCGTCATGCCGCGCAGTCGGCGGATGACCGCCCCGTACGGCTTGATGGCCAGTGAGGACAGCGTGCCGCCGGGGGGCTCGTCCATGAACGGCATGAAGGCGTCGGGGAAACCGGGCATCGTGCACCCGATGCAGATGCCGCCGACGTTCGGGCAGCCGCCGATGCCGGCCATCCAGCCGCGCTTGGGCACGTTGCAGTTGACGACCGGGCCCCAGCAGCCCGTCTTGACCAGGCACTTGGGTGAGTTGTAGTCCTTGGCGAAGCTGGCCTGCTCGTAGTAGGCGCCGCGGTCGCAGCCCTCGTGGACGGTCTTCCCGAACAGCCACTGCGGACGCAGCATGTGGTCCAGCGGTGGCGGGGGTGCGGAGCCGGCGGCGTGGTAGAGGACCCAGACCAGGGTTTCCATGAAGTTCTCGGGCTGGATCGGGCAGCCGGGCACGTTGACGACCGGCAGACCGCCCTGGGAGGTGAAGTCCCAGCCCAGGTAGTCGGCGAGGCCCATGCAGCCGGTCGGGTTGCCGGCCATCGCGTGGATGCCGCCGAACGTGGCGCAGGTGCCGGCGGCCACCACCGCCCAGGCCTTGGGGGCCAATTGGTCGATCCACCAGTTCAGGGTCTGCGGCTCGCCGGTCTCCGGGTCGTTGCCGAAGGACGTCCAGTAGCCGTCGCCCTCGATGATGTTCTGGTTGGGGATGGAGCCCTCGATGACGAGGACGAACGGGGCCAGTTCCCCGCGTGCCGCCGCCCGGTAGGGAGCGAGGAAGTCCTCGCCGCCCAGGCTCGGGGAGAGCACCTTGTTGACGAGGTTCACCTTCGGCAGGCCCGGGATCAGACCGAGCACCAGGTCCTCGATGGACGGCTGGCCGGCCGCGGTCAGGGAGACGGTGTCGCCGTCGCAGCTCATCCCCTCGGAGATCCAGAGGATGTGGATCTCGTCCATGCCCTGCCGGTCCTCGGCCTGACTGGGCTCTTTGCTGACTTCTGCGGTACTGCTGTGCGTCGTCATGTCATCGGCCTCCGCTGCTGCGGGTCTCGGAGTCGGTCGTGTGCCGCGCCGGGGCTGCGGCGGGAGCCGGTGTCGGCGGCTCGTGCCGGGGTTCGGCGGGCTCGAGGGGTTCGAGCTCGTCGGGCCGGAAGTAGTGGAAGCGGCCGTACCAGGTGTGCAGTTCGGCCGCCGGGTCGTCGTCGAGGGTGACGGCGAGGTGCACGGTGCCGTCCACGTCGTGGAAGACGGCCGCGACCTCGGCGGTGCGGCCGGCCAGGAACATGTCCTGGGCGTCGGCGCCGCGTCCCCGGGGACGGAGCCGGACGCGGCTGCCGCCGCCGAGCGGGATGCCGTCGACGAGCACCGTGTCGGTGGCCGGGGAGAGACCGTCGTCGGCACCCTCCTGCCACCAGGCGGGGCGGCCGGCGGGGGCAGGAGTATCGGGCGCAGGGGTGGCGGGGGCGGCCGGTGCGAGGGAGCGGACGGCGCCGTGGAGCCGTTCGAAGACCTCCTGCGGCATCGTGTCGACGCGGTCGAGGATCTCCGCCGCCCGCAGGTCGGTGGCCCGCGCCTCGCGCTTCTCCTCGTCGGTCAGCAGCATCGTGCGCAGCGTGAGGATCTCGTCGATCTCCGCGGCGTCGTGCAGGTCGCCCGGGCTCTCGGGGGCCACTTGTGGGTGGTCGGGCAGGATGATCGGCGCGGAGACCAGGACGTGGCCGTCGCCGCCGAGGACGGGGAAGGTGAACTCGTTGCGGCATGAGCGGGCGGGTGTGCGCAGCTCCGTCGGCGGGTCGATCAGCGAGACGAACTCCACCCCGTCGCCGCCGATGAGGGTGTGGGTGGCGATGAGGGCGCGGCGCAGTGCCTCGTCACGAGCGGCCCGCGGTGCCGGTGGCGGCCCGGTGTTCGTGGTGCGCACCCGGAGCCTGCAGAGATCGTCCGCCAGTCGTTCGGCGGTGACGGTGACCTCGGCCCGGACCTCGTCGCGGTGCCGCACCACCCGCCCGGCGTGACCGGGCAGCGGTTCGACGTCCACGCCGGCCGGCGCGACCACGGGAACGGTGCGTCCGCCGTGCAGGAGGTCGTCGAGCGGGACCTCGACCTCGCGCTCATGCGGCACGGCCTCGTCGAAGGTCAGGTGCGTCGTGCCGTCGGCTGTGCGCAGCGACTCGACGGCGTGATGACGGCCGTCCCGGATCTCCTCCACCTGCTTGCGCTGCAGCTGAAGGTGACGGATCCGCACACGTACGGAAGCACTGCCGGGCCGCCGGATCCGCAGCAGGCACTCGGTCTGCTGGTACCAGGAGTCGGCGGAGCCGGAGACGCCGGGGACCACGGGGCCGTCCGCCTCCACCCAGCCCCGCGGGAACAGGACCCCGAACTGCCATCGGACGCGATTCTTGGCCGAGGACCGGCGGTAGGGGTAGAGGAGGTAGCCCTCGTAGAGGACGGCGTCGGCGACGGCGCTCACCTGCTCGAAGGCGTCCGGGGACGGGTCGGCGGGCGGGTCCTCGCCGCCTCTCGTGGCAGCGCGCGCCGTGCCGCCCTCGGCCAGTCCCTTCGCCATCGCGCCTCCTCGCCCGGTGAGCACCCGCGTCCAAGGGGTGCACGTGCATCCCTTCCACCACAGTCACACCACTCATCCACGGTCGCCCCTCCGGCGCAGTGGCCTTGGACCGTTCGGGGCAGTCGCGTGCTGCACGACGACGGCCCGTCGGCGGTGGGCGCGACGGGCCGGTGTCGGGATCCTGGGAGCCTCAGGGCGTCACCTCTGCACGTGGGACAGCCGCCGTGCCACCAGCGGGATGATCACCGCTGCGGCCACCACATGCGACAGGGCGAGGACGATCTGGGTGGACGCGGCCGTGTGCGGGGCGACGGCCGGGCCGGCGAGGGACACCGCGGTGAGGACGACGGTGGTCACGGTGAAGGTGCGGGCGGGCCGCCCGGCCCACCGGGCGAGCGCCACCGCCAGGACGATCCCGGCGACCGACCAGAACACCACGCCGCCGCCGAAGCCGCCGACGGGGATCTCCGCCGCCTCCTTCGCCCCCGGGCTGGCCGCCTCCATCGGGACGCCCGCGGCCCGGGCGACGAGAGCGAACGCCTCCGTGACGACGGCACCGGCGAGCGCCGCCAGGACGCCGACGAGCCACACGGGGCGGGTGGAAAGGAAGCCGGTGGTGCGCCGGGACTCGGTGCGGGCCTGCGTCTGAGGGGTCGTCACGCTCATGTCGCCTTCTCCTGCTCGGTGTTGGGCTCGGTGCGCCGTACGGAGAGGTAGACCGGGCGACGCGCCGGAACTCATCGGTGGACCGAGGGCCGGCACGGCCCTTCGGCCGAACAGTGCAAGTCGCCTGCACGAACCGGCGAGTCCAGGGAAGGCGTCACCCCATGGACCAGCCGAAGACCCAGCACCCCCGCACGACCACCAGCCCCGGCGTCACGACCCTGGCCGACCCGCTGGTCAACAAGGGCACCGCCTTCAGCCGGCAGGAGCGCGCCGAGCTCGGCCTCGACGGGCTGCTGCCACCCGCCGTGGAGACCCTGGACGAACAGGTCGCCCGCGCCTACGAGGCGTTCCACGGCTACGACAAGCCCCTCAACCGGCACATCTACCTGCGCCAGCTCCAGGACACCAACGAGGTGCTCTTCCACCGCCTGGTCACCGAGTACCTGGAGGAGCTGCTGCCCATCGTCTACACGCCGACGGTCGGTGAGGCCTGTCAGCGTTTCAGCGAGATCTACCGGCGGCCGCGCGGGCTGTTCCTGACGTGGGAGGACCGGCACCGCTTCCGGGACATCCTGCGCAACCGCCCACACCGCGACAAGGACGTGGACGTCATCGTCGTCACCGACGGGCAGCGCATCCTCGGCCTGGGCGACCAGGGCGTCGGCGGGATGGGCATCCCGATCGGCAAGCTCAGCCTCTACACGGCGATCGGCGGCATCCACCCCGCCCGCACCCTGCCGATCCTGCTGGACGTCGGCACCGACAACGAGGACCTGCTCGGCAACCCGCGCTACCTCGGCCGGCGCGCCCGCAGGCTGACCGGCGCGGACTACGACGAGATGATCGAGGCCTTCGTCTCGGCGGTGGAGGCGGAGCTCCCCGGCACGCTCCTGCAGTGGGAGGACTTCGCCACCGCCCACGCGCACCCGATCCTCGCCCGCTACCGGGAGCGGCTGCTCACCTTCAACGACGACATCCAGGGCACGGCGGCCGTCACGCTCGGCGCCCTGTCCACCGCGGCGAACGTCTCCGGCACCCCGCTGCCCGACCAGCGCCTGGTGATCCTGGGGGCGGGGTCGGCCGCCATCGGTGTCGCCGACATGATCCGGACGGCCATGATCGAGGAGGGCCTGTCCGAGGACGAGGCCACGGCACGGTTCTGGATCCTCGACGTCGACGGCCTGCTGGTGCGGTCGCGCACGGAACTGACGCCGCAGCAGCGGATGTTCGCGCGCGACGACGGCGAGGTGACCGACTGGGACGGCACCGGCCTCGCCGAGGTGGTGCGCCGTGTCGGGCCGACGGCGCTCATCGGGCTGTCGACGGCTCATGGCGCGTTCACCGAGGAGATCGTGCGGCAGATGGGCTCGACCTGCGAACGCCCCGTCATCTTCCCGCTCTCCAACCCCACCTCCCACTCCGAGGCCGATCCGGCGGATCTCACCCGCTGGACCGACGGCCGGGCGCTGATCGCCACCGGCTCGCCCTTCCCGCCGCTCACGGTGGACGGGCACGAGGTGCCGGTGGCGCAGTCGAACAACGTGTACGTCTTCCCGGCCATGGGCCTGGCGGTGACGGCGAGCCGGGCCACACGCGTCACCGACCGCATGATGGTGGCCGCCGCCCGGGCCGTCGCCGAGTGCGCGGTGCGGGCGGCACACGGCGCGGACGGTCCGGTACCGCTGCTGCCGCCCCTGTCCGGGATGCGCGAGTCCGCTCGCGAGATCGCCCTGGCCGCGGCTCTCGCCGCCGTCGAGGACGGAGTGGCCCCGGGGGCGACCGAGGAGGAACTGCGTGAGGCGATCGCGAAGACGCAGTGGACCCCGCGGTACGAGGCCTAGACGGACGCCGGCCGGGCGCGTCGTCCGGAAGCGGGTACGCCGTGGACGGGGTGCCGGATGCGAGCGCGCCGGGGGACGTACTGTCTGAGGCACGACGGTCGACCGCGGAGGCATCGGCAGCATGGACCAGGGACAGCCCCTCACCGACGGCGCGCTGGGCGCGGCGGCGGACGCGTTCGAGCGCCAGCGTCCACGGCTGTTCGGTATCGCCTACCGCGTTCTGGGCAGTGTGTCCGAGGCCGAGGACGTGGTGCAGGAGGTATGGCTGCGCTGGCAGGACGCCGACCGGAGCGCGGTGCTGGATCACGGGGCGTTCCTGGCGAAGATCACCACGCGTCTGGCGATCAACGTGGCCCAGTCGGCGCGGGTCCGCCGCGAGGCCTATGTGGGGCCGTGGCTGCCGGAGCCGGTGGACACCAGTGTGGATCCGCAGGTCGGCGCGGAGCGGGGCGAGGCGCTGGAGCTGGCCGTGCTGCTGGTCCTGGAGCGGCTGAACCCTGTGGAGCGGGCGGCCTATGTGCTGCGGGAGGCGTTCGACTACGCGTACGACGAGATCGCGGGCATGCTCCAGCTGAGCCAGGCCAACACGCGGCAGATCGTCAGCCGGGCCCGCAAGCGCCTGTCCGCCGAGCGCCGTGAACCGGTCGACTCGGCTCAGCACCGGCGCCTGCTCGAAGCCTTCGTCGCCGCCGCGCGGCACGGTGATGTCGCGGCGCTGGAGGACGTGCTGTCGGCCGACGTCGTCGCCTACGCGGACGGCAACGGCATGCGCGGCGTGGCACGTCTGGAGATCGCGGGGCCCGAGCGCGTGGCCAGGGTCACCGCCTTCGCCCGGAAGTTCTTCCCCGGAGCCGAGTACGTCATCGTCGAGGCGAACGGGCGGCCCAGCCTGCTGCTCGCCCGGGACGGGGCCGCCGTCGCCCTGGTGAGCGCCACCGTGGGGCCCGGTGGCATCGACGGGCTCTACTGGGTCCTGACACCGGAGAAGCTGAGGGCGTACGAGCGGTCGGCGCGCAGGCTCACCGACCGCCCGTAGCCCCTTGGGTCAGTTCTGCTTGAGCCACTCCTCGTAGCGGGTGGACGCGTGGTGCGCGGTGCCGTCGCCGGTGAGCACGTCGGGCATGCCCGCGAAGAGGCCGGCGGTCTCGTCGGTGACGACGGTGCGGCCGTCCGGCTTCGCGGCCAGGGTGAGCTCACCCAGCCGGTCGAGCCCGTGCACTTCGGGTCCGGCGATGTTCCGGATGCCGTTCGACGGTGCGCCCTGGGCCGCCTCGGCGACGGCCGCCGCGACGTCGGCGGAGGCGATCGGGCGCAGTCGCGTGGACGGCAGGCGCACCTGAGTGCCCTCGGTGGACATGTTCATCACCGGGGCGACGAACTCGAAGAACTGGGTGGCGCGCACGATGCTGAAGGGCACGCCGCTGCCGCGCACGGCGTTCTCCTGGGCGACCTTGGCCTGGTAGTAGCCGTAGCCGGGCACCTGGTCGACACCGACGATGGAGAGCCCGACGTGGTGGCGGACGCCGGCCTCCTTCTCGGCGGCGAACAGGTTCCGTGCCGAGCGGGTGAAGAAGTCCAGCGCCGGCTCGGTGTCGAAGGACGGCGAGTTCGACACGTCCACGACCACGTCCGCGCCCTTGAGGGCCTCGGCCAGTCCCTCGCCGGTGAGGGTGTCGACACCAGTGGAGGGAGCGGCGGCCACGGCGTCGTGCCCCTTTTCGCGCAGCAGCGCGACGACCTGCGAGCCGATGAGCCCGGTACCGCCGACGACCACGATCTTCATCACTGTCTCCGTTTCGCTGAGGGGTTGACTCACCAGAGAGACAGGGCAGGGCCCGGGCCTGTGACAGCCGGCTCCGAGGCGGCGGGGCCGGAGCCGATCGCGGGCCTGCCGGGAAGGGCAGCGGGTCAGTCGAGCGCGACGCCCGTGTGCCTCTCCAGGGCGTGGACGAGCTGGGCCTGGAACCGTTCGTCCCGCGTGGCGGGGTGTGGCGTCCGGGTCTGCCGGTGGTACCAGTAGCCGCCGGTGCTCGGGGTCACGTCGTGGTGGGTGGCGAGCCATGCCTGTGTCTCGTGCCCGGCGGTCAGATCGTCGGGTGCGCCGCGACCGCCCATACGGGTGGGGACCCACCCGGGGTCGACCGCATGGCTGGAGGTTCCTTCCCAGCGGGAGGCGACGGCGAGCGCGAGAGTGGTGACCCAGAGTTTGGTGTCGTCGTAGGAAGCGGATCCGACGGCCAGACGTCGCAGGTCGGTGGAGCCGGTGCGGTGCATGGAGCTGCTGAGGTAGATGAGCCGGGCCGGCTTGTCCATCAGGGCCGTCAGCATGTACGGCGCGACCGTGTTGACGGTGACGTCCTCCGGGCTGTGCATGACGCCGGCGTTGTGGATGACGGCGTCGAAGCGGCCGAACCCGGCGGCCTGCCGGGCGACGCCGCGGATCTCGTCCAGGTCGGCCAGGTCCCCGGTGACGACGCCCGTCCACCGGGCGGTGTCGTCCGCGTCGGTGAGCCGGGCCCGGTTGCGGACGTGGACGACCACGTCGTGCCCCCCGGCGGCCAGCGCGTCCGCCGTGTTGCGCCCGAGCCCGCCGGCCGCCCCGGTCACCAGAACCAATGCCATGTCCGTCCCATCTCCTTACGTCGTCCACACCATGCTCGATGCCCTCATCGAGTCGTCCACCCCGCTCCGGCGATGTCGCCGTCAGCATCGGCCCCGCCAGGAGCCGTCCACGAAGACGGTCACCGGTTGTGCCGTTGCTGTCATGTCCGGTCTCCCGGCTCAGCGGATGGTCGTGCCGTCGGGCTCGTCGAACAGGCCGAGTTCGTCCTGCGTCGGCAGGCCCTCCCAGTCGCCCCGGGTGGCGACGGCGAAGGCGGCGGTGGTGACGGCCCGGTGCAGACGGGCGGGGATGTCCGCGCCGGCCAGGAGTCCGGACAGGTATCCGGCCACGAAGGCGTCGCCCGCACCGACCAGATCGACCGCCTCGACCCGTCGGGCGGCGCGGTCGGTCGCCCCGTCGGCGGTGAAGCTCGTCGCGCCCCTCGCGCCCCGCTTGACGACCACCTCACGGACGCCAGCGGACAGGAGACTGTCCACGGCCTCCGACTCGCCCGCGTCGGACCGTTCCAGCACCAGCGGCAGTTCGTCCTCGGAGGCGATGAGCAGGTCGACGTGGGCCAGTATCGACCGCAGGGCCGTGCGGGCGC
This sequence comes from Streptomyces sp. SID5464, assembly GCF_009862985.1. Lineage (NCBI taxonomy): Bacteria > Bacillati > Actinomycetota > Actinomycetes > Kitasatosporales > Streptomycetaceae > Streptomyces > Streptomyces sp. SID5464. Next base: position 185,566 of record NZ_WWIQ01000059.1, on the reverse strand, counting down.
GGTCGGCGGACCACAGCCGGGAACGGTGGTTGACGTCGAGGCACACGGTGATGCCGGACTCGCGCGCTGCCGTGGCGGCGGCCAGGGTGGCCTCGGCCGCCGACGGGCCGAGCGCCGGGGTGATGCCGGTCAGATGCAGGACGCGGGATCCGGGCGCCAGTGCGGGCAGTACGTCGGCCGGGGAGAGGGCCGAACCCGCCGAACCGGCGCGGTAGTAGCTGACGCGGGTGAGGGTGCCCAGGCGGGGTTCGGTCAGGAGCAGACCCGTGGGGCGGCCGGTGTCGTCGGTGACCGCGTGGCCGGTGTCGATGCCCTCGGCGCGGAGCGTGCGCAGCACCAGCGCGCCGAGTTCGTCCGCACCGACCCGCCCGGCCCAGCGCACCCGGTGTCCCAGCCGGGCGAGGCCGATGGCGACGTTGGACTCGGCTCCCGCCACGGACAGGCCGAGACTGCCGCCGAGACGCAGCGCGCCCTGGGCCCGCAGCGCCGCCATCGTCTCGCCGAAGGTCACCACGTCGGGCGGGGTCCGGGGCTCCGGTGCCGTCACGGCGTCTCCCCCGCGATCACCTTGCGGAACACGGCCGTGCGGGCGCGGAGTTCGTCCACGTCGCCGCCGTCGGCCGCGTCCCCGACGAGCGGTGAGCCGACACCGACGGCGATGGCGCCCCGGTCCAGGTAGGCGCGGGCGGCTGCCGCGTCCACTCCGCCGACGGGCACGAACGGCACCTCGGGGAACGGGTCGCGCAGGGCCCGCAGATAGCCGGGGCCGCCGAAAGAGCCGGGGAAGAGTTTGATCGCGTCGGCGCCCCGCGTGAGGGCGAGTTCGATCTCGGTCGGTGTCAGGGCGCCCATCAGCACGGGTATGCCGTAGGGCTCGAGTCCGTCGACCAGTGCCGGGGTGACGAGGTACGAGGCACCGGCGTCCACGGCTCGTTCGGCGTCGGCGGCCGAGCGGACGGTGCCGGCGCCGAGGAGTGCGTCGGGGCCCAGTTCGGTGCGCGCCTGCCGGATCACGGTCAGGGCGTCGGCGGTGGTCAGCGAGACCTCGACGGCCGCGATGCCCTCCGCGGCGAGGGTCCGGACGGTGCGCAGTGCCGCGGCGGGGTCCTTGCCGCGCACGATCGCCAGCAGGCGGTGGGCGCGGAGCGATTCCACCAGGTTCATGTGAGGGGGCCCTCCTTGGGGCGTGGGGTGCGGTGGCCTGGTGCTGCTCACCATTCGGTGAACGCGCCGTCGGCGCCTCGCCATACGGGGTTGCGCCAGCGGTGTCCGGCTTCGGCGGCGCGGCGTACGGCCTTCTCGTCCATCTCGACGCCGAGACCCGGGCGGGACCCGCGGACGGCGTGGCCGCCCTCGAAACGGAAGGGTTCGGGGTCCATCACGTACTCCAGCAGGTCGCACTGCTGGTTGTAGTGGATGCCCATGCTCTGTTCCTGGATGAGGAAGTTCGGCACGGAGAAGGCGATCTGGAGGCTGGCGGCCAGGGCGATCGGGCCGAGCGGGCAGTGGGGCGCCAGGGCGACATCGTACGTCTCGGCCATGGCCGCGATGCGGCGGACCTCGGAGATGCCGCCGGCGTGCGAGAGATCGGGCTGGGCGACGGCGATGCCGCTGGTCATGACCTCGCGGAAGTCCCAGCGGGAGTAGAGGCGTTCGCCGGTGGCGAGCGGGATGCTCGTGGACTCTACCAGGCTGCGCAGGTGGCCCGAGTGTTCCGGCAGCACGGGCTCCTCGACGAACAGCGGGTGCAGGGGTTCCAGCAGCGGCAGCAGGCGGCGTGACGTGGCGGTGGAGACACGGCCGTGGAAGTCGACGGCGATGTCCCGCTCGTCGCCCAGCACTTCGCGGACGGCCGCGACCCGCTCGACGACCTCGGCGGTGCGGGCCGGGGTGTCGATCGGTGCGAGTTCGGCCGAGGCGTTCATCTTCACGGCGGTGAAGCCGGCCTTCACCTGTTCTCCGGCGAGCTCCGCCACGTCGCTCGGGCGGTCTCCGCCGATCCAGGCGTACATCCGGACGCGGTCCCGTACCGGGCCGCCGAGGAGGCGGTGCACCGGGACGCCGTAGGTCTTGCCTGCGATGTCCCACAGGGCCTGGTCGATGCCGGCGACGGCGCTGGAGAGGATGGGGCCGCCGCGGTAGAAGCCGCCCTTGGTGAGCACCTGCCAGTGGTCCTCGATGCGCAGCGGGTCCCGGCCGACGAGATAGTCGGCCAGTTCGTGGACGGCCGCGCGCACCGTCTCGGCGCGGCCCTCGATCACGGGCTCGCCCCATCCGGTGATGCCCTCGTCGGTGGTGACGCGCAGGAACAGCCAGCGCGGAGCGACGAGGAACGTCTCAAGTCCGGTTATCTTCAAGGAGCTTCCTCCGGCTGCGTGTCGTGTGCATCGTCCTGATGTTCGCGCGCCCGTACGGCCGCCAGGTCTTGGGCGGCGTCCGGGTCGCCCGCTGCGACCGCGCCCCGCCGTCCTGCGGCATTCCGTCATCCCGCGCCTCTCCCCTCCGCTGCCTGCGCTCGACCTGCTGCACCCACCGTAGCTGTTTAAATTAATAATGAATATATCTTCACTCAAGTGCGCCGGGCTGTCAGCGCAGCGCGGCGGACAGCCGGTACCGCCCGGACGGCAGGCGGTAGGTGCAGACCCCGTCGGCGGCTCCGAGGAAACGCACTCCGGGCACCCGGGCCAGCGGGGTGCGTCCCTCGCGGACGGCGTCGGCGGAGACCGCCGGAAGGCGCAGGGTCGCCTCTGTGTTGGCGGGCACGGCGGCGTCGTACACCAGGGTCCGGCCCTCCTCGACGACCTCCCACGCACTCCTGATCTCGCCGTACGGCGACTCGTGGGAGCCCGCCACCCGCCTGATCCTGCCCGTGGGGTCGAGGTGGGGCCGGAGCAGGAAGTGCCGGAAGCCGGGGCTGTCCGGGTCGGGGGCGATGCCGGCCATGTGCGTGTACATCCACTCCATGATCGCGCCGTAGGCGTAGTGGTTGAAGGAGTTCATGCTGACCGGGCCGAAGCCGGCGTCGTCGGAGTAGGAGTTCCAGCGCTCCCAGACCGTGGTGGCGCCGTTGCGCACCGAGTACAGCCAGGACGGCAGGGCGTCCTGGTGCAGCAGCCCGTAGGCCAGGTCGACGCGGCCCTCGTCGCTGAGGACGGGGGCGAGGACGTTGACGCCGAGGAAGCCCACGGACAGGGTGTTCTCGGCATACCGGACCCGGCTGCTGTCCGGGTGCGCCGCCTTGTAGGCCGCGTCGTTGCCGATGTTGTCGGCCAAGTGCCCGATGAGTGCCCGGCGTTGTTCCTGCGTCTCGTAGAACCCGAGCTTGAGGACCCACAGCAGCGCTGTCTGGCTGTTGTCCTCCGTCTTCTGGTCGGGGTCGGCGCCCGGCTCGATCGGGGAGGCCTCGCCCAGGCTGGACCGCACCGTGACCCGGCCGTCCGAGGTACTCAGGTACGTGCTGATGAACGCCTGCCTGATGCGCCCGAAGAGGCGCTGGTACTCCTCCGCCTCCGCCGTCCGTCCGATCGCCCGGGCCATCTGTGCCATCAGCCGCGCGGAGTAGCCGTAGTAGACGTCGCTCATGAGCTGGGCGCTGGTCTTCTGCGGTGCCAGCCAGTCGCCCGTGAGGGAGCCCTGTCCGGCGTAGGTGTCGCCGGTCTGCTCGTGGATCCAGTCCAGGTAGCGGGTCATCGCCGGCCAGTTGTCCTCGACGATGGTCGCGTCACCCGTCATCTGCCACACGGTCCACGGGACGATCACACCGCAGTCCGCCCAGCCGCTGCCGCCCCCGGGGAAGTTGTACCGGCCGCCGGGAGCCACGCCGGTGAACTGTGCTCCGTCCGTGCCGTAGCCGGCCTGGGAGTCGACGACGGTGTCCTGGAAGTGGCCGAGGAAGGCGCCGGCGTCGGCGTTGAACAGGCCGGTCGTGGCGAAGACCTGGGTGTCGCCGGTCCAGCCGAGGCGTTCGTCGCGCTGCGGGCAGTCGGTGGGCACCCAGAGGTAGTTGCCGCGCTGGCCCCACCGGATGTTGCTCACCAGCTGGTCGATGTCGGGATCGTCGGTGGTGAGGGTGCCGGTCTCGCGGATCGCGGACGTGGCGACCTTGCCGGTCAGACCGGTGATCGTGACGGTGTCCGTCGCGGTGACGGAGACGTAGCGGAAGCCGTAGAAGGTCAGGGCGTCCTGATGGGTCTCGCCGTGCGGGTCGCCCTTGAGGATGTACGTGCTGGTGGCCTTGGCACTGCGGAGGTTGGCCCGGTAGACGGAGCCCTCGGGGCCGTCCGCGCCGGCGCTGTCGTCGTTGAGCATCTCGCCGAACCTGAACTCGACCCGGGTTCCGGCCGGGCCGCGCAGGCCGTAGCGGGCGACGCCGACCATGTTCTGGCCGAGGTCGAAGACGGCGGTCTCGCCGCTGCCGATGGTGACGGAGGCGGAGGCCGCCCGCTCCGGGTCGGTCACCGTCCGGGCGGGGTCCACGACGATGCGTCCCTTGCCGTTGGGGCGGCCGTCCTGGCCGGTGACTCCGGTGGCGACGGTGATCGACCGCGGCCTGCGGTCCCACTGCGGCATCAGACGCGCCGTCTCGGCCGGGTAGGCGATGAGCCGCGCGTCCGAGTACCTGTCGTCGAAGGCGACGCGTTCCACGTCCGACCACGCGCTGTCGTCGAATCCGGGCGCCGTCCAGCCGGGCAGTTCCCTCCGGGCGTCGTAGGTCTGGCCGTCGTAGATGTCGTCGGCCCGGTAGGGGCCGGTGTCCGTGGCCTTCCAGCTTCCGTCCGGCTCGGTGACGACCGTCTGCTCCGTGCCGTCGGTGTACCGGACGAGCAGCTTGGCCTTCACCGCCAGCGCGTTGCCGTCCTGCGAGTAGTACGTGCTGCCCTCGGAGACACGGCCGTTGTACCAGCCGTTGCCCAGGACGAAGGCGAGGGTGACGGTCCGCTGCCGCGTCACGAGGTGCGTCACGTCGTACGTCAGGTAGCTGACGCGCGCGTCGTAGTTGGTCCAGCCCGGGGGCAGCAGTTCGATCGTCGTGCCGCCGTCCTGCGGAACGGTGACGTGCTCTCCGTTGACGTGGGCGTCGTAGACACCGAGGGCCGAGGCGTAGAGCCGGGCCTCGCGCACCTGCCGCCGGCCGTCGGTCGTGAGGGGTGTCTCGTTCCGCAGCAAGGGAGCGCCGGCCGAGCCGGGGGCTTTCCCCTTCATGCCGATCCATTGCGCGCCGTCCCATCCGGTCACGCCGTCGGTGCTCATCAGGCCGGTCTCGAAGGTGGACGGGGACGCGACCCCGACCGGACGGTCCTCGGTGTCCCAGACGGTGACGGTCCAGTGGTAGCGGGTCGAGGCGCCGAGCGGCTCGCCCTCGTAGCGGACGGCCACGGAATCGGAGGAGCGGACGCGCCCGCTGTCCCAGAGGTCCGCGCGGGCGGTGGAGAGCTTGTCGGGCGAGCTCGCCACGAGGATCCGGTACGCCCCCTGGCTCCGGCCGCGGGTCTCCGACCGCATGCGCCATCCGAAGCGCGGCCTGTTCGCGTCCATGCCGAGAGGGTCGGTGCGGTGTTCGACGGTCAGCCCCCACACCGTGCCGCGTTCCGGAGGGCGGGACGACTCCGCCGCCGCGCTCGTGCCGGCTCCCGTGGCACCGGCCCCTACCGACACGGCACCGGCCGCCGCGGCGAGCACGGTTCGACGACGCACCGCCACGCCGTGCGCGCGGGGAAGCTCTCCCGCGCCGGCCTCTCGGTCGGCGCCGTCCGCACTGCGCTCCTCATGCCTCACACCTGCTTCCTTTCGGTTCTCCGGTCATCGGCCGGGAGGGTCGAAGACCGGCTGGGCACGGCAGTCTCTCTGAATCGATTCAAATCGGCGTTTTGGGTAACGTTTCCCAAAGGCGTGGTGGCCCGACCCTAGGGAGAGGCCTGAGTGACGTCAAGAGGCCCGGCACGCTGCGCGGCGCCTACGGCACCCAGCCCCCAGATGCGCGCCGAGGTGCGCCGGGCGATCGACGAACTCGGCTACCGGCCGCACGCGCAGGCGGAGGCCCAGGTCACCGACGCGGTGATCGACCGCGGCACTCCGCTGTACGACACGGTGGCGGACGGCGACGCCGAGGGCGCCTCGCTCGAAGCCGTCACCGAGGCCGGACCGCCGGTCCCCGGTGACATCTCCGTCGCCGGATACGACAACACCACCTTCGCCGCCCTCGGCCCCATCTCGCGGATCAGCGTCGACCAGGCGGGGCCGGACCCGGCCCCGGCCCCGGCGTAGGCGGTCCCACCGGGCCGGGGCACGCGTCCGACGGCCGCCAGTCGACGCGTATCTCGGCGTGTTGCAAGCGGTACTTGGCCGTCTCGTCGACGGCGGGGGCGCCCAGCCCGGTGGCGCGCAGGCGCAGACAGCCGCCCCTGGCGGAGGTGAGGGTGTCGGTGACCCAGTCGGCGTTCTCCGGGGTGAGTTGCTGGTCATTTCGCGGTCCAGGGCTCGGACTCCGCGGCGGACGCCGCCGGTTCGCCGGCGGGAGAGGTACTGCATCGAGGGGACCGTCACGGAGTGCGGCGAGGAGGGGAGAGGAGAGGGACTGCGCGGATCGAGCTTCCGGAGATCTGCTTGAATCGATTCAATCTCGGGTGTGCAGGCGGGATCTTCAGCCCCGACGCCGCTGAGGGACCTCCGCAGGGAAGAGGTCGATCGGCGTCACGAGCCCTCGATCGACGCCAGGACGAACGTCAACGGCAGTGTGGCGGCGGCGAGGGCGAGCCCCGCGGCCGCCATGCCCGCACGGATCTCCCGGCTGCCGCGGACCCCCAGGTATGCGGCGATCAGCGGCAGGAGGAGCCCCAGGAGAAGGCTGAAGCGCCAGCCCTCTTCCTTCATGAGGAAGACCGTGGCGCCGAGACAGGCCGGCACCGAAGCGACGGTCAGGACGCGGCTGCGCGAGAGGAAGAGTTCAAGGTCGTCGACCCCGCCGAAGAAACTCATGACCGGACTGTCTTCTCCTTTTCCGCGGGTCAGTCGTCGCCGACGGCGCGTCCCTCGCCCCCGGCCGTCCGGTCGTCGTCTTCCTGCGCCGGGCCCAGCAGGACCTCGATGCCCGCGCGCAGGTAGCGCTCCAGCGTGGCGTCCGGGGCCGAGACGAGGGCGGGTGGGCGTATCTCCGTGCGCATCAGGCTGGTGCCGAGCATCCAGGCCGCCAGGAGTTCCGCCCTCAGGTCGGCGTCAGGGCCGTCGAGGCGGGCGGCCAGACGGCGGGAGAACACTTCCGTGAAATCCGCCCGCAGCCGCGCCACCGCCTCGTCACGACCGGAAGACCTCAGCACGGACAGCACCGGATGCGGGAAGTCGCCCTCCCTCGGCTGCCCCATGAGCAGCGCGCAGAACCAGTCGGGGATCGCCTCGACCGGCTCGTTCAGCAGCGGCTCGAACATCTTGCCGGTGCCCGATACGTCGTTGAACAGCGCTTCTTTCGAGCCGAAGTAGCGGTAGACGAGGGCGGCGTCCACCCCCACGTCGCCCGCGATGTCGCGCACGCTGGTGCCCTCGTAGCCGTACTTGCCGAAACGGAAGGCCGCTGCGGCCCGCAGCGCGGTGCGCGTCGCCGAGGCCGAGCGTTTGTGGGCGGGCCTGCGGGCCACCGCCTTGGCCGCCTCGCCGTTCTGTACTCCGGTCACGTACCGCACCTCCGTGGTTCACGGCCCTCTGGCCATCCGCCCATGTTCCAGTCTGCGGCGACTGTCTCAAAGTCACCGACCGATGTCATCAATCGTTGACTTACGTTCTCGCCCCATGCGATACCTGACTCAGGTCAACGATCGATGACTTGAGTCCTCGCTCTGCCCGGGCCGTACGACGGAGTCGGCCCTTCCAGGTCCGCCGCACGACGCGATCGAGCGCGCCCTCGCACGTTCCTCGGCCGTCGCACGCGGGCGCCCCCACCGACCGGAAAAAGGTGATCCTCTGTGCCTGCTCGACGTGTCGCCGTGATCGGAACCGGCTACGTCGGACTGACAACCGGCGCCTGTCTGGCCTCCCTTGGGCACTCCGTGGTGTGCGCGGACGCCGACCCGCACAAGGTCGAGCGACTGCGCGAGGCCCGCGTGGACATTCTGGAGCCCGGTCTGCCCGGGACCGTCCGGGACGCCCTGGACGCCGCCCGGCTCGACTTCACCGGCGACACCGCGGCCGCCGTGGCCGAGGCCGAGGTCGTGTTCCTGTGCCTGCCCACGCCCATGGGGGCGGGCGGCGCCGCGGATCTCGCCGCCGTGGAGGCCGTGGCCGCGCAGATCCGCGACGTGCTGCCGACCGGCTGTGTCGTCGTCAACAAGTCGACCGTGCCGGTCGGAACGAGCGAGCGAGTCGCCGCGCTGCTCGGCCGGGACGACGTGGCTGTGGTGAGCAACCCGGAGTTCCTGCGCGAGGGCCGCGCCGTCCAGGACTTCCTGCACCCCGACCGGATCGTGATCGGCGCCGCGGACCGGGACGCCGCCCGGCGCGTGGCCGATCTGTACGCCGGACTGGACGCGCCGCTGGTGCTCACCGACCCCGCCAGCGCCGAACTGACCAAGTACGCGGCGAACTTCTTCCTCGCGATGAAGCTGTCCTTCGCCAACAACCTCGCCACCGTCTGCGAACGCTTCGGCGCCGACATCAACGATGTCACCGAGGGCATCGGCCGGGACCCGCGCATCGGCTCCGCGTTCCTGCGGCCCGGGCCCGGCTGGGGCGGTTCCTGTCTGCCCAAGGACACCCACGCCCTGCTGACCGTGTGCGAGCTGGCCGGGGTCGACTTCCCCCTGCTGCGCGCCACCATCGAGACCAACGTCACCCACCAGCAGCAGCTCGTCGAACGGGTCGCCGCCGCGTGCGGACGCGGCGGCGACGGCTCGCTGCGCGGTGTACGACTGGCCCTGTACGGCCTGACCTTCAAGGCCGGCACCTCGGATCTGCGCGACTCCCCCGCACTTTCCGTCGCCCGGCTGCTGCGCGAGCGCGGCGCCGAACTCACGGCGTACGACCCGGCGTTGCGCGAGGAGCGGCCCGACCTGAGCGATCTGGTCGAGCTCGTCGACGACCCGGTGCGGGCGGCGGAGGGGGCAGCGGCCTGTCTCGTCCTCACCGAGTGGCCGGAGCTGCGCGACCTCGACTGGGCGGCGATCGCGGCGCGCATGTCCGGCCGGGAGGTCCACGACTTCCGCAACCTGCTGGACGCAGACCGGCTCGCGCGGGCCGGGCTGCGTCGGCAGGGCATCGGGCGCGCGGAGGCACCGACGCGGGTGGCGTGACATCTCCTCCCCGCCTCGGAAACGGGTTCAGAGCAGTCCGCCGGGCCGAAGGCCGCCGGAATGGGCGAATCCCAGAAGAAGAGTCCGAGAAGAATCCAGAGAGAAAGGCTCACCCCATGCGGGTTCTGTGCACCACGCTCGGCAGTCCCTCCCACGGCCGCGCTCAGCTTCCCCTGCTGCGCGCCCTCGCCAAGGCCGGGCACCAGGTGCTGGTGGTCACCACCGAGGCCCTCGTCCCCGTCTTCCGTGACGACGACGTGCAGGTGAACGCCGTTCTACCGGAGTTCGATCCGCTCGCCGCGATGGGCCCGTACCTCGCCGAGCTCGACGAAACCCCCGACCTGACGGAACCGACGGACGCGCTGGCCCGGCTGCTGATGCGCAACGTGGCCGGGCCGGGAATCAAACCGCACCTGGACATCCTGCTCCCCCTCGCCCGGGACTTCCGGCCCGATGTGATCCTGCGGGACGGTATGGACATGGCCGCGGTGCTCACCGCCGAACTGCTCGGCGTACCGCAGTTGCCGACGCCTTCCGGGTTCAGCAACGTCCTGGACCCCGCCGAGGTGCTGCCGCAGCTGAACCAGCGGCGCGAGGAGCTGGAACTGCCCGTGCGGGACGACCCGCTGTCCCTCGTGCCGCACGGGCGTGTCGACTACGTGCCGTCCGCCTTCTCGTTCGCCCGGCACCTGCCCAGGACCTGGGCGTACCGGCAGACGGTGGACGTCGAGCGCGGCGTGGTGCTGCCGGAGTGGGCCGCCGGACTGCCCACGGACCGGCCGCTGGTGTACGCCGCGATCGGTACCGCCCTGCCGAAGATGCGTGCGCGGATGGAGGACCGCGAAACGACTCTGCCCGTGAAGCTGCCGGACGCCGCCGAGAGCCTGCACGCGATCGTGAGGGCGGCGGCCGAGCTGGACGACTGCACGGTGGTCGTGTCGACGTCCGGGCTGGCGGTGGACACCGAGGGGCTGCCCGGGCACGTCCACGTCGCCGAGCGGGTGCCGCAGCCGCTGCTGCTGGAGTCGGTCGACCTGTTCATCACCCACGGCGGCTTCAACAGCATCCGCGAGGCCATGCGCACGGGCACGCCGCTGGCGGTCCTGCCGCACTTCGGGGACCAGCCCGCCAACGCGGAGCGCGTGGAGGAGCTGGGCCTGGGCCGTCACATAGCGGACCGCAGCGCGGCCGGCATCGCCGACGTGTGCCGCAAGCTCCTCGCCGATCCCGAGCCCCGGGCGCGGGCCCGGTCGGCCCAGCTCGCGATGCTGACGCTGCCGGATGTCGAGCAGGCGGTCGACGACCTGGCCGGCCTCGCCGGCTAGCCGCCCCGGCCGGCCGACCCCGGCCCGGCGCGGGCCGCCCCGGAACCCCGGGGCGGCCCGTGCCCGAGCGCCGTACCCGCCCCCACCCCGAGGACGACACGTGACCTTCTCCGACACCCAAGAACAGGGCGCGGCCGGGGACCTGCCCCCGCGGCTCAGTCACCGGCAGATCACCACCGTCATGTCCGGGCTGGTGCTCGGCATGTTCCTGGGGGCGCTGGACCAGACGGTGGTCTCGTCGGCGCTGCGGACCATCGCCGACGACCTGCACGGGCTGACCGCCCAGGCATGGGTGACCACCGCGTACCTCATCACCGCCACCATCGCTACGCCGCTCTACGGCAAGCTCTCCGACATCCACGGCCGCAGGCCCGTCTACCTCGCCGCGATCGCCCTGTTCACCGTCGGCTCGCTGCTGTGCGGATGCGCCACGTCGATCTACGAACTCGCGGCGTTCCGCGCCGTACAGGGTCTCGGCGGCGGCGGGCTGATGTCGCTGGCGATGACGATCGTCGCCGACATCACCAGCCCGCGCGAAAGGGGTCGCTACCAGGGCTACTTCATGGCCGTGTTCGGCGGCGCCAGCATCGTCGGGCCGCTGGTGGGCGGCGCGTTCGCGGACCGGGCCGACCTGCTCGGGACAGCCGGCTGGCGCTGGATCTTCCTGATCAACGTGCCGCTCGCCGCCGCGGCCGCGGTGGCGATCGTGCGCGTGCTGCGCTTCCCGCACCGGCGGGTGCGGCACCGGCTGGACTACGCGGGGGCGCTCGCCCTGGCCGTGGGACTGGTGCCGCTGCTGACGGTCGCCGAGCAGGGCCGCACCTGGGGCTGGGACTCGCCCCGGGCCCTGTCGATGTACGCGATCGGCGTGGCGGGGCTGGCGGTGTTCGTCGTGGTGGAGCGGCGGTCGGGCGACGCCGCGCTGCTGCCTCCGCGCCTGTTCCGCATCCGGACCTTCCGGCTGGGCGTCGGGCTGCACTTCGTCGTCGGCATCGGCATGTTCGGCGCGATGACGACGCTGCCGCTCTATCTCCAGCTCGTGCGCGGCATGAGCCCCATCGAGGCGGGCCTGGCCACCCTGCCCACGGTCGCCGCGAACCTCGCGGTGACTCTGCTGACGGGCCGGATGATCGCCCGGACCGGCCGGTTCAAGGTCCATCTCGTCGCCGGTGTCGGCTCGTTCACCGCCGCGATGCTCGTGTTCGCCACGCTGCGCGTGGACAGCCCGCTGTGGCACCCGGCGCTCGGCATGGTCCTGATGGGCGCGGGGCTCGGCGCGTCGATGCAGACGCTGACCACGCTCGCGCAGAGCGAGGTGCCCCGTACGGACATGGGCGCGGCGACGGCGTCCGTCAACTTCTTCCGCTCCAACGGCGGCACGGTCGGCACCGCGGCGTTCCTGTCGATCCTGTTCACCACGGCGGCCGGCAGCATCGCCGGGCGGCTGGCCGAGGCCCGCCGCGACCCGGCCTACCGCCATCTCCTGGCCCAGCCCGACAACGCGCACGCCCTGACGGGCGTCCTACGGCCCGGTGGCGGCGTCAACCTGGAGGACTCCGCCTTCCTGCGCACCCTCGACCCGAGCGCGGCACTGCCGTTCCTGGAGGGCTACGTCACCTCGATGCGCCTCGTCTTCCTCACCGGCGCCGCGGTGTCCCTGGCCGCCTTCGCGCTGGCGGCCTGGCGGGTCCCCGACCTCACGCTCTCCGACGAGTAGCGTCCGGTCGACGTCCGGCCCCGGCCCCCTCGCGGGTAGGCGTCTCGTCATACTTCCGGGGGACGGGCCGGCCCCCGGTCGCACTTTCGGCCGTCCCGGAAACGGGCATGCGGAGGGACGCCCTGCGGATCATCGGCGCGGAGGATGGTGGGGCCCTCGAAGCACAGTGCCCGACAGGAGCCCCCCGTGATCACCACACCCACCGCTCGCCGCGCCACCGCGGTGGCCGCACGCGCCGCGGAGCTGTCCAAGGTGTACGGACAGGGCGAGACCCGGGTGGTCGCCCTGGACCACGTCACCGTGAACTTCCACCAGGGCGAGTACACCGCGATCATGGGGCCGTCGGGCTCGGGCAAGTCGACGCTGATGCACTGCGTGGCCGGGCTCGACACCTTCACCGGCGGCTCGGTCCGCATCGGTGACACCGAGCTGGGCTCGCTCAAGGACAAGCAGCTCACGCGGCTGCGGCGGGACAAGATCGGCTTCGTCT
>NZ_WWIQ01000059.1:86949-172575 GCF_009862985.1 Streptomyces sp. SID5464 | reverse complement strand
CCCTGCCCATGGACATCGCGGGGCGCAAGCCCGACGAGGAGTGGGTGCGCAGGGTCATCGACAGGGTGGGCCTGTCCGATCGGCTGGGTCACCGGCCCGCGCAGCTCTCCGGCGGTCAGCAGCAGCGGGTCGCCGTGGCCCGCGCGCTGGCCTCCCGGCCCGAGATCGTCTTCGGTGACGAGCCGACCGGAAACCTGGACTCGCGCTCGGGCGCCGAGGTGCTGGGCTTCCTGCGCAGCTCCGTACGGGAGTTGGGGCAGACCGTGGTGATGGTGACGCACGACCCGGTGGCGGCCTCCTACGCGGACCGGGTGATCTTCCTCGTGGACGGCCGGATCGTCGACGAGATGATCCGGCCCACGGCGGACCGCGTACTCGACCGCATGAAGGAGTTCGACGGCAGGGGCCGCACCATCTGAGCCTGCCGGGGCGCGGCGGGGCGCCTCCACGCGGGCGGCCTGCATAACGTACGGGAGAGATCACGACCTGCCCGGGAGCTCCCATGATCCGTCCCCGCCGAAGAAGGCCGTCGGACGCCCTCGAGGCGATCGAGCCGCCGGGCAACCTCGAACTGGCCGTCGGCGTGGTCTCGGTGACGGCCCTGGTGGAAATTCTCGGCACCCTGTCCGGGTCCGCGGTGTGGCTCCTCGGTCTCCTGGTCTTCCTTCCGGGTACGGCGTCGGCGCTGTGCACCGTTCAGCAGACGAGGTTCGTCGCCACATGGACCACGGTCATCGTCACCCTCACCGTGCTGCTGCGCGGCAGCGAAGTGGGGAGGTGGCTCGACCGGGCCCTGCTGGTCCTGCTCACCCTCGCCCTGGGAGTGACCTCCGTCTACGCCTGCCACCGCCGCATCAGGCGCGAGCACGAGATGCTCCGCCTGCGCTCCACCGCCGCCGCCATGCAGCGGCACATCCTGCACCCCCTGCCCCTGGTCACCGACGACGTCCTGGTCAACGGCGTGTACGAACCCGTGCAGGAGGACCGGCTCGTCGGCGGTGACATCTACGAGGTCATCGCCTCGCCCTGGGGGACCCGGGTGCTGATCGGTGACGTGCAGGGCAAGGGACTCGCCGCTGTGGGGGCCGCGTTCGCCGTCATCGGCGCCTTCCGCGAGGCGGCCCACCGGGAACCCACGCTCACCGCGCTCGTCGACGCCCTGGACGCCTCGGTCGTCCGACACAACTCGTACGCCGAACAGAACGGCGACGACGAGCGGTTCGTCACCGCGCTCGTCCTGTCCGTCGACGCCCATACCGAGGCGCAGGTCGTCAACTGCGGGCACATCCCGCCCCGGCTGATGCACGACGGCGTCGTCGCCGCACCGCCGCTGGAGTCCGGCGTGCCGCTCGGTCTCGCCGAGCTGGCCCTGGAACCCACGACCGTGGGCTGGTTCGACTTCCCGGCCGGTTCCACACTGCTGCTGACCACCGACGGCCTCACCGAGACCCGTGCCACGGACGGCACGTTCTATCCGGTCGACGAACGGCTGACGGAACACCTCGCCCTCTCCCCCACCGAACTGCCCCGCGCCCTGTACGAGGACGCCCGCGCCTTCGCCGGCGACGGTGACCAGCACGACGACGTCGCCGTCCTGACCGTCCGCCGCTCTCCGTACCGCTGACCGACGCCCCGAACCCCCACCGTTGTGAGCGACATCACACGATGCAAATCACTGTCGTCAGGTCATCATATGACCTGATCTCCTCCGGGGGCCGGAGCCGACCCTCTGGACGACACAGCAGGACGAGGATGGGCATGGACGACGAGAACGAGACCGCACGTCCGCCTGTGGGCGTGGTGGGACTGGGAGCCATGGGCCTCGGGATGGCCCGCGCTCTGCGCGACGCGGGCTACGACGTGGGGGTCCACGATCTGCGACCGGAGGTGGCCGCGGCCTTCGCCCGCGACGGCGGCACGGCGTTCGGCTCCTGCGGGGAGCTGGCAGCCGCGGTGGACGTCCTGGTCGGCGTGGTGGTCAACGCGGAGCAGGTCGAGTCCGTGCTGTTCGGCGCTGACGGGGCGGCCGGCCGGCTCCGCCCGGGCTCCGTCTTCGTGATGTGCTCCACGGTCGACCCGGGCTGGTCCGCGGGGCTCGAAGGCCGCCTGGCCGAGTCGGGGGTGCTCTACCTGGACGCTCCCATCTCCGGGGGCGCCGCCCGTGCGGCGTCCGGCGAGCTCACCATGATGACGTCGGGCTCCGCCGCCGCGTACTCGGTCGCCGACCCGGTGCTGGAGGCCATGAGCAGCACCGTCTACCGACTGGGCGACCGCGCGGGACTCGGCTCGAAGGTCAAGATCGTGAACCAGCTGCTCGCGGGCGTGCACATCGCCGCCGCGGCCGAGGCGATGGCCCTCGGCATCAGGTCCGGCGTTCCCGCCGAGGCGCTCTACGAGGTCATCACGCACAGCGCCGGCAACTCCTGGATGTTCGAGAACCGCATGGCCCACGTGCTCGCCGGTGACTACACCCCCCTTTCCGCCGTCGACATCTTCGTCAAGGACCTGGGGCTCGTCCTGGACGCCGCCCGCCCGGAACGGTTCCCGCTCCCCCTCGCAGCCACCGCCCACCAGATGTTCCTCCAGGCATCGGCCTCCGGCCTGGGGACCGAGGACGACAGCGCGGTCATCAAGATCTTCCCGGGGATCGACCTGCCCGAGCCGGTGGAGGCGTGACATGGGAATTCGCCTCGGGTGCATCGCGGACGACTTCACCGGCGCCACCGACCTGGCCAACAACCTGGTGCGCGCGGGCATGCGCGTCGTCCAGCTGATCGACGTGCCGCCGGCCGGCGCCGAACAGGCGGTGGACGCCGACGCCGTGGTCATCGCCCTCAAGTCGCGGACCGTTCCGGCCGCCGACGCCGTCGAGACGTCGCTCCGGGCACTGGCCTGGTTGCGGTCCCTGGGCGCCGAGCAGGTCTACTTCAAGTACTGCTCCACCTTCGACTCGACACCGGCCGGCAACATCGGACCGGTCACCGAGGCGCTGATGGACGCGCTGGGCACCGACTTCACGGTGGCGACGCCCGCGTTCCCCGACAACGGGCGCACGGTCTTCAAGGGCCATCTGTTCGTGGGTGACGTGCTGCTCGGCGACAGCGGCATGCGCCACCACCCGCTCACCCCGATGACCGACTCCAACCTGGTCTCCGTCCTCGGTGCGCAGACCACCCGGGCAGTCGGCCTCATCGACCACACGGTCGTCGCCGGCGGCGCCGAGGCGATCCGAGCCCGCATCGACGCCCTGCGCGAGGACGGCGTCGGGATCGCCGTCGTCGACGCCGTCTCCAACGACGACCTGCTGCGCCTGGGTACGGCGGTCCAGGGGCTTGCGCTGGTGACCGCCGGTTCGGGTCTGGCGATCGGGCTGCCCGCGAACTGGGGTTTCAAGCCGTCACGTGCCGCCGCGCAGCTGCCGCCTCCCGGCGGCCACCGGGCCATCGTCTCGGGATCGGTCTCCGTCGCCACCAACGGCCAGGTCCTCCGGTACCTGCGCAGCGGCCGGCCCGCGTTCAGCGTGGATCCGCTGCGTGTCGCGGCCGGTGAGGACGTGGTCGGGCAGGCGCTGGCCTTCGCCGAGTCACACCTGGACGTCGGACCGGTCCTGGTCTACTCCACCGAGTCGGCCGACACGGTCCGCACCGTCCAGGGCCGGCTCGGTGCCGCCGAGGCCGGCGAGCTCGTGGAGCGGACGCTGGCGCGCGTGGCGCAGGGACTCGTGGAACGTGGCGTCCGCCGGCTCGTCGTCGCGGGCGGTGAGACGTCGGGAGCGGTCGTCCAGGCGCTCGGTGTCACCGGGCTGCGGATCGGACCTCAGATCGACCCCGGTGTGCCGTGGTGCGCGGCCACCCTTCCCGGTGGGGACACGCTCCACATCACGCTCAAGTCCGGCAACTTCGGCGGCCCCGACTTCTTCACCTCCTCCTTCGCACTCCTGGACGAGGAGGCCGCATGACCCAGCAGCCGGGCACCACCGCCGGGACAGGCCACGACGAGGCCGTCGACAAGGCGCGCCACGAGATCGTCCGCGTGGGCACCAGCCTGTTCGCCCGGGGCTACGTGCACGCCAGCGCCGGCAACATCAGCGCCAAGGCCGGCGACCACCACCTGATCACTCCCACCGACGCCGCCCTGGGGTTCCTCGAACCCGGCCGCCTCGCCCTGGTCGACGCCCGTGGTGAACAGATCGCGGGCGACCGCGCCAGCAAGACCCTGACCCTGCACCGACGGATCTGCTCCGCCGACCCCACGGCCCGGTTCGTCATCCACACGCACTCCACGCACCTGGTCGCGCTCACCCTGGCCGGCGTGTGGAGCGACGACGACGTGCTCCCTCCCCTCACGCCGTACTACGTGATGAAGGTGGGGCACGTCCCGCTCATCCCCTACCACCGGCCCGGCGACCCGCGCGTGGCCGACCTGGTGACCGCCCGCATCGCCGCCCACGCGGCGAGCCGTACGCCCGTCAGGGCCGTGCTGCTCGAAAGGCTGGGCCCCGTCGTCTGGGGACCCGACGCGGCCACCGCCCTCGCCGTCCTCGAAGAACTCGAGGAGACGGCACGTCTCTGGCTCCTGACCGACCGTCGCCCCGAGCCCCTCCCGTCCCACGCGCTCGACGAACTGAGGTCCGCGTTCGGCGCCGCGTGGTGACCCGCTCCGCACCCTGTCAGAGAATTCCCCCGAGCCGCACGAGGGATCACCCATGTCCATGCCCATAACGGCGTCCACCTCCACCGACGTCGCCCGTGAGAACGCCGTCTTCCGCAAGGTCGTGCGACGTATCGTCCCCTTCCTCGTCCTGTGCTACGTCGTCTCCTACCTGGACCGGGTCAACGTCGGCTTCGCCAAGCTCCAGATGTCCGACGACCTCGGCTTCAGCGAGGCGGCGTACGGCCTCGGCGCCGGCCTGTTCTTCATCGGCTACTTCCTCTTCGAGGTGCCGTCGAACCTGATGCTCCAGCGCGTCGGCGCCCGCACCTGGATCGCCCGGATCATGATCAGCTGGGGCCTCGTCTCGGGAGCGTTCATGTTCGTCCACAACGAGGCGATGTTCTACGTCCTGAGGTTCCTCCTCGGTGCCGCGGAGGCGGGTTTCTACCCGGGCGTGATCCTTTACTGCACCTACTGGTTCCCCTCTCACCGCCGTGCCCGGGTGATCGCGCTCTTCATGTCCGCCATCCCGGTGGCCGGCATCTTCGGCAACCCGCTCTCCGGCTGGATCATGGACCGGTTCCAGGGCGTGAACGGCTGGCAGGGCTGGCAGTGGATGTTCCTGCTGGAGGCGATCCCCGCCCTCCTCATCGGTGTGGCCACCCTGTTCTACCTCGACAACAGCGTGCGCGCCGCCAAGTGGCTCACCGACGAGGAGAAGGCCGTCGTCGAGCGGGCGATCGCCGAGGACGCCGCGCACCAGACCGTGCACGGCCGGGTCTGGGACGCCTTCCGCGAGCCCAAGGTGTGGCTGATGTGCCTCATCTACTTCTGCTTCGTGATGGGCCAGTACGCCCTGACCTTCTGGATGCCCACGTTCATCGAGTCCACCGGCATCGAGGGCAACCTGGCGATCGGCATGCTCAGCGCGGTGCCTTTCCTGGCGGCGCTCGTCACGATGAACCTGTTCGGGCGTTCCGCGGACAAGCGCCGTGAGCGCCGCTGGCATCTGGTGGTGCCCAGTCTCATGGGCGCGGTGGGCTTCTCGCTGGCGGCGGGCTGGGCCGGGTCGACCGCACTGTCCCTGGCCGCGCTTTCCTTCGCCGCGGCCGGCGTGCTGACCTGCGCGCCGCTGTTCTGGTCGCTGCCCACCGCGTTCCTCGGCGGCACCGCCGCCGCGGTCGGCCTCGCCGCGATCAACTCGGTCGGCAACCTCGCCGGCTTCGTCAGTCCGTACATGATCGGCGCGCTGAAGGACGCCACCGGCTCGACGTCACTCCCGAGGTACGTCCTGGCGCTCAGTCTCGTCATCGGCGCCGCCGCGGTGCTCACCACCGACAAGTACGTCGTCAACCGCTGACCGGGCCCCCGGTCCCCACACAGGAGCCAGCATGCCGAGGTTCGCAGCGAACCTGTCCATGATGTACACCGAGCACGATTTCCCCGACCGCTTCGCCGCGGCCTCGGCGGACGGCTTCACCGCCGTCGAATACCTCTTCCCCTACGCCTACGACGCCACGGAGCTGCGCCGCCGGCTCGACGACCACGGCCTCAGGCAGGTGCTGTTCAACGCGCCTCCCGGAGCATGGGAGTCCGGAGAACGCGGGACGGCGGCGCTGCCCGGCCGGGAGGCGGAGACCCGCTCCTCGATCGACCGGGCTCTGCGGTACGCCGCCGCACTGGACTGCCCCCGGCTGCACGTGATGGCCGGGCTCGTGCCGCCCGACGCCACGCCGAAGGAACGGGCCGAGCACCGCGACACCTACCTGGCCAACCTGGGCTGGGCCGCCGAGCGCGCAGCCGCGCAGGGCGTCGACATCCTCATCGAGCCGATCAACGGCCGTGACATGCCGGGCTACTTCCTGTCCAGGCAGGCGGAGGCGCACGAGGTCGTACAGGAGGTGGGTGCCCCGAACCTCAAGGTGCAACTCGACCTCTACCACTGCCAGATCGTCGAAGGCGACCTCACCACCACCCTGCGCCGCGATCTGCCGAGCGGCCGGGTCGGTCATCTGCAGATCGCGGGTGTGCCGGACCGCCACGAGCCCGACCGGGGCGAGCTCGACGTGGGCCACCTGTTCCGCGTCGTCGACGACCTGGGCTTCGAGGGGTGGATCGGCTGCGAGTACGTCCCCCTCGCCGGTACGAGCGAAGGCCTCGGCTGGCTGAACGACTACCGAGGAGACACCGCATGAGGATCGTCATCACGGGCGGCTTCGGCTTCCTGGGGCGGCAGGTCACCGGCACCCTGCTCAGGACACGGACCTTCCGCGGTGCGCCGATCGACCGGCTGGTGCTCGCCGACCGGATCGTGCCGGCCGGGGCTCCGGAGAGGGCCGACCCCCTCGTGGAGACGGTGCGGGGGGATCTGGCCGAGTGCCTCGACGACGTGTTCGCCGAGCCGGTGGACGTGCTGATCCACCTCGCCGCCGCCGTTTCGGCCGAGTGCGAGGCCGACTTCGACCTGGGCATGAGCGCCAACCTGGACACCACCCGCGCGCTCCTCGAAGCCGCCCGGGCGCAGTCGGCCGCCGGCGGGCCCCCACCGCGCCTGGTGTTCGCCAGCAGCGTGGCGGTCTACGGCTCCGACCCGGCACTGCCGCTCCCGCCGGTGGTCAGCGAGTCGACGCTGCCCACGCCCCGGTCGAGCTACGGCGTCCAGAAACTCGTCTGCGAGCAACTCGTCGCGGACTACACCCGCCGGGGCTTCCTCGACGGACGCGTGGCCCGCCTGATGACCGTCTCGGTGCGGCCCGGCAAGCCGAACGCGGCCGCCTCCGGCTTCCTGTCCGGCATCATCCGCGAGCCGCTCGCGGGCCTCCCCGCGACCTGTCCCGTGCGTCCCGACCTGCGGGTGGCCCTGGCGTCGCCTCGGCGCACGGTCGAGGGGATCCTCCGCATCGCGGAGGCCGAGCGCGGCATGGGGAGGGGCCGGTTCGAGGGCGGACTGCCGGTCAACCTCCCGGGGCTCACGGTCTCGGTCGCGGAGATGCTGGCCACGCTGCGGCAGATGGCCGGCGACGCCGTCGCCGACCTGGTGACGATCGCGCCCGATCATGAGGTCGAGGCCATCGTGGGTTCGTGGCCTTCCGTCTTCGACAACACGCGGGCCACGGCACTCGGGCTCCAGCCCGATCCGGACTTCGCATCGGTGGTGCGGGACTACGCCGCCGACCACCGCGACGCGGTCCTGGTCGACTCGCCGCTCACCGCGGGACAGCCGAGCGAGGGTCTATAGACTGAAAACCATGTTTTCCAAGGTGCCCGGTCCCGTCCGGCTCGCCGACCAGGTCGCCGCGACGCTCTCCGAGGAGATCGAGTCGGGGCGGCTTGCCGAGGGTGACCGACTGCCGACAGAGGTGGAGCTGGTCAGGCAGCTGGGCGTCAGCCGCACCGTGGTGCGCGAGGCCCTGTCGAGGCTCCGCAACGCGGGCCTGGTCGAACCGCGGCAAGGCATCGGCGTGTTCGTCCTGCCCCGGCGCACACGCCCGCTCGACCTCGACGCCGCCGACACCAAGGCGAAGGTGCTGCAGATCGTGGAGGTACGCCGGGCCATGGAGGGCGAGGCAGCCAGTCTCGCCGCCACCCGGGCCACACCGCGCGACCTCGCGCGCATGCGTCAGGCACTGGACACGATCGACTCGGCGGTGGCGGCCGGCGGCGACGGCGTGGACGAGGACCTGGCCTTCCACCGGTCCATCGCCGAGTCGACCGGAAACGCCGTGATGGTCTCGACTGTGCGGTACCTGGGCGACGTGTCGCGCAGCGGTATCCGCGTCACGCGTGCGAACGAGGCACGCCGGAACGACTTCATCGAAGCGGTCCGGGACGAGCACCACGCCATCCTCGCCGCCATCGAGGCAGGCGACCCCGAAGCGGCACGCGCCGCCGCACGCCGCCACATGCAGCAGGCCGCCGGCCGGCTCCAGGATGCCGACGACAGCTTCTGGACGCAGACCGAGGACCTCGCCGTGGACCTCGACGCCGCTCCCTGACAGGGAGCGGGCCGCCGCCAGAGCCCCCGTGGGGCCAGGTGAGGCCCGGCTACTCCGAGAGTGCTCGCATCGCCCGGTGGAGCAGCACGGCCAGGGGAACGGTGCCCTCGCAAGCCACCCACCCCATGGCGGCCACGTCCAGGCAGGCGAGCGCGGCGGCGGCCAGTGCGCTCGGCCTGGTGTCCTCCGGCCGGTCGGGGCCGACGCCCAGTCGCCGGGCGACCTCCGGCACCAGCAGTCCCTGCCAGAGCAGTTGCTTCTCATGGTGGCCCGCGCGCAGCGACGGGGTCTCCTGGAGCACGCGCAGATAGGTGAGTGCCTGGCTCGGACGCCTGCTCGTTCATCCGCGTCGGGACGTCGAAGGACCGGCGCAGCGCCTCCCAGGGCCGCTCGTCGTCAGGGGCGGGCGGCGAGCGCCTCCGCGATTGGGCGACCGGATTCCTGCAAGCGTCCGAGGACGATTTCTTCCTTAGTGCCGAAGTACCGGAACAGGCTGGCGCGCGACAGACCACCTCGGCGGCGATCTGGTGGACGGTCGTCCGGTCGAACCCCTGCTCGGTGAAGAGCCGGTGCGCCACCTCGACCACTTCCGCCCGGACCGTCGCACGCATGCGCTCACGCAAGCCTGGCGGCTTGCCTGCGGACTGGGCAGAGGGACGGGCGGTCTCGGTCACGCGCGACCCACTGGACGATCGCCGGCAGAGCCGTTTAGATTCTAGGTCCAGGCTTGGACAGCCAGTCCAATAGCCGAGGCCACCCCCACCCACGTCTGGGCCCTGGCCGTTCTCAAGAGGATGGACGTCTCCCGGTGAACACCCCCGCCCCCGCCGCCAACCCGAGCACCACCCGGACCCTTGCCGGCCCCGACACCCCGTTCGCCGTGGTCGACGTCCACAAGGCCCGGCGCAACATCGAACGGCTGGCAGCCAGGGCCGGCCGGCTCGCGGTCGCCCTGCGCCCTCACGTGAAGACGGCCAAGAGCCTCGACGTCGCCGCCCTGCTGCACGACGGCTCCCCCTGCCCCATCACCGTCTCCACCCTCGCCGAGGCCGAGGCGTTCGCCGACGGGGGCTACACCGACATCACCTACGCCGTCGGCATCGACCCCCGCAAACTCCCGCGCGTCGTCGCACTGCTGCGCCGCGGCGTCACCCTGCGCGTCCTGCTGGACAGCACCGCCCAGGCGGAGTTCGTCGCCGAAGCCTCTCGCCAGGCCGGCGTTCCCGTCCCGGCCCAGATCGAGATCGACTGCGACGGCCACCGCGGCGGCGTCGAGCCCGGCGCCCCTGCGCTCTGCGAAATCGGCCGCATCCTGCACGATGCGCGCTGCCTGGACGGAGTGCTGACGCACGCGGGCAAGTCCTACTTCGCCTCCACCGCGGAGGAACAGCGTCTGGCGGCGAGGAACGAACGCGACGCCGCCGTCACCGCGGCCGAGCGGCTGCGCGCGGCAGGCCTGCCCGTGGCCACCGTCAGCGTCGGCTCCACCCCCACCGCCCACGCCGCCGAGGACCTCACCGGCGTCACCGAACTGCGCGCCGGCACCTACGTCTTCTTCGACCTGGTCATGGCCGGCCTCGGTGTCTGCGGCATCGACGACCTCGCCCTCTCGGTCGTCGTCACCGTCATCGGCCACCGCTCCGAGTACGGCTGGATCGTCACCGACGGCGGCTGGATGGCCATGTCCCGCGACCGTGGCACCGCCGCCCAGACGCAGGACCAGGGATACGGCCTGGTCACCGACCTGGACGGCACGCTCGTGCCGGGACTGGTCATGACGGCCGCGAGTCAGGAGCACGGCACCCTCACCGCCCGCGACGGCGCCCGACTGCCCGAACTGCCCATCGGCACCCGCCTGCGCATCCTGCCCAATCACGCCTGCGCCACCGCCGCCCAGCATCAGGGCTACCAAGTCATCGACAGCGCCCGGGCCTCGGACCCCGCACCGGCGATCCAGACCTACTGGAACCGCGTCACCGGCTGGTGACCTGATACTCGGTACCAGGATGAGTCGCGGGCCCGATGCTGTGCGCTGCTCGGCATCGGCGAGGTACGTTGACGACCGGAGGACAGAGATGTCTTCAGACGTGGCCCACGGTGACCGAGTGACGTCCGGAACGGCAACTCGAGGGACTGATATCCCATCGCCGGCGATCGAGCAGCTGGGCATCGAACGCGAAGAAGTCCGCGACGCCTGAGCAGCCGGGGGCGCCGCAGAAGCCCGCCTCGTTCAGCGCCAGGAGCACTGTCGTTTGGGATCAGGTCGCAGGGAATCGGCGGCGCCTCGCGTCTGCGACCTGATCCAAACGACAGGCCCTAGCACTCCGCGAGGTTCGCGCGGGTGCCGAGGCGGTCGTGGATCCAGTCGTGGAACTCGCCGATGTGGTGCTCGCTGGGCACCAGGACGCCGCCCTTGGCGTACAGCCGGGAGCTCATCGCGGGCTGGCAGCGCTCGCAGGCGTCGAAGTCCTGACGGTTGACGCGGTCGAACAGCTCGACCGACCGGCTGACGTCCCGGCCGCCGGCCACCACGTCCTTCAGGTATAGCCAGTCGCACTCCACGATCGTGCGGTCGACCGCCACCGGGAACATCCGGTGGAAGATCACGTGGTCGGGGACCAGGTTGATGAACACCTGAGGGCGCACCGTGATCGCGTAGTACCGGCGGTCCTGCTCCTCGGAGACCGTGGGGATACGGTCCAGGCCCTGCGAGCCGTCCACGGTGAAGCCCTGGACCTCCGAGCCGAACTCGGCGCCGTGTCCCACGTAGTACTGCGCCGCGTAACCGTCGGCGAACTCCGGGAGGACCTCGGTCAGCTCGGGGTGGATCGTCGCGCAGTGGTAGCACTCCATGAAGTTCTCGATGATGAGCTTCCAGTTGGCCTTGACGTCGTAGACGATCCGCCGGCCGACCTCCAGGCTCTCGACGTCGTACCGCTCGATGGACTCCACGTCGCCCAGGCGCGCGACCACGTCCGCTATCACCGACCGCTCGAACGAGGGCGGGTTCTCGGCCAGGCACACCCACACGTAGCCGAGCCACTCGCGCACCGCCACGCTCGCCAGGCCGAACTCGGTACGGCCGACGTCCGGCATCCTGGTGAGGTTCGGGGCCGCGACGAGCTTGCCACTGAGGTCGTACGTCCAGGCGTGGTACGGGCACTGGAAGGCCCGCTTCACCTCGCCGGACTCCTGCGTGCACAGCTTCGCGCCCCGGTGCCTGCACACGTTGAAGAAGGCCCGGACGGAGCCGTCCCGCGACCGGGTCACCAGGATGCTCTCCCGCCCGACGTCCACGGTCCGGAAGGCGCCCGGCTTCGCCAGTTCCGACGCGCGCGCCGCGCAGAACCACATGGATTCAAAGATGTGTTCCTGCTCCAGGCGGAAGATCTCCGGGTCCGTGTAGTGGTCACCGGGGAGGGTCGCGATCAGGCTCTCCGGCAGGCCGGTCGTCGTCATGGTTCACCTCGGAGTGAAGCGCCTCGGGGCGGCGAGTGGTTGCCTCATAAGCAACGAGCTTCTTGCTACGCAACTCACGGTGCAGCCCGCCCGAAGCACTGTCAAGCCCTTGACCGCAGCCCGCTGCAGCCAGGACCATGTTGCGTATCAGTCAGCTCGTTGCGTAATGCGCACTTCCTCTGGGAGGGCTCCGTGTCTCTTGGACCCACAACCGGCCGCGAGTTCGTCCTCACCCTCTCGTGCCCCGACCGCTCGGGGCTCGTCCACGCCGTCACCGGCTTCCTGGTCGAGCACTCCGGGAACATCCAGGAGAGCCAGCAGTTCGACGACCGGCTGCGGGACCGCTTCTTCATGCGGGTGCACTTCGACGTCTCGGACCCGGGCACGTCACTGGAGGACCTGAAGTCCGGCTTCGCCCAGGTGGCGGAGGCGTACCGGATCTCCTGGCAGCTGTACGAGGCGTCGACGCCGACGCGCACGCTGATCATGGTGTCGAAGTTCGGGCACTGCCTGAACGACCTGCTCTTCCGCTGGCGCACGGGCGCGCTGAACATCGAGGTGCCGGCGATCGTCTCCAACCACCGGGACTTCGAACCGCTCGCCGAGAGCTACGGGATCCCCTTCCACCACGTGCCCGTCACCCGGGAGACGAAGCCCGAGGCGGAGGCGCGGCTGCTGGAGCTCGTCGACGAGCTGGGCATCGACCTGGTGGTCCTCGCCCGCTACATGCAGATCCTGTCGAACGACCTGTGCAAGCAGCTCGAAGGCCGGGCGATCAACATCCACCACTCCTTCCTGCCGAGCTTCAAGGGCGCCCGACCCTATGTCCAGGCGTACGAGCGCGGCGTCAAGCTCGTCGGAGCGACGGCCCACTACGTCACGCCGGACCTCGACGAGGGACCCATCATCGAGCAGGACGTCATCCGCGTGAACCACTCACAGGGGCCTGACAGCATGGTGGCCCTGGGACGCGACGTCGAGGCGCAGGTCCTGGCGCGGGCGGTGGAATGGCACAGCCAGAGCCGCGTCATGGTCAACGGCAACCGTACGGTCGTCTTCCGCTGAGGAAAATGACCTCCACCCCCTCACACCTGTTGACCATTTCACCTAGGGTTTCGCCATGAGCAACTACGGCGAGTCCGCAGGCGCTCCCAGTGGCGGAGTGCAGTCCGTTGACCGTGCTGTCGCCGTGCTGGAGATCCTCGCCCAGCACGGCGAGGCGGGCGTGAGTGAAGTGGCCGCGGCGATCGACGTCCACAAGTCCACCGCGTTCCGTCTGCTCGGCGCGCTGGAAGCGCACGGGATGGTCGAGCAGGAGAGCGAACGCGGCAAGTACCGGCTCGGCTTCGGTGTCGTGCGCCTCGCCGGCGCGGTGACGGGCCGCATCGCCGTCACCAGACACGGGCGCGGGATCTGTGAGCGTCTCGTCGACGAGGTCGGCGAGACGATGAACATCGCCGTGCTGGAGTCCCACCACGCGATCAACCTCTACCAGGTGCGCGGTTCGTCGGCCATCGCCGCGCAGAACTGGGTGGGACGGCTGACGCCGTTGCACTGCACGTCGAGCGGCAAGATCCTCCTGGCCCACCTCGACCGCGAGGACCGCGACGAACTCCTCGCCGAGGCCGGACTCCCCCGATTCACACCGCGCACGGTGACCTCCAGGAAGAAACTGGAGGCAGACCTGTCCGAAGCCCGTGAGCAGGGCTATGCCATCACGGTGGAGGAGTACGAAGAGGGCCTCAACGCCCTGTCCGCCCCCGTCCGTTCGGACGACGGCGAAGTCGTCGCCGCCCTCAGCGCGTCGGGGCCGGCCTTCCGGCTCACGGTGGAGCGGATGCACGAACTGGCGCCCCTGCTGGTCGCGGGGGCGGACGAGCTCAGCCGCCGTCTCGGCTATGCGGGCTGAGGTCCGCAAGGCCCGGCTCGGTCGCTTCGGTCGTTGACCAGGGCAGGACCAGCCCGACGAGCGGCGGGCGGTGACCCGGTATCCGGATCCCGCCCGCCGCTTGCCTGCGGCCCGCGTCAGCCCGTCCACTCCACAGCCGCGTCCAGCAGCCAGTCCGTCAGATAGTCGGCGAAGGACGAACGGACCAGCACCCAGAACCCGGCCCTGGGGTCGTCACGGGCGACCAGGACGACCTGGGCGCGGCCCAGGTTCGTCTGTGCGCAGCGCCCCGGGCCGAAGACCCGTGGGTGAAGGTCCAGCGAGCACCCGTGGGCCAGCACGTCACGGGCCCGGGGACCCGCGACGAGGAGCGTGGTGCGCTGAGCCGAGACGTCGATGACGGACACGGGCTCACCGCCCGCGGCCTCACGGATCCGGCTCTCCAGGCCCTGCCGACCGCCCGGCGGGCCCACCACGAGCCACTCGTCGGGGCCGAGCCACAGCGCGGTCAGTTCCCCGGCGCGGACCACGGTGTCGGGTTCGACGGGAAGTGGGAGGCCCAGCGCCAGCCCCACGGTGTCCGCCGCCGCTCCCTTGGGGTCGAGACGCACATTGAGCTGGGTCAGGAAGGGCAGTTCCGCCAGCCGGACCGCGCCCCCGGAGGCGCGGGTCGCGGCGGCCAGCCGGCCGGCGGCGTGCGCCAGGGGGCTGCGGAGCGGGGTGGTAACGGCGGTGTCAGCCATCGCGGCGGGCTCCCTCGGGGTCGTAGAGGACGGGGCTCGCGACGGTCACCGGGACCAGCCGGTCGCCCACGGGGGCGTAGAGTCGCTCACCGATGCGGTCCCGGCCGCCCTTGACCAGCGCGAGGGCGAAGGTCCGGCCGAGGGCCGCGCTGCGGTAACTGGACGTGACGTGGCCGAGCATCGGGACGGGCGGCGCCGGCAGCGCACTGCCGGCGACCAGGTGCGTGCCCTCGGGGAGGAACGTGCCCGGGTCCTCCGGAAGCAGCCCGACCAGGTGCTTGCGGTCGGGGCGGGCGGTGTCGGCACGGGCGTGGGACCGCTTGCCGATGAAGTCCCGCTTCTTCTTCGACACCACCCAGCTCATGCCGAGGTCCTGCGGTGTCACGGTGCCGTCGGTGTCCTGGCCGACGATCGGATAGCCCTTCTCCGCCCGCAGGACGTGCATGGTCTCCGTGCCGTACGGGGTGATGCCGTACGGGGCGCCGGCCTCGTACAGCGCCTCCCAGAGGGCGAGGGCCTCCCACGGTGACACGTTGATCTCATAGGCGAGTTCACCGGAGAAGCTGATCCGGCACACGCGCGCGTCGACACCGGCGACGGTCGTCTCGCGCCACGCCATGAACGGGAAGTCGTCGTTGCTCACGGCCAGCCGAGGCGCGAGCGAGCCGAGGACCTCGCGGGAGCGCGGGCCGACCAGGGCCACGGTGGCCCACTGCTCGGTCACCGACGTGCAGTGGACGCGCAGTTCGGGCCACTCCGTCTGGAGCCACTCCTCCATCCAGTCCAGCACGGCGGCCGCGTTGCCCGTCGTGGTGGTGACCAGGAAGCGGTCCTGGGCGAGGCGGATGACGGTCCCGTCGTCGAAGACCATCCCGTCGGGGCGGCACATCACGCCGTAGCGGATCATGCCGACCTTCAGGGTGCTCATCATGTTGGTGTAGAGCAGGTCGAGGAAGACGCCGGCGTCCGGGCCCTGGACGTCGATCTTGCCGAGGGTGGAGGCGTCCATGAAGGCGACGCCCTCGCGGGCGGCGGCGCACTCGCGCAGTACGGCCGTCTCCATGTCCTCACCGTCCTGCGGGTA
The DNA here is from genome assembly GCF_009862985.1 of Streptomyces sp. SID5464. Classification (NCBI taxonomy): domain Bacteria; kingdom Bacillati; phylum Actinomycetota; class Actinomycetes; order Kitasatosporales; family Streptomycetaceae; genus Streptomyces; species Streptomyces sp. SID5464. Next base: position 156,753 of record NZ_WWIQ01000059.1, on the reverse strand, counting down.
GTACCAGGGCCGCTTCCACTGGCCGACGTTCTCGAACAGGGCACCGTGCGCGACATGCCACTCGTGCAGGGCCGTGGTGCGGATCGGGTCGTGCAGGGCACCGCGGTGCCGGCCGGCGAGAGCGGCGAAGGAGACCGGCGTGTACGGCGGCCGGAAGGTGGTGGTGCCGAGCGCGGAGATGTCCACGCCGAGCAGCTCGGCGACGACGCCACTGGCCAGGACGCCGGAGGTCTTGCCCTGGTCGTTCGCCGTGCCGGCCGTGGTGTACCGCTTGGTGTGCTCGACGGAGCGCATGCCGGCGCCGGTCGCCCGGCCCAGGTCGTCGACTGTGACGTCGCGTTGCAGGTCGACGAAGCGCGGGGCGCCTTCCCGGCCCGGGACGGTGAAGGCCCGCATCGGCGGCGTCTGCGGCAGCGTGGCCACCTGTGGCAGGCGGGCCTCCTCCGGGGTGTAGCCCTCGGCCTCGATCGCGCGGGCTCCGGCGGCGGCCCCCTGTGCGAGAACGCGCGCCAGGTCGAAGACGCCGCTCGCGCCGCCCGCGACCTCGACCGCCTGGCGGCAGGTGTCGGGGACGAAGGTGCCGAGTTCCTCGTCGTGGCGCAGCTTGCCTCCCGCCTGGCTGAACAGGTGCGCGACCGGGTTCCAGCCTCCGGAGACCAGGAGCAGGTCGGCGGCGAACTCCCGCTGGCCCGCGGTGTGTCCGTACGGGGCGACGGTCACGGAGGTGAGCCGGGGGGCGCCTTCCGTGGCGGTGACCGCGTGGCCGGTCAGTACCTCGATGCCCGCCCGCCGGGCCCGTGTCGCCCACTGCCCCGGCTCGGTGCGGGTGTCGACGACCGCCTCGACGGTCACGCCCGCCGCCATGAGGTCCAGGGCCGCCGGGTAGGCACTGTCGTTGGTGGTGAAGACGACCGCGTGGCGCCCGGGCAGGGTCCCGTACTTGTTGACGTAGGTGCGGGCCGAGGCGGCCAGCATCACGCCGGGGCGGTCGTTGTCCGCGAAGGCCAGCGAACGTTCGTGCACGCCGGTTGCCAGGACGACACGGCGGGCGCGGATGCGCCAGACGCGTTCGCGGGAGACGTTCTCGGGCGCCTGGGCGCCGAGGTGGTTCGTACGGCGCTCCACGGCGAGGAGGTGGTTGTCGTCGTAGTAGCCGAAGACGGTGGTGCGGCGCAGGACGCGTACGTCGGGTGCGGCGTCCAGCCGGGCGGTCGTCTCGCTCACCCAGTCGAGGTGCTCGCCGGTGCCGAGGAGACTGCCGCCGGGTTCCGGCTGGTCGTCGGCGAGGATGACGCGGGCACCCGATCGGGCGGCGGCTGCCGCTGCGGCGAGGCCGGCCGGGCCCGCGCCCACGACCAGGAGGTCGCAGTGGGCGTGTACGGCGTCGTAGCGGGAGGGGTCCGGTTCCGTGGCGAGGCGGCCCTGGCCCGGGAGGCCGGTCGCGACGAGGCCGTCGTAGAGCTCGACGGTGGTGGCGGGAAGCATGGGCTCGGGGAACGGGGCCTCGATCTGGACGACCGCGTTGGGTTCCTCGACGCCGGCCGAGAAGATGCCGCGTGGGCGGCCCAGCTTGATGCTGGTGCCGGTCTGGATGACGCCGTTGGCGAGGAGGGCGGAGGCGAGGGTGTCGCCCTCGTAGCCCTGGTATGCGGTGCCGTCGAAAGTGAAGGTGATCGGGGTGTCGCGGTGGATCCGGCCGCGGGTGGGGTGGCGGAACGGCTGGGTTGTCTCGCCCTCGCCGCCGCTACCCGTCCCATCCTCCAGGGGCTCCGCCCCTTCGACCCCGCTGGGGGCTGCGCCCCCAGGCCCCCCTTCGGCCTGAACGGCCTCGTCCTCAAGCGCCGGACGGGCTGATTTCAGCGAGCGCGCCTCGATGGCGGCCGGGCGCTCCTCCCCCGCCCGGTACACCGTCAGGATCTCGTTCGTGGATGTGTCCCGCACCGCGTTGAACCAGCGGCGGCAGCCCGCCGCGTGGCTCCAGCGCTCGGCGAAGGGGCCCCTCGGGTTGTCCCGGAAGAAGAGGTAGCGGGCCCACTCCTCGTCGGTGAGCGACGCCGGGTCCTCCGGGTACGGCACGTGGGCCTGGCCGCCGTAGTGGAACTCGGACTCGTCACGGGGCCCGCACCACGGGCAGGGGATCAGCAGCATGGGGTCGGCTCCCTGATGGTCCTAGTGGGCCACCGCGGCCGCGCCGTGCTCGTCGACGAGCGCGCCGGTGGTGAAACGGTCGAGCGAGAAGGGGGCGTTCAGCGGATGCGGTGTGTCGTGGGCGATGGTGTGGGCGTAGACCCAGCCGACCCCCGGGGTGGCCTTGAAACCGCCGGTTCCCCAGCCGCAGTTGAGGTAGAGGTTGTCGACCGGGGAGAGGCCGATGATCGGTGAGGCGTCGGGGCTGACGTCGACGATGCCGCCCCAGGTGCGCAGGACGTGGGCGCGGGCGAAGACCGGGAAGAGCTCCAGGGCCGCCGACATCTGCTCTTCGATGATGTGGAAGGCGCCGCGCTGGGTGTAGGAGTTGTAGGAGTCGATGCCCGCGCCCATGACCAGTTCGCCCTTGTGCGCCTGGCTGACGTACACGTGGACCGCGTTGGACATGACGACCGTCGGGTGCACCGGCTCCAGCAGCTCGGAGACCAGTGCCTGCAACGGGTGGCTCTGGACGGGGAGTTCGATGCCCGCCATGGCCGCCAGGACCGAGGTGTGGCCCGCCGAGCACAGGGCGACCTTGCCCGCCGCGATCGGGCCGCGGGTGGTCCGGACTCCCACCACCCGGTTGCCGACGACGTCGAGGCCGGTCACCTCGCAGTTCTGGATGATGTCGATACCGGCGGCGTCGGCGGAGCGGGCCAGGCCCCAGGCCACGTGGTCGTGCTTGGCGATGCCCGCACGCGGTTGGTAGGTAGCGCCCAGGACCGGATAGCGCACGTCCGGGGAGGTGTTGACGATCGGGCAGACGTCCTTGACGCCGTCCGCGTCGAGCCACTCGGCGTCCACGCCGTTGAGCCGGTTCGCCTCGACTCGGCGCACGCTGTCGCGGACGTCCTGGAGGCTGTGGGCCAGGTTCAGCACGCCTCGCTGGGAGAAGAGGATCGGGTAGTCGAGCTCCTCCGCCAGGCCCTCCCACAGCTTGAGCGCGTGTTCGTAGATGCCGGCGCTCTCGTCCCAGAGGTAGTTGGAGCGGATGATGGTGGTGTTGCGGGCCATGTTGCCGCCCGCGAGCCAGCCCTTCTCCAGCACGGCGACGTTGGTGATGCCGTGGTTCTTCGCCAGGTAGTGGGCGGTGGCCAGACCGTGGCCGCCGCCGCCCACGATGACGACGTCGTACGAGCGCTTCGGCTCGGGGTTGCGCCAGAGCCAGTCGGGGTGTTCGGGGAGCTCGGCGCCGGGGGTGCGGGGGCTCATCGGGCGTCTCCGTCCTCGGACAGGTGCGGGTAGAGCGGGTGCTGGGCGGCCAGGGTCTCCGCGCGGGCGCGCAGGGCGGCCACGTCCGGCTCCGGCTGGAGTGCGAGGGCGATCACGTCCGCGACCTCGGCGAAGTCCTCCTCGGTGAAGCCGCGGGTGGCCAGGGCCGGGGTGCCGATGCGCAGGCCCGAGGTGACCATGGGCGGGCGCGGGTCGAAGGGCACGGCGTTGCGGTTGACGGTGATGCCGATCTCGTGGAGGAGGTCCTCGGCCTGCCGGCCGTCCAGCTCCGAGGCGCGCAGGTCGACCAAGACGAGGTGGACGTCCGTGCCTCCGGTCAGGACCCTCACCCCGGCCGCCGCCGCGTCCGCCCGGGTGAGGCGTTCGGCGAGGATGCGGGAACCGGCGAGGGTACGGGCCTGTCGCTCGGCGAACTCCGGTGACGCGGCGACCTTGAACGACACCGCCTTCGCGGCGATGACGTGCTCCAGGGGGCCGCCCTGCATCCCCGGGAAGACCGCCGAGTTGATCTTCTTGGCGAGGTCGGCCTCGTTGGTGAGGATGACGCCGCCGCGCGGCCCGCCGAGCGTCTTGTGTGTCGTCGTGGTCGTGACGTGGGCGTGCGGCACGGGGTTGGGGTGCAGTCCCGCCGCCACCAGGCCGGCGAAGTGCGCCATGTCGACCATCAGCAGGGCGCCCACCTCGTCGGCGATCCGGCGGAAGGCCGCGAAGTCGAGCTGCCTCGGGTATGCCGACCAGCCCGCGATGATCATCTTGGGGCGGTGTTCCTTGGCCAGGTGCTCGACCTCGTCCATGTCGACGAGGTTGTCGGCCTCGGACACGTGGTACGGCACGACGTTCAGCATCTTGCCGCTGTAGTTGATCCGCATGCCGTGCGTGAGGTGCCCGCCGTGCGCGAGGTCGAGGCCGAGGACGGTGTCGCCCGGCTGGAGCAGGGCGAAGAAGACGGCGGTGTTGGCCTGCGCGCCCGAGTGCGGCTGCACGTTGGCGAAGCCGGCGCCGAAGAGGGCCTTGACGCGCTCGATGGCCAGCCGTTCGGTGACGTCGACGTGTTCGCAGCCGCCGTAGTAGCGGCGGCCCGGGTAGCCCTCGGCGTACTTGTTGGTCGCGACCGAGCCCTGGGCCTCCAGCACGGCGGAGGGCGCGAAGTTCTCGGAGGCGATCATCTCCAGGGTGGACTGCTGGCGGTGCAGTTCGGCGCGAAGCGCGGCGTGGACCTCGGGGTCCAGTTCCGCCAGGGGGGTGTTCAGCGCGTTCATACGGCGTTCGCGTTCCTCTCGGCGGCCTCGACGACATTGGCGAGCAGCATGGCCCGGGTCATGGGGCCCACGCCCCCGGGCATCGGCGCCAGCCATCCGGCGACCTGGGCGGCGTCCGGGTGGATGTCACCCACCAGCCCCTGGTCGGTGCGGGTGATGCCGACGTCGAGGACGGCCGCGCCGGGGCGCAGCATGTCCTTGGTGATCAGTCCGGGCGAGCCGGCTGCCGCGACGACGATGTCCGCCTCGCGCACGTGCCAGGCCAGGCCCTTGGTTCCGGTGTGGCACAGGGTCACGGTGGCGTTCTCGGACCTGCGGGTGAGCAGCAGTCCGATGGGCCGTCCGACGGTGATGCCCCGGCCGATCACGCACACCCGCGCTCCCGCGAGCGGCACGTCGTGGCGGCGGAGCAGTTCGAGGATGCCGCGCGGGGTGCACGGCAGCGGGGCCTCGACGCCGAGGACGAGCCGGCCGAGGTTGACGGGGTGCAGTCCGTCGGCGTCCTTGGCCGGGTCCATGCGTTCCAGTACGGCGCCCGCGTCGAGGTGGCGCGGCAACGGGAGCTGGACGATGTAGCCGGTGCAGGCCGGGTCGGCGTTGAGTTCGTCGATCGTCTCCTCGACCTGGTGCTGCGAGGCGTCGGCGGGCAGCTCCCGGCGGATGGAGGCGATGCCCGCCTGGGCGCAGTCCCGGTGCTTGCCGCCGACGTAGGCGTGGCTGCCGGGGTCGTCACCGACCAGGACGGTACCGAGGCCCGGCGCCCGGCCCGTGGCCGCAGTCAACTTGGCGACCCGCTCGGCGAGTTCACGGCGGATGACGGCGGCAGTGGCCTTGCCGTCGAGGAGTTGTGCGGTCACCTGGAGTGTTCCTTCCAACGACGAGGACTCAGCCACGAAGACGGGACATCGCCGGATCGAACAAGGGCTCCTCGGCCACGACCGCCTCGACGGACTGGTCGAAGTACCCGATGTGCACGACGGTCCCCGGCTCCGCAAGCTCCGCGGGCAGCCACGCGTAGGCGATGCCCTTGCCGATCGTGTAGCCATAGGCCGCACTGGTGACATAGCCGACCGCGCAGTCACCGTCGAACACCGGCTCCTTGCCCATCACGACCGCCCTCGGGTCCTCGATCGTGAGACAGGTGAGCTTGCGCCGCACATCGGCCTTGCGCCGCTCCAGCGCCGCCTTGCCGATGAAGTCGTCCTTGTCGAGCTTCACGGCGAACCCGACCCCGGCCTCGTAGGGATCGTGCTCGTAGGTCATGTCGGTACCGAAGGAGCGGTAGCCCTTCTCCAGGCGGAGGCTGTTGAAGGCACCGCGGCCGGCGACGATGCCGCCCAGCGGTTCGGCCGCCCGCCACAGGGTGTCCCACAGCTTCCGGCCCAGGTCGGCGGTGGTGTACAGCTCCCAGCCGAGCTCTCCGACGTACGACAGGCGCATGGCCGTCACCGGGACGGAGCCGATGTGGGCACGCTGGGCGCGGAAGTACTTCAGACCGTCCTTGGAGAAGTCCGCGTCCGTCAGGGGTTGCAGGACCTCGCGGGCGAGCGGCCCCCACAGACCGATGCAGCAGGTGCCGGGGGTGATGTCACGGACCTGCACCGTACCGTCGGCGGGGAGGTGACGGGTGAGCCAGTCCAGGTCCAGGTTGCCGTTGGCGCCGACCTGGAAGCGGTCGCGGGCCAGCCGGGCGACGGTGACGTCGCTGCGGATGCCGCCGTCGTGGTCGAGCAGCAGCGTGTACGTGACCGAGCCGACGGACTTGGCGACCTTGCCGGTGCACAGCCGCTCCAGGAAGGCGGCGGCACCGGGGCCGCTCACCTCCAGGCGCTTGAGGGCGGTCATGTCGTACATCGCGACGGTCTCGCGGGTGACCTGGGCCTCGGCGCCCACGATGGGCGACCAGTACCGCGCGGCCCAGTCGTTGGGGGTCGGGATGGAACGGCCTTCGACCAGGCCGGCGTTGGCCTCGTACCACTGGGGGCGCTCCCAGCCGTTCGCCTCCAGGAAGAAGGCGCCCAGCTCCTGCTGGCGGGCGTGGAACGGGCTCGTGCGGATCGGGCGCGGGTCTCCCGAGGGCTGGAGGGGATGCAGGATGTCGTAGACCTCGACGAAGTTCTGGCAGTCGCGGGCCAGCACGTACTCCGGCGAGAGCTGGTGCGGCTCGAAGCGGTTGACGTCGCACTCGTGCAGGTCGAAGGAGGAGCAGTGGCCGTCGACCAGCCACTCGGCCATGGCCCGTCCGACTCCCGCGGAGTGGGTGACCCAGACCGCCTCGGCGACCCAGAAGCCCTTGACGTCCGGGGATTCGCCGAGCAGCGGCAGGCCGTCGGTGGTGAAGGAGAACAGGCCGTTGATGCCCTCCTCGACCTTGGCGTCCTGCGTCGCGGGGAGCAGCGACCGGGTCTCGCTCCAGGCCTCCTCGAAGTCCTCCTCGGTGAACTTCAGGACGGACGGCATCTCGTCGGCCTCGTCCACGGAGAGGATGTCGTCGGCGGAGACCGGCATCGGGCGGTGGCCGTAGTAGCCGATGCCCAGGCCGTCGAAGCGGTCGCGGTAGTAGAGGTCGGCGTCCTGGTGGCGCAGGATCGGGCGGACCGCCTCCTGCGTCTGGCCCGCCAGGGCCGGCACCGGGCCCGTCCAGGCGAGCTGGTGGGCGAGCGGCGTGAGCGGGAGGTTCATGCCGACCATGCGGGCGATCTTCGGGCCCCAGATGCCGGCGCAGCACACGACGATGTCGGCGGGGATCTCGCCCTGGTCGGTGAGGACGCCGGTCACCTCACCGTCCGCCCGCTGGACGTCGAGCACTTCGTGGCGGGCGAGGAAGCGCACGCCGCGCTCGGTGGCCCGACGGATCTGCGCCTCGACGGCGAGGACCGCCTTCGCGAGGCCGTCCGTGGGCACCAGGAGGCCGGCGAGGACCTTGTCCGGGTTGACGAGCGGGTGCTGTTCGACGCACTCCTCGGTGCTCAGCAGGCGGGACTCGATGCCCCAGGAGGTGAGCCAGCCGTGGCGCCGCTGGAGTTCCTTGACGCGCTCCGGGCTGGTGGCCACCTCCAGGCCGCCGACCTGGAGGAAACAGGGCCGGCCGTCGACGTCGAGCGAGCAGAACTTCTCGACGGTGTAACGGGCCATCTCCGTCATGGTCTTGGAGGGGTTGGTCTGGAAGACCAGACCCGGGGCGTGTGACGACGATCCCCCGGTGGCGGGCAGCGGGCCCTGGTCGACGACGGTCACTTCGGTCCAGCCTCGCGCGGAGATCTCATCGGCGAGCGCTGCCCCCACGACGCCCGCTCCGATGATGACCACCCGGGGTCCCGCCATCGCCGCACCTCCGACGTTGAAAGCGATGCAGTTGCTGTGTGCGCAACAGAGTTCAGGTTGCGCAACTCAATGTGCCCGCCGTGGACAGGCGTGTCAAGGGGTCCGCGACGCCGGAAAAGCCCCCGGACGCGGCAGGGAGGAATCACCAGAAAACGGCGAGGCCCGGCAGGCTGACGACACAGCCTGCCGGGCCCTTCCGGCGGGGTTCACCAGGGCGGTCGCGCGCCCTACTTGATCCAGGCGTCGACCTTGGCGCGGTTGGCCTCGACCCACTTCTTCGCCGCGGCCTCGGGCGCCATCTTGTCCACCGCGATGTACTTGGCCACGGTGTTCTGGTCGTCGTTCGTCCAGGTGAAGTTCTTCACCAGGTCGTAGGCCGGGCTGCCCGACTTGGCGAACTTGGCGCTGACTATCTTGTCGAGGTCGTACACCGGGTAGTCGCAGGCGACCTTCTCGGCGTCGGTGTCACAGCCCGTCTTGTACTCGGGCAGGCTGACCTTCTTCAACGGCACCTCGGACAGGAACCACTGCGGCTCGTAGAAGTAGCCGATCACCCATTCCTTGTTCTTCTCGGCGTTGCGGTAGGCCTGGATGAGCGCGGTCTCGCTGCCCGCGTACACCACCTTGAAGTCCAGCTTGAGGTTCTTCACCAGCGCCTCGTCGTTGGTGACGTACGAGGGGTCGCCGTCGAGGAGCTGCCCCTTGCCGTCCGACTCCGAGGTCTTGAACTTCGACGCGTACTTGTTCAGGTTCTTCCAGTCGGTGATGTCCGGGTGCGCCTTCGCCAGCCACGGCGGCACGTACCAGCCGATGATGCCCTTGTTGCCGGTCGGGCCCGCTTCGACGGCGGTCTTCTGCTGGGTGATGTACTTCTTCTTCAGATCGTCGTGACCCCAGTTCTCGACGACGGCGTCGACCTCGCCCGTCCCGAAGCCCTGCCAGGCGATCTCCTCCTTCAGGTTCTTCTGCTCGACCTTGCAGCCGAGGTCGTGCTCGGCGACGTAGGCGAGGACCGCCGCGTTCGCCTCGTAGCCCACCCAGGGGTTGATCGCGAGGTTGAAGGTGCCGCACTTGCCCGAGCTGCCCGAGTCGCCCGCGCTGTCGTCGCCGACCTTCGCGCCTGAGCAGGCCGTGAGGGTGAGGCCGAGGACGGCCAGGCCGGCCGCGCCGGTTCTCCAGTGTCGTGCCATGGTGTGGTGCTCCTTATGCGCCGGCGCGGCGAGCCGCTGCCTGAGTGATCCGGTCGAACATGACTCCGAGCAGGACGATGGCGAGCCCGGCCGCGAGTCCCTTGCCGTACAGCTGGCCCTGTGAGAACCCGGCCACGACGTCGTAGCCGAGGGCGCCCGCCCCCACCAGGCCGCCCACGACGACCATCGACAGCACGTAGATCAGGCCCTGGTTGGTCGCGAGGGTCAGGGCGCCCCGGGACATCGGCAGTTGGACCTTGGTGATGATCTGCCAGGTGTTGCACCCGGTGGACGTCGCCGCCTCGACGGTGGTCTCGGGCACGGCCCGCACCCCGTCCGCGATGATCTTGATGGCGACCGGCGCCGCGTAGACGACCGCGGCGACGATGGCCGTGAACCGTGTCGCGCCGAACAGCGCGAGGAACGGCACGAGATAGACGAACGGCGGCATGACCTGGGCCGCGTCCAGAGAGGGCCGCAGCAGCCGGTCCACGAGCGCGCTGCGCCCCATCCACACCCCGAGGACGACGCCGAGCAGCATCACCAGCACCGTCGCCACCGCGGTGGACGCCAGCGTCGTCATGCCGTCCGACCAGACACCGGTACCGACCAGCAGGCCCACGCACACGGCGGTGGTGGCCCCGGCACGCCATCCGCCGAGCACCGTGCCGACCGCGACGAGGGCGGCGCCGACGAGCCACCACGGGGAGTCGGTCAGCAGGGTCTGGAACGGATTGAGCAGGCCGTTGGTGAGGGCGTCGCGGAAGGCGTTGGTCAGGCCCGAGAGGTTGTCCTGCGCCCAGGTGGTCACATCGGCCGCCGTCCTGGCGATGGTGCTGCCGGTGCCGCCCTCGCCGGGGAACTCGGCCGCCCACACGTACGTGTGCGACAGATACGCCAGCACAACCGCCACCACCGCACCGGCCGCGAGCAACGGCCGCCGCCACTTGTGGAAGGGGCTGTCCGAGCCCCGGGCCGTCTCCGCCCGTCCGGCCGCCGCGGTGGTGACCCGGTCCAGCACGATGGCCATGACGACGATGGCCAGACCGGCGTTGAAGGCCGTGCCGACGTCCAGCGACTGGAGGGCCTGGACGACGGTCTTGCCGAGGCCGGGCGCGTCGATCAGGGCCGCGATGGTCACCATGGCCAGGGCGGCCATGATGGTCTGGTTGACGCCCATCACCACGGTCCGCTTGGACATCGGCAGCAGGACTTTGAGCAGGGCCTGTCGCCGCGTCGCGCCCATCGAGTCCGCCGCCTCGACCGTGGTCCGGGGTACGGAGCGGATGGCGTGCGCGGTGATGCGGATCGCCGGTGGCGCCGCGTAGATGGCGGTGGCGATGGTGGCCGAGGCGGGACCGATCAGGAAGAACAGGGTCAGCGGTGCCAGATAGACGAAGGTCGGCATCGTCTGCATGAAGTCCAGCAACGGCGTCACGATCCGGTGGAACCGGTCCGACAACCCGGCCCACACGCCCAGGGGAATCGCGAACAGCAGTGCCACGAACACCGCGGAGAGGGTCAGCGCCAGGGTGTCCATGCTCTCCTGCCAGAGCCCCTGCAGGCCGAGGAAGGTGAAGCCGGCCACGGCCAGCAGCGCCACCCGCCAGTTGCCCACGGCCCAGGAGACACAGCCGGCGACGCCGACGACACCGAGCCAGCCGATCTGCGGAACCGGGCGGTCCCCGGACGGCTGCGAGATCAGCTCCTGCACGAAGGTCACCAGGGAGTCGATGACCAGGCGGATCTCGTTGAAGAAGTAGAGGAAGAGGGGGTTGGAGTTGCGGTTGGCGCCGATCGAGTCGTTGACGTCGTTGAACCACCGGTGCAGATCGGTCAGGTCGGCCGCCGCGAGGGACAGGGTCTGCTTGCCGCGCAGCACGGCGAAGAGCACCAGCCAGACGAGCAGGATCGCGGCCACCACCCCGGCGCGGCCGACCCTGCGCACGCGCCGGGCGGGAGGGGGCGGCTCCACGATCCGGGTCTTCTCCGGCTTCTCCATCGCGACGGTCATCACGCGTCGCCTTCCCGCCCGGCGACCACCGCGAGGATCTCCTCGTCGCCGACGATGCCGAGCAGCTTGCCGTCCTCGACCACCTTGACCGGCTTCTCGGCGGCGAGCACCGCCCGGGTGGCCTCCTTGACCACGACGTCCGGGCCGAGCTCGGGACCGTCCAGGGGGTCGTCGGGCTCCGCCGGGCGCATGATCCACCGCAGGGTCAGTACGTCACCGCGGGGCACGTCCCTGACGAAGTCGCGTACGTAGTCGTCGGCGGGGGCGCCGACCAGTTCGTCGCCGGTGCCGCACTGGACGGTCCTGCCGTCGCGCATGATGAGGATGCGGTCGCCCAGCTTGAGCGCCTCGGACAGGTCGTGGGTGATGAACACCATCGTCTTGCCGACCTCGTGGTGCAGACGGATGACCTCGTTCTGCATGTCACGGCGGATCAGCGGGTCGAGCGCCGAGAACGGCTCGTCGAAGAGGAGCACGTCCGGGTCGCCGGCCAGTGCGCGGGCGAGACCGACGCGTTGCTGCATCCCGCCGGAGAGCTGGTCGGGGTACGAGTTCTCGTATCCGGAGAGGCCGACGAGCTCGACGACCTCAAGGGCCCGCCTCGTGCGCTCGGCCCGGCTCATGCCGCGGATCTCCAGCCCGAACGCCACGTTGTCGACGACCCGCCGGTGCGGCAGCAGCCCGAAGTGCTGGAAGACCATGGAGAACTTGCTCCGGCGCAGTTCGCGCAGACGGCCCGCGTCCGCGTCGCGGATGTTCTCGCCCTCGAAGAGGATCTCGCCGGCGGTGGGTTCGATGAGCCGGGTCAGACAGCGCGCCAGGGTGGACTTGCCGGAGCCGGACAGGCCCATGACGACGAACACCTCGCCGGCGGCGACCTCGAAGTTCACGTCGCGCACGGCGGCGGTGCATCCGGTACGGTCCATCAGTTCGCGACGGGTGAGCCCGCGCAGGTCCTCGGACACCGGCACCTGGTCCGCCTTCGGCCCGAACACCTTCCACAGCTCGCGCACGGAGATGACCGGGGTGGGTCCCGAGTCCTTCGGCGTGCCGCGCCGCTGCGGCACCTCGGTCGTTGCTGGGGTCATGTTCGACCTCTTTTCGGCGTTCAGCCGCGGAACCAGTGCTGCGGCCTGGGTTGGATGTTCTGCCAGATGTGTTTGGGCTCCCGGTACTCGTCAAGGCCGGTGGGACCCAGCTCCCGGCCCACGCCGGAGTGCCCGAAACCGCCCCATTCCGCCTGCGGCACATAGGGGTGGTAGTCGTTGATCCACACCGTGCCGTGGCGCAGCCGGCGCGCGACCCGCTGGGCCTTCCCGGCGTCCTGCGTCCACACGGCCCCGGCGAGCCCGTATTCGGTGTCGTTGGCGATGCGTACGGCGTCGTCCTCGTCGGTGAAGCGCTCCACGGTGAGGACGGGTCCGAAGGACTCCTCGTGCACCACCCGCATGCCCTGACCGCACTCGTCGAGCACGGTGGGCGGGTAGAAGTGGCCGTCGGCCAGTGCCGGGTCGTCGGAGCGTTCGCCACCGCAGCGCAGGACGGCGCCCTCGGCGAGTCCGGCCGCGACGTACGCCTCGACCTTCGCCAGGTGCTGCGCGGAGATCAGCGGACCGGTCTCGGCCCTCGGATCGAAGGGGCCGCCGAGCCGGATCCGCCGGGCGCGGCGGACCACCTCGTCGACGAACCGGTCGTGCAGCGAGTCCTCGACGATCAGCCGGGCGCCGGCCGAGCAGACCTGGCCCGAATGCAGGAAGACGGCCGTGAGCGCGAAGTCCACGGCCGTCTCGAAGTCGGCGTCGGCGAAGACGACATTGGGGTTCTTGCCGCCGAGTTCCAACGCGACCTTCTTCACCGTCGCGGCGGCGGTGGCCATGATGCGCCTGCCGGTGTCCAGGCCGCCGGTGAAGGAGACCATGTCGACGGCCGGGTCCTCGGCGAGCGGTGCGCCCACCTCGGGACCGGTCCCCAGGACGAGGTTGGCGGCACCGGCCGGGAGCCCGGCCTCCGCCAGCGCCTTCATCAGCAGGACGGACGTCGAGGGGGTGAGCTCGCTGGGCTTGAGGACGATCGTGTTGCCCGCGAGGAGAGCGGGTGCGACCTTCCAACTCGCCTGGAGCAGCGGGTAGTTCCACGGGGTGATCAGTCCGCACACGCCGATCGGCCCGTACTCGACGCGGCTGACCGCGTCGTCGCGGCCGGTGTCGATCACCCGGCCGGCGTCGGTGCCGCCGAGCCCTCCGTAGTAGCGGAAGCAGGAGACGACGTCGGCGATGTCGTACTCGCTCTCCACCAGCCGTTTGCCGGTGTCCAGCGATTCAGCTCGGGCGAACGCGCCGGCCTCGCGTTCGAGGACGTCGGCGGTGCGCAGGAGGAGGGCACCGCGCTCGCGCTCGGGGGTGTGCGGCCAGGGCCCTTCGTCGAAGGCCCGGCGGGCCGCGGCGATGGCCGCCTCGGCGTCGGGGCGCGTTCCTTCGGACACGGTCACGGAGAGCGTGCCGTCGGCGGGGCAGCGGATGTCCCGGTGGCCGCCGGCCACGGGATCCCGCCATTTTCCGTCCACGTACAGGTCTGCCACGTCGAGTGCCCTTCGAGCGAATCGCGTTGCGCATCGTGCACCGCATTGCTTGTGGTGGAACACTCTGGAGAAGGCCGCAACCCACGTCAAGGGGTTGACCGGTGACGGTTTCGCCAAGGAGGCACGCGCGAGGACGCGACGCCTGATCGGCCCGGAACGCCTTGCTTCCGGGCCGATCGGCTGTCTGAAAACTGCTCGTTACGGCACGGGACGGTGCCGGTAATACGCGGCGGAGGACGGCGGCAGCGGGTCCTTCCCGAGGATGAGGTCGGCCGCCTTTTCCGCGATCATCATCACCGGCGCGTAGATGTTGCCGTTGGTGATGTACGGCATCACCGACGCGTCGACGACCCGCAGCCCCTCCACCCCGTGCACCCGCATACTGGCCGGATCCACGACAGCCATCTCGTCGGTGCCCATCTTGCAGGTGCAGGACGGATGCAGCGCGGTCTCGCCGTCCTTGGCGACCCAGGCGAGGATCTCCTCGTCGGTCTCGACGGACGGCCCCGGTGAGATCTCCCCGGCGTTGTAGGGGGCCATGGCGGGCTGGTTGAGCAGCTTGCGGGCGACCCTGACGGCCTCGACCCACTCGCGGCGGTCCTGCTCGGTGGACAGGTAGTTGAAGCGCAGCGCGGGGTGCTCGGCCGGGTCCTTGCTCTTGATCTTCACCGAGCCGACGGCGTCGGAGTACATGGGGCCGACGTGCACCTGGTAGCCGTGTCCGCCGGCGGGCACGGAGCCGTCGTAGCGGACCGCGACGGGCAGGAAGTGGAACATCAGGTTGGGGTAGGCCACGTCCTCGTTGCCGCGGACGAAGCCGCCCGCCTCGAAGTGGTTGGTCGCGGCGGGGCCGGTGCGGAAGAGCCACTGGAGGCCGATGAAGGGCGCGCGCCACTTGGCGAGGTACGGCTGCATGGAGACGGGCTGCTTGCAGGCGTACTGGATGTACACCTCCAGGTGGTCCTGGAGGTTCTCGCCGACGCCCGGCAGATCGTGTACGACGTCCACGCCGAGCGCGCTCAGTTCCTCGGCGTTGCCGACGCCCGAGAGCTGGAGCAGCTGCGGGGAGTTGATCGCGCCTCCGCAGAGGATCACTTCGCGGGCACGCACCCGCTGGGGTCTGCCACGACCGCGCCGGTATTCGACGCCGACGGCCCGCTTGCCTTCGAAGAGGACGCGGGTGACCAGGGCACGCGTCCTGACCGTGAGGTTGGGGCGCTGTCGCACGGGCTTGAGATAGGCCTTGGAGGCCGAGAGACGGCGGCCGCGGTGGACGTTGCGGTCGAACCGGGCGAAGCCTTCCTGCCGGTAGCCGTTCACGTCGTCGGTGGGAGCGTGGCCCGCCTCCTCGGTGGCCTTCAGGAAGGCCTCGAAGAGCGGATTGGTCCCCGGGCCGCGCTCCAGGACGAGAGGGCCGTCGTGACCGCGGAACTCGTCGTCCGGACCGGCGGCGAGACAGTCCTCCATCCGCCGGAAGTACGGCAGGCAGTGCGCGTAGTCCCAGGTCTTCATGCCCGGGTCGGCCGCCCAGCGCTCGTAGTCCATGGGGTTGCCGCGCTGGAAGATCATGCCGTTGATGCTGCTGGAACCGCCCAGCACCTTGCCTCGCGCGTGGTAGACGCGCCGGCCTCCCATGTGGGGCTCCGGTTCGGACTCGTACCTCCAGTCGTAGAACCGGCTGCCGATCGGGTAGGTCAGTGCCGCGGGCATGTGGATGAAGACGTCCCAGGGGTAGTCGGGCCTGCCCGCCTCCAGGACGAGCACCTGGTTGCCCGGATCCGCGGAGAGCCGGTTGGCCAGTGCACTGCCGGCCGATCCACCACCGACGATGACGAAGTCGTACTGCAAGTGAGCCATGGGGCCTCGTCTCGCTCGCGCCGTTGAGAATGCGCGGCATGCTAGTACTCGTATCACTATGCGCACCAGGTTGCGAACCGCGCAACTTCTTCGAAACCTGCACAAGGCCCTGACCTGCAGCGCTGCCTGCTATGTTTAACGCCCGTATAGTTGCGTTGTGAGCAACTACCATGCAGATACCGAAACGACAACTGCGCCGACCGGTGGCGTGCAGTCCGTCGACCGCGCCATCACCGTGCTGGAGATCCTGGCCCGGCGCGGCGAGGCCGGAGTCAGCGAGGTGGCCACCGAGATCGATGTCCACAAGTCCACCGCGTTCCGGCTGCTCGGCGCCCTGGAGGTGCGCGGCCTGGTGGAACAGGCAGGCGAGCGCGGCAAGTACCGCCTCGGCTTCGGCCTCGTCCGCCTCGCCGGCGCGGTCACCGGCCGCATCGACATCACGCAGCAGAGCCGACCGGTCTGCGAGCGTCTCGCCGAGGAGATCGGCGAGACCGTGAACCTCGCCGTGATGCAGGAGCAGTACGCGATCAACCTGTACCAGGTGCGGGGCCCCGGCGCTGTCACGGCGTTCAACTGGGTCGGCCAGCTGACGCCGCTGCACGCCACCTCCAGCGGCAAGATCCTGCTGGCCCACATGCCGCCGAAGGAGCGCGCCGCGCTGCTGTCGGAGACCGGCCTGAAGAAGCTGACACCCCGCACCCTGACCGCGAAGACGAAGCTCGAGAAGAACCTCGCCGAGGCGCTCGAGCGTGGCTACTCCTGGACCCTGGAGGAGTTCGAGGTGGGACTGCACGCCATGGCCGCGCCGGTCCGCAACAGGGACGGCGAGGTCATCGCGGCGATCAGCGCCTCCGGACCGGCGTACCGCCTCACCGAGGACCGGATGCACGACCTGGCTCCGGTGCTGGTCAAGGGCGCGGACGAGATCAGCCACCGCATGGGCTATCTCGGCTGAGCCCGCCGTGAACCGCCGCTACTGCGGCCGTCCCACGCCCAGACGCTCCTGGACGAAGGCGTGGAACTCGCCGATGTGATGCTCGCTGGGCACGAGGACGCCGCCCTTGGCGTACAGCCGGGAGCTCATCGCGGGCTGACAGCGCTCGCACGCGTCGAAGTCCTGCCGGTTGACTCGGTCGAAGAGCTCCACCGACCGGCTGACGTCCTTGCCGCTCTCGACGACGTGCTTGAGGTAGAGCCAGTCGCACTCGACGATGGTGCGGTCGGCGGCGACCGGGTACATCCGGTGGAAGATCACGTGGTCGGGCACGAGGTTGATGAACACCTGCGGCCGGACGGTGATCGCGTAGTAACGGCGGTCCTGGTCCTCGGTCACGCCCGGAATGCGGTCGAGGCCTTCGGAGCCGTCGACGGTGAAGCCCTTGATCTCGGAGCCGAACTCCGCGCCGTGTCCCACGTAGTACTGGGCGGCGTACCCGTCGGCGAACTCGGGGAGCACCTCGGTCAGCTCGGGGTGGATCGTCGCGCAGTGGTAGCACTCCATGAAGTTCTCGACGATGAGCTTCCAGTTCGCCTTCACGTCGTAGACGATCCGTGCACCGACTTCGAGGTTGTCGATGTCGTAGTGCTCGATCGACTCCGTGTCGCCCAGGCGTGCGACCACATCCCCCACCACCTCGTCGAAGGGGGGCGGGTCCGCCGCGAGGCACACCCACACATAGCCGAGCCATTCCCGTGTGGCCACTGCTGCCAGGCCGTACTCGGTGCGGCTGACGTCGGGCATCTTGGTGAGGTTGGGTGCCGCGACGAGTTTGCCCGTCAGGTCGTACGTCCAGGCGTGATAGGGACACTGGAAGGCGCGTTTGACCTCGCCGGTCTCCGCCGTGCAGAGCTTGGCGCCGCGGTGCCGGCAGACGTTGAGGAAGGCCCGGACGGAGTTGTCCCGTGCACGGGTGATCAGGATGCTCTCGCGGCCCACCTCGACGGTGCGGAAGGCACCGGGCGCGGCGAGGTCGGCGGAGCGCACGGCGCAGAACCACATCGCCTCGAAGATGTGTTCCTGCTCCTGGGCGAAGATCTCGGGATCCGTGTAGGAGGAGCCGGGGAGGGTGGCGATCAGGCTTTCCGGCAGGCCGGTCGAGGTCACAGTGCACTCCTCGGGGAACGTCGTGGGTCGGGCATGCACGCGCCGGGACGAGCGGCACCGGACGTCGTGGAGCGACGGTGGCTGTGCGAGCGAGGTCTGCGCCCTGTCAGGGCGTCTTGGTCGCGAGTTGCTTGCGCCAGCGCGTGAACAGCTTCGGCTGGTTCATCCCGAGTACGGCGACCGGGTGTCCGGCACGCCGGTAGACGGCCAGGACGTTGCGATCGTCGGCGGTGCCTTCCTCGATCGTCACGCCGTCGGCGCGGGCCGCGTTGCCGGCGAACTGGATCTTCACGCCGTACTGGTCGGACCAGAAGTACGGCGGCCGGGGTATGCCCGGTTCGCACTCGCCCCAGGACAGCAGGGCGGCCACGGCCGCGTCGGGACGTTCCCGGGCGCCGGTCCAGTGCTCGACGCGGCGGTGGGTGCCCGCGCGCGGGTCGTACCAGGAGGCGCAGTCGCCGACCGCCACCACCCCGGCCAGGCTGGTGCGGCCGTCCGCACCGCACTTGACGCCGTCGTCGAGTTCGATGCCGGATCCGGCCAGCCACTCGACGCAGGGACGGGCCCCGACACCCACGACGACGATGTCGGCGGGGATGCTGCGGCCGTCCTCCATCAGGACGGCTTCGACGCGGGTCTCGCCGCTCAGCCCCTTGACGCCCACGCCGCACAACAGCCGTACACCGTGGTCGGCGTGGAGGGCGGAGACGATGCGCCCCATGGCCGCGCCGAGCGGACCGGCCAGTGGTGTGGGCGCCGCCTCGACGATGGTCACGTCGAGGCCGAGAGCGGAGGCGGTGGAGGCGACCTCGGCACCGATGAAGCCGCCGCCGATCACGACCAGGCGCCCGCCCCGGGCCAGTTCGTCCCGCAGGGCGCGGGCGTCGTCCAGGGTGCGCAGGGTGTGCACACCGGCCAGTCCGTCCATGCCGGGCAGGGTCCGGGCGGCGGCGCCGGTGGCGATGACGATGCCGTCGGCCCGCACCTGGCGGCCGTCGGCGAGCCGCACGGCGCGGGGCGTGGTGTCGAGTCCGGCGGCGCGGGCACCGAGCAGCCACTCCACTCGCAGGTCCTCGTCGTCCGGCTCCAGTGCGAGGTCGGCTTCGCCGATGCTGCCGGCGAGGAACTCCTTGGACAGGGGCGGCCTGTCGTAGGGGCGATGGACTTCGTCGCCGATGACGACCAGCCGTCCGTCGTACCCCTGTTTGCGCAACGAGCGCGCCGCGGACAGGCCCGCCAGCGACGCGCCCACCACGGCCACTGTCCTCACGCGACGCCCTCGGCGAGCCGGGCGGCGATGCAGGGGGGCAGGTTCGGGGCTGCCGTGGACAGCCGGACGTAGATCATGCCGTCCTCGACGAGGACCTCGTGCGTGCGCACCGGGAGCTTGGCCGGCGGGGCGTCGACGGCTCCGGTCTTGAGGTTGAACTTCGAGGCGTGCAGCGGGCATTCGACCTCACAGCCCTCCAGCCAGCCGTCGGCGAGCGAGGCGTCCTGGTGGGTGCATGTGTCGTCGATGGCGAAGAGTTCGCCGTCGTCGGTGTGGAACACCGAGACCGGCGGGTCGATGTCGAGCCTGTGGGCCTCGCCTCGGGGCAGATCCACGAGACGGCACGCGGCAATCATCATGACACCTCGGTGCGTATAGCGAAACGGATTGCGGTGAACGCAACGCCAGTTTGAGGGCGCCTTCAAACCCTTGTCAAGGAGTTCGCGGGACACCTGACGCCCTCAATTTCTGTTTCACATCATGAAACGATCTGCATCATGAGAAACGCAGGTCGGAGCGGAGCACCTCGCGGGAGTCACCAGCCGCGGGCGGCCCACTCCTGCAGGTGCGGTGCCTCCGCCTGGACGGTCGTCGTCTCACCGTGTCCGGTGTGGACGACCGTCTCGCCCGGGAGGGTCAGCAGCCGGTCACCGATGGAGCTGATGATCGTGCCGAAGTCGCTGTACGAGCGCCCGGTCGCGCCGGGTCCACCGGCGAACAGCGTGTCACCGCTGAACAGCGCACCCAGCTCGGGCGCGTACAGGCACACCGCCCCCGGAGCGTGTCCCGGCGTGTGGAGGACGCGCAGGCCGATGCCCGCCACCGTGAGTTCGTCACCGTCGGCGAGCGGCCGGTCGGGCCGCCGGCCGGGATGCGCCATCTTCCACAGCACCTGGTCGTCAGGGTGCAGGAGAATCGGCGCGCCCGTGGCCAGAGCGACGTCCGGCGCGGCGCGCACATGGTCGTCGTGGGCGTGGGTGCACACGATGGCCGACAGCCGGCGGTCACCGACGGCCGCCAGGACGGCGTCGGAATCGTGGGCCGCGTCGATGACGACCACCTCGTCGTCGTCACCGATGAGCCAGACGTTGTTGTCGACGTCCCAGGTCCCGCCGTCGAGGCTGAAGGTCCCGCTGGTGACGAGGCGTTCGATGCGCGGTGCGCCGGCCATCACAGCACCACCACCGAGCGCAGCACGTCGCCGCGGTGCATCTTCTCGAACGCCTCCTCCACGTCACCGAGGCCGATGGTCTCGGAGACGAAGGCGTCCAGGTCGAAACGGCCTCCCAGATACAGGTCGATGAGGGCCGGGAAGTCGCGCGAGGGCAGGCAGTCGCCGTACCAGCTGGACTTCAGTGAGCCGCCCCGCCCGAAGACGTCGAGCAGGGGCAGCTCCACCTTCATCTCCGGGGTGGGCACGCCGACCAGCACGACCGTGCCGGCCAGGTCGCGGGCGTAGAAGGCCTGGCGGTACGTCTCGGGGCGGCCGACCGCCTCCACGACGACGTCCGCGCCGAAGCCGCCCGTCAGCTCGCGCACCGCTGCCACGACGTCGCCCTTCGCCCCGTCGACCGTATGGGTGGCCCCCATGGCCATGGCCCGGTCCAGCTTGCGCCGGTCGATGTCGACGGCGATGACCTTGCTCGCTCCGGCCAGCCTCGCCCCCGCCACGGCGGCCATGCCGACGCCGCCGCAGCCGATGACGGCGACGGAGTCGCCCCGGCCGACGGCACCGGTGTTCACGGCCGCGCCGAAGCCCGCCATGACACCGCACCCGAGCAGACCGGCTGCCGCCGCCGGGGCCGCCGGGTCCACCTTGGTGCACTGCCCGGCGGCGACCAGCGTCTTCTCCGCGAACGCGCCGATGCCGAGCGCCGGCGAGAGCGGGGTGCCGTCGAGCAGTGTCATCGGCTGTGTCGCGTTGTGGGTGGCGAAGCAGTACCAGGGCCTGCCCCTGCTGCACGCCCGGCACTGGCCGCACACCGCACGCCAGTTGAGGATGACGAAGTCACCGGGCTCGACGCCGGTGACCCCCTCGCCGACCGCCTCGACGCGACCTGCCGCCTCGTGCCCGAGAAGGAAGGGGAAGTCGTCGTTGATTCCGCCCTCGCGGTAGTGGAGATCGGTATGACAGACGCCGCAGGCCTCGACCTCGACCAGCGCCTCACCCGGTCCGGGGTCGGGGACGACGATCGTTTCGACGGAGACCGGTGCGCCCTTCTTACGGGCGACGACAGCACGAACCTCGTGAGCCATGAGCTGCTCCTCAAGCGGGAAACCCTCGCCAGTGCGTTGCTCCATTCGCGACACGCACCGCTATGCGCAACCGAGCATCCCGGAGGGGCACGCCGAGGGTCAAGGGCCTGGTTCCAAACCGGGCAGTCAGGGCGCGTGCCGGAGTTCGTGGGCTTCGGCGAGGAGGAGGTAGGCGGCGGCGGTCCAGGTGTAGGCGCGGTCGCGCAGGCCGCTGCCGGTGAGGGCGTCGAAGTTCTCCGCGAAGCCGTGCGTCTCGCACAGGGCCCGGAAGCGGGTGCTGATCTCGTCGGCGAGGCGCTGGTGGCCGGCGCGGCGCAGGCCGTCCTCGACGAGGACGGTGGCGGGGGCCCAGATCGGGCCGCGCCAGTAGCCGTCGGCGCGGTAGTGCGGTGAGGTGGGGAGTTCGGTGGCCAGTCCGTACGGGGTCAGGTGCGCCTCGATCCGGGCGGCCAGGGTCTTGGCGACGTTCTCGGGCAGGTGCTCGCCCAGGGCGATGGGCATCAGGTCCAGCAGGCTGGAGCTGCTCCAGGTGTCGCCGCTGCCGGCGCCCCGGGCGACGAACCGCTCCCCCGCCCACAGCTCGTCGAGCATGGCCGCCCGGGTCTGCTCCGCGCTGCGTCTCCACGCGTGGGCGTCGTCGGCGAGACCGAGTTCCGTCGCCAGGGCGGCGAGCTCGTGCAGTTGGAGGGTGAGGAACGCGGCGAGGTCGGCGGTGACGACCACGCGCTCGGGGTCGAAGGTGGTGGCGTTGTCCCAGCCGCTGTCGTTGCCGTGCTGGTAGTGCGGCAGAGCGGCGCCCGGCGCTCGGCGTGCCGTGAGCCAGAAGTCCGTCCAGCGCCGCAACCGGTCGTAGATCTGGGTGAGCTCGGCGTGGTCGAGGGGTTCGGGGAGGCGTCGGCGCAGGCGGCCCAGGGTCCAGCCGTGGATGGGCGGCTTGACGAAGTTGCGGAGGACCTCCGAGTGGGTCACCGAGTCGGGCAGGGCCCCGGTCTCGTCCTGGTGGTCGAAGGGCAGCGCGAACTGGTCCCGGGCCAGCGCGGGATCTCCGGATGCCAGTGCGAGGGCGTTGAAGCAGTGGTCCCAGCTCCAGACCTTGTCCATCCAGTGCTTGGACATCAGCACGGCGGGCCGGGTGACGAGGCCGGCCGGGTCGACCGTCGCCGACCACAGGACGTACGCGGCGAGTCCGGCCGCCGGGGTGCGGGAGGAGCGCCAGGGGGCCACCGCGTCGGCGAAGGCGGTGAAGGCGTGTTCCGCGGCGGTCACGACCTCGCCGAACGCCGTCCGGGCGGTGTAGGGGCGGCGTGCGGTGTCGAGTTCCTCGATGGCGGCCTCCCAGGTTCCCCCGGCGTCCGCGCCGATCGTGAGACCGCGGTCGGCGCTGCCCAGGTCCTGGCCGCCGGTGGCATCGGTCACGGCCCCCGACAGCACGGTGATCCGGTAGCGGCGCCCGGTCTCGTACGAGGTGAACACGTACGCTCCGTCGGCCGGGTCACGGAAGAAGTACGTGCCCGTGAAGGGTGTCAGGGTCCGCGCCACCGCGGTGACGCGCAGGCTGGTGCCCTCCCCGCGCAGGCGTACGGTGTCCTGCGACTCGTAGGCGAGGTCGACGCGCCCGCTCTCGTGGGTCCAGGTCAGCAGACCCGGCGTCGCCGTGATCCGGGTCCCGGCCCGATCGCCGCTCGTGGCGTCGACGGGGACGAGGCGCAGGACCGGGTGCATGCCGTTCTGGTGGGAGACCAGATGGAGGTCCTCGGCGTAGGTGTTCTCGGCCAGGACCGGTGAGATGTCGAACCAGGATCCGCGCGTGCTGAACGGGATGTCGTGGAGGGAGAAGGCCGGGCCGGTCGGGGCGGCGGTCATGACGGGTCACTCGTTTCTTGAGCAGGGAGCACCAGTGGTGTGCCGGAGGTCAGTCCTTCACGGCTCCGGCGGTCACGCCGGCGGCGACGTAGCGCTGGGCGAGGACGAGGATCACCGCGGCGGGCAGCGAGGCCACGACGGCGGTGGCCATGATGGCGTTCCACTCCTGGTTGTTGTTGCCGATGTACTGGTAGATACCGAGGGTGATCGGCTCGTGCGCGCCGCCGTTGGCCAGGGTGCTGGCGAAGACGAAGTCGGACCACGACCAGAGGAACGCGAACAGCGACACCGTGACGACGGCGTTGCGGCTCATGGGCAGCACGATCGACCAGAAGGTCCGCAAGGGGCCGGCCCCGTCCGTCCTCGCCGCCTGGAGGAGCTCCTCCGGGATGCCGGACATGAAGGCGGTGAAGATCAGCACCGCGAACGGCACGGCCAGCGTGGAGTCCGCGACGATCAGTCCGGGCACCGACTGCAGGAGCCCGAGGCTGAGGTAGATGGCGTAGAAGCCCATCGCCATGATGATGCCGGGGATCATCTGGGCGACCAGGAAGAGGAAACTGAGCACGCCGCCGCCGCGCGGGCGCAGTTTGGCGAGGGCGTAGCCGGCGGGGGCGGCCAGGGCCACGGTGAGCACGACGGTGCCCAGGCCGATCACGAGGCTCGTGCCGAGATACGGCAACTGCTGGTCCAGGACGGCTCGGTAGCCTTCCAGGGTGCCGTGCGTGGGGAACAGGTCCGGCGGGCTCTTGCGCATGTCCTGGTCACGGGTGAACGACACGTTGAGCATCCAGTAGACCGGGAAGAGCATGATCCCGGTGAACAGGAGACCCGTGGCCGTCTTCCACCACGTCGTCGTCCGTGCCAGGCGCGGGCCGGGTGTGGTCGTGGGTGTCGTCATGAGGCGTACTGCTTTCGCTGGACCCTGAGGTACACCAGGCCGAAGACCAGCGCGGCGACGACGAGCAGATTGCCGACGGCCGCGCCGGGGCCGAAGGCGGGCAGCAGGTTGCCGAAGCCGAGCCGGTAGGACCAGGTGGCGAAGGTGGTGGACGAGTCCGCCGGGCCGCCCTTGGTCATGATCCAGATGATGTCGAAGACCTTCAGCGTGTAGACGAGCCCCAGGAGCAGGGTGATCGCGGACACCGGCCGCAGGAGCGGGAACGTGATGTGCCAGAAACGTCGCCAGGCGCCCGCGCCGTCGAGAGCGGCGGCCTCGTAGAGGCTGCGGGGGATGGACTGCAGGCCGCTGTGGAGCACGACCAGGTTGAACGGGACGCCGATCCAGATGTTGGCGATGATCACGGAGGTCAGTGACCACGACGGGGAGGTCAGCCAGTTCACCGGGTCGACGCCGACGACGCTCAGGGCCGCGTTGACCACGCCCGAGTCGCTGTTGAGCATCCACGACCAGGTGGAGGCCGACACGATGAGCGGCAGCAGCCACGGCACCAGGAACAGGGCCCGCAGGGTCCCGGAGAGCCGGAAGTTCTGGTTGAAGAAGACCGCGAGGGCCAAACCGATGGCGTACTGGAAGGCCAGGCACACGCCGGTGAACAGCACGGTGTGGGTGAGCGCCGGCCCGAAGGTGGGATCGTCCAGGACGGTGCGGTAGTTCGCCAGGCCGGTGAAGGGCGCGTCGCCCTGGACGAAGGAACGGACGGTGTAGTTGCGCAGGCTCAGATCGAGGTTGCGGTAGAGGGGATAGGCGTAGAAGAGGACGAGGTAGAGGGTGACCGGGGCGAGGAAGGCCCAGGCGGCCCACTGCTGGGAGGTCGGGCGGCGCCGTGGCGCGGGGCGGGCCGGGGGCGGGGCGGCGGCGGCCGCCCCGTTCCGGTCGGGTGCGGGCCGGTGGTCCGGCGGGTGTGTCGTCTGCTTCATCGGAGCCACGTCACTTGACTGCTGACTGCGCCGAAGTGAGAGCGTCCTTGGGGGACTTCGCTCCGCTGAGTGCGGACTGGACCGCCTTCCACATCTGCTCCGAGATCTTCGGGTACTTGGTGCCGAGGTCGTCGCTGGTGCGGCCCTTGGCCGCCTTGACCGCCTCGACCCAGGGCTTCAGCTCGGCGTTCTCCGCGACCTGCTTGTCCTGGACCTCGGCGGTGGGGGCCACGTAGGACAGGGTGGTGTCGGTGGCGTGGAGGTTCTCGGTGCTGGTCAGGCAGGTCACCAGCTTCCGCGTGGTGGCGTAGCGGCCGGTGTCGCCCTGGACGGGGACGGTGACGAACTCGCCGCCGGTCGGGGCTGCCGCGTTGCCCCCGCCGGAGGCCGGGATGGGCAGGACGCCGTAGTCGAACCCGGCCTTCTCGGCGTTGGCCAGTTGCCAGGTGCCGTTCTCGGCGAAGGCGTAGTCGCCGCCGGCGAACTCCTGCCAGCTGGTGGTCTGGGTGTTGTTGATGACCGAGTTGGGGGCGTAGTCCTTCTTCAGCCAGTCGGTCCACAGGGACAGGGCCGAGACGCCCTCGGCGGAGTCCAGTCGGGTGAGCTTCGCGCCCGCGCCCCAGAACCAGGGCAGGAACTGGAAGCTGCCCTCCTCGGTGCCGATCGCGGAGAAGGTGATGCCCTTCTTGCCGGCCTTCTTCACCTTCTCCAGCGCCGCCGTCAGTGACGTCCAGTCCTTGATGGAGGCGACGTCGACGCCCGCGCTCGCGAGGACCTTCTTGTTGTAGTAGAGGGCGAGGGTGTTGGCGCCGATCGGGGTGCCGTACGTCTTCCCGCCGGACTGGCCGGCCGCGAGCAGGTTGGGGTCCACCTTCGAGGTGTCCAGCTTGTTGTCCTCGGTGGTGGTGAGGATCCCGGACTCGGCCAGGGTCGACACCACGGGGTTGTCGACGATGAGCACGTCCGGGGAGTTGTCCTGCTGCGCGGCCAGGAGCACCTTGTTCGTCAGGTCGCTGGTGTCGAAGGCGGTCCGCTTGATCTTCACGCCGGCCTTGGTGCCGCAGTCGTCGAGCAGCTTGGCCCACGCCGAGTCCTTGGCGAACTGGGGGTACGGGTCCCAGATGGTGTAGGTGCCGCTGTCGCTTCCCTTCGCGGACGAACTGCCGCCGGACGAGCAGGCGGTGGTGCCGGTCGCGAGGGCGACGACGGTCAGGGTCGCGGCGGTGAGCCGCCGTCGGGTGAGTCTGTTCATGGCACGTTCCTTTGTGATGTCGGCACGTCGAGGCAAGGGCATGCCGAGGAAGCAGGTGCGAACGACCGGGCGGGGCCGGTGAGGGAGCGGTGTGGTGGGCGCGGGGGGAGGGTGAGAACCGTGAGTGTCAGACCGGCGAGCCGCAGCCGGGGTCCGTCGCGGCGTGCGCGGGCCCGGTGCTGGTGCGCAGGGAGATGGGCGGCTTCAGCAAGTGGTGGCGGGGTGCCGCCTCGGGCTGGTCGAGCCGCTCGACCAGCAGTTCGACGGCCAGGCGCCCCATCTGCTCCGCCGGTACGTCGGCCGCGGTGAGCTGCGGGGTCACCGTCTCCGCCCACCGGCCGGCCACGACCCCGGTGACGGAGAAGTCACGCGGTACGTGGCGGCCCGCCGCCGCCAGGCCCCGGTAGAGACCGCCCAGCGCGGCCTCGTTCAGGGTGACCAGTCCCGTGGTGGCCGGGTCGTCGTGCAGGATCCGCTCCAGGCACGCCTGGCCCGAGGGAGCGTCGTCGCCGCAGCAGTACGTGCGCACGGTCAGCCCGCGCTCGGCCGCGGCCTTGGTGAAGCCGTCCAGTCCGCGGTGCGCCGACTCGTACCCGGCCCGCAGCAGGTGCTCGGGCCGGTTCACGAAGGCGATCCTGCGATGGCCCAGGTCGGCGAGGTGGTGGACGCACGCCTCGACCAGCGCGGTGTGGTCCAGGCCGACCCACCAGTCGCCGTCCGGCTGCGCGGTACGGCCGATGCAGACGGCGGGGAAGTTCTCGGCGACGAGGTGGTCGACACGGTCGTCCTGGAGCCTGATCTCCATCAGGATCGCGCCGTCCACCCGCCGCTCGGCCAGCAGCCGCTGGAACGAACGGTCGCTGTCCACACCGCTCGGGGACAGCAGCACGTCGTAGTCGTAGGACGCCGCCGCCTCCACCACGCTGCCGATGAAGTCGAGCTGCATGCCGGTGTAATGGTTTCCGGCCGGCGGGAAGACGAGACCGAGGGTGCTGGTCCGGCCGTTGGCCAGGGCGCGGGCGCTCGCGTTGGGCCGGTAGCCCAGTTCGTCGATGACCCGCTGGATCTTGCGGCGGGTCTCCTCCGACACCGAGCGCTTGCCGCTCAACGCGTACGAGACGGTGCTCCGCGAGACACCGGCCCGCTTGGCGATCTCCCCGATGTTCACGGCGCTCCTTCGTCGAACCGGTTCGA
This sequence comes from Streptomyces sp. SID5464, assembly GCF_009862985.1. Taxonomy (NCBI): domain Bacteria; kingdom Bacillati; phylum Actinomycetota; class Actinomycetes; order Kitasatosporales; family Streptomycetaceae; genus Streptomyces; species Streptomyces sp. SID5464. The sequence goes on along the minus strand of NZ_WWIQ01000059.1, from coordinate 129,288 downwards.
GCGCGAGCCAGTCGTCGAACCGGTTCGCGTGAAGGGAAGGTAGGAGTGAGCCGAAGCGGGTGTCAATACCTCGCGCATCCTCCCCGAAACATGGCGGCCGATCCGTGTCAGGGGTATTGCTGGCCCGTTTCCGGCGGTGCTAGCTTCCGCCGAACCGGTTCGACAGAGCCGCCCGCAACCGTCATGCCCCCCGGCTGGGCCGCGCAGTTCCAGGCCCGCACGGCCCGACGACGATCGAACCGGTTCGCGCCATCGGACGGGACCGGATCACCCCACGGAGACCTCAGTGCGACGCAGAAGCAGAAAAAGAACAGCAAGCGCCGGCGCCACGGCCGTGGCGGCCCTCGCCGCCCTGCTCGCCGTACCCGCCGGCACGGCCGGCGCGGCGGAACGGGAGCGCCTCACGATCGACCTCGGCACCGACACCGGCGCCTTCCACGGCGGTGCCTCCGGATCGCTCTACGGGATCTACGGTGACGGCGTGCCGAGCCGCAACGTCCTGGAGGGCATGCACGTCCGTACGGTGTCGACGAAGGCCCAGGACGGTCCGCAGCACCCGGGAGCGGACGCGCTGGAGGTCCTGCCGCCGTTCGTGGACTCGGGCGGCAAGGACGTCTACATCTACATGACCGACATCTACCGCGGCTTCCCGTACCAGTGGCCGGGTGCCAACGGCCCGGAGCGGCTCGCGGACTTCAAGGAGAAGATCAAGAAGCAGGTCCAGCAGGTCCTGACGATGGGCAGGTACAAGGACCACGTCGTCTACGTGCCCTTCAACGAGCCCGAAGGGAACATGTTCGGCACCGGCGAGTGGAGTTACGACAAGGTCTCGTGGCTGAACGACCCGCGGCACTACTTCGCGGCCTGGAAGGAGGTCTACCACCTCATCAAGGGCCTCGACCCGGACGCCCGCATCGCCGGCCCCAACACCAGCGTCCTCTACAACCAGGTCAAGGGCTTCCTGCAGTACGCCAAGGCCCACGACGTGGTGCCGGACGTGATGACCTGGCACGAGTTGTCGTCGCCCGCCGCGGTCCGCACGAACGTGGCGAAGTACCGGCAGATGGAGAAGGAGGTCGGTGTCGGGCCGCTGCCGATCAACGTCAACGAGTACGGCCACAACTACCACCTCTCCGTACCCGGGCAGGTCGTCCAGTGGGTCTCCGCCATCGAGGAGTCGAAGATCGACGCCGACCTGGCGTACTGGAACATCGACGGCAACCTCAACGACTCGGCCGTGGAGGCCAACAAGGGCAACGGACAGTGGTGGCTGTTCAACGCCTACGGGCAGATGTCCGGCCACACCGTGGAGGTGAGCGCCCCGCACCCCAACCAGCAGTACACCCTCCAGGGTGTCGCCACCCTCGACGAGGACAAGAAGCAGTCCCGCGTCCTCTTCGGCGGCAAGAGCGGTGACGCGGACGTGGTCTTCGAGAACATCGACCCGAAGCTGTTCGGGAAGACCGTGCACGCCACCGTGCAGGAGATTCCCTGGACCGGTCAGGTCGGCGACTCCGCGCAGCCGCTGCGGCTCGCGGACCGGGAGCTGACGGTCGGCGCGGACGGCTCGGTGACACTGCCGATGACCGGCATGAACGAGATGTCCGCCTACCAGGTCATCCTCTCCCCCGGCGGCGACGGCGGGAAGCCCGCCGAACCCTCCGTCGGCTGGCGCAAGACGTACGAGGCGGAGAACGCGACCTACACCGGCGGCGGCTACTCCAGGAACGGCCCCGAGGGATCGCCCTCCCAGGTCGGGAAGTTCGCCACGTCGGGCGCCTACAACGTGGGCGGCCTGCGCACCGGCTCCGACGGAGTGCTCTCCTTCGACGTCGAGGTCCCGAAGGACGGCACGTACGACCTGAGCGTCTTCGCCAACTCGTACAACCTGTACGACCTGGTGAAGGAGCAAGGTCCGACCAACGTCTTCCTGCGTGTCGACGGCGAGGATCCGCAGGAGCTGCGACTGCCGCTCGGCTACAAGTGGGTGGTCTGGGGCCACACCGACACCACGGTGAAGCTCACGGCGGGCAAGCACCGGCTCACCCTCGCCGCGAAGGACGCCGACCTCGGCGTCACCAAGGGCGACGCCATCATCGACAAGATCGACCTCGCCCTGCGCGACGAGAACGTGACCGCCCCGGCGGTCTACGAGGCCGAGTACGCCACCCTCTCCGGAGCCCGGCCCGGCTACACCCACCCCGGTGCGTCCGGTCCCGGTGCCGTGCCGCTGGCCAAGGGGGACTCCGCGGCCTTCTGGGTCCACTCCCCCACCGACGGCGAAGCGACCGTCCTGTTCGACCACCTCGGCGGCGGCCGGGCGAAGGTGAGCCTCAACGGCGAGGAGCTCGACATCCCCAAGGTCGGCGGGACCAAGAAGGGCACGGACCAGATCCGGGTCTTCCTGTCCGGCGGCATCAACAAGATCACCGTCACCGGTGCCTCGCGCGCACTGCTCCTCGACCGGCTGCGGGTCGCTCCTTCCCACGGCAACCTCGTGACGAAGGTGTACCAGGCGGAGGACGGCACGCCGACCGGTGCGGCCAAGGTGACCGACACCTACACCTTCGCGGCGAACGGCAAGGCCGTCACCGGCATCGGCGACGGCAAGGCCAACGCCCTCACCGTCGACGTCGTCGCCCAGCGGCCCGGACGGCACGCGCTGACCATCCGCTACTCCAACGCCGAGCAGGCCCCGGCCACCCACTACAACCCCGACCCGATCGCCCGCCACGCCGACCTCTCCGTCAACGGCGGACCGGCGCGCCGGGTGCTGTTCCCGACCACCTTCCACTTCAACAACTTCTGGGACCTGACCGTCCCGGTCACCCTGAAGAAGGGCACGAACCGGCTCACCTTCACGGCCGAGGAACTCCCCGACTTCAACGGCGACACCTACAACCAGTACGACCAGCGGTCCCCGTACGCGCCCGTCATCGACCAGATCGGCGTCACACCGCTCACACAGAAGTAGCCCACGGACGGCCCCGGGGCGTACCGGTGACTCACCGGTACGCCCCGGGGCACCCGTCCGCAACACGGTGCACCACGCCACGTGGACCGAGACGAACAACCTCCTCGACGCAACCACCCCGGACGGCCGACGCAACTGCCCTGCACGGCCGACGCGCCGCCGCACGCGGCGGCTACCGCCTCGCCGCTTCCCCGAAGATCCCCGGCACGGTCACCGCGATCAACGTCCGGGCACTGGGCGGCGCGATCCCCGAGGGCGTCGACGAGGAGGCCACGGCCTTTTCCCGCACTGGCGCCGCGTGCGGAAGCGAGGCCGAGTGCCGGCGCCTCACCGAGCTCAAGGCGGCCAGGGACCCGCGCAACCTGTTCCGCCACAACAAGAACATCGCCCCGAGCCAACTGCGGTGAGGCGCCCCGCGCCCACCACATCGAGGCCGGTTTCCGAGCCGGAACAGCCGCGGCCTTGCCCCCTCCTCTGCCCTCTCTCCAACGTCGGCCCGGGGCAAGGCCGTTTGCCAACAGCCGCTGTTTATTTCCTCAACCGCAAGGCCCCCTTTGCATAGTGCTCATCAAGGGCGACCAGAAGAAGCTGCGCAGTCAGGTCAAGGTTATTCCTCGGTCAGGTCCTGATCACGCAAAAAGCATGGCCATGACACTCACCTGGTGCGAGGGTCCTTCTCGCCCAAATGATCTACCGATGGAGACGAGATGAGACGCATCCGCTTCAAGAAGAAGTTGGCCGCCTGCGCCACGTCATTCGCGGCAGTGGCGGCCGTGATGGCGACCGCCGGTCCGGCGAACGCGGCCGAGTACACGGTCACGGACAACTGTGACGTTCCGTGGATCACCTGCTCGTACGGTGACCTGTGGCTGTTCTACAACTCGAAGGACATCGCCGTCCAGGACGGCTACTACAAGTCGGCCTTCACGACATTCTACGGCAACGTGTCCGACCACTGGGGTACCAGCCAGTACCAGGGATCGTCACTGACGACCTACCGGTACGTATTCGGCAACGGCGGCTACGGCAACGGCCAGTACATGAAGAACAATGCGGCGTCCGTGCAGAACTGCGCCCCGGATGACAACTACCGCGTGTATTACAACTCCGGCTACGGCGGCACCTCTCAGTACTTCGCGAAGAACGGCCCCTACGGCGACTGCAACATCACCGACCTGATCTCCGCTCTGAAGAACAACAACGCATCCTCCCACTTCGCATAAGAAGGAACCCCCGTGCAGCACATCAAGCAGACAGCCGCCGCCGTGGCCTTGGCCGCCTCAGCTCTCCTGGTCAGTGCCTGCTCCTCCGGCACGACATCGGACGCCACGAAGAACGCGGCCGACGGAAGACCGATCGTGAACAAGGAGAACTGGCCCAAGAGAATCCCCACCAGCGGCCTGACCAAGGACCTGAGCCTTCCGCTGGAGGCGTACATGGCCTCCTACGAGGAGCAGGTCACCGTCGAGCAGGCCGCCAACGATCTACAGCAGTCCTGTATGAAGGATTACGGCATCGACCTGACGCTGCCGCGAGCGGGCGCCAACCCGCCTCCCAGTGACAACGACGCCAACATCGAACGCCGTTACGGCATCACCGACCGGGCCGAGGCCGAGAAGTACGGCTATGAGCTCCCGCCGGCACTGCAGGAGCACACCGAGCAGGCCATGCCTGATCTGTCCGAGGTCGAGGTCGAGGTCCTGACCGGCCATACCAAGCCCGAACCGCCCAAGGCCCCCACGGGAGTCAGGACGGGAGAACGGCTCGCAGCTCCCGGCCAGGGCGTGAAGCCCGCTCGGGCGGAGTACAACGGAAAGAAGTTGAAGACGGGCGGCTGCGTCGGCTGGTCCAAGGAGCAACTCGGCCTGAAGGAAGTCGGCCCCACCTTCGTGGCGCAGCTCGCCGGGGACAGCCTGATGCAGTCGATGAAGGACGACAAGGTCATCAAGGCGACGGCCGCGTGGTCTTCGTGCATGGACGGCAAGGGACACAAGGGACTTGCCGATCCGTACAAGGCGATGGATCAGGGCGTCACGAATGATGGGAAGCCGTCGCGGGAGTCCATCGCTCTGGCGGTCGACGACATCGACTGCAAGAAGCAGACGGACCTGGTGAAGATCTGGTTCGGTGTGGAGTCTGCGATCCAGGACAAGCAGATCGCCGACAACAAGAGCCGGCTGACCGGCATCAAGGAGCAGCACGGCAAGGAAGTCGCCGCCGCGCGCAAGCAGATGGCGGCATCCGACCAGTGAGGACTGGTGCAGTGGTGCCCGGACCGTGCATGACCCGGGCACTGTGGCTGATGGCGGCGTGTGTGCTGGCCGCCGGGTGTACGGACGGCACCGCCGACAGGGTCCCCGCATCGCAGCGGCCGGCGACTCCGAGCGCGCAGCAGAGCAGTCCGCAAGTGCGTCCATCGCCCGTGGCTTCGGTGCACTCCGAAGGCCGTACGCGTGTCCTGGAGTACGGAGACCTGACCGTGCGTGCCACACCGGAAAGCAGTGGTGTGCGTACCGAGATCGAGGTGGCCAACACCTACCAGCGGCATGCGACGTATTCCGTCCGGATCAGCATCGCCGACGGTAAGGGCTGGACCGCGTACAACCGGTTCTGGCTTCAGGACGTCCCTCCGGGAAAAACCGGGCGGGATGACGCGGTGATCGGCTCGAGAGACATGGGTCCGGTTCCGCAGGTGCCGAAGATCTACGTCGATGAGTTCACTCCCCTCGTCGACCGGAAGTAGCAGAGGAGAACCCCTTGCCGTGCACGCAAGGGGCCTCGATGAGGCCGACGGGCTCCTCGGACGCCGGCACCTCCGAGCAGTTCGCCTGACTCGCACCCAAGGCGCTCATGATGAGCGAGCGCCGTACCGCAGCTTCGGTGGCGGCCACCGCCGCCACCGCGGCTTCACCGACCGGACAGCAGATCACATGAACGTGAAGAAGCCTGTGGTCGTCGCGATCGCCATCGCCGCAGCGACCCTCATGACCGCGTGCAGCGGCAACAGCACCAGCGCCCGGAACACCTCGGCCGACAAGCCGATCGTCAACAAGGACAACTGGCCCGCACAGGTCCCCCGGCAAGGACTGGCCAGGAACATGGTGCTTCCCCTGGAGAAGTACATGCTCTCCTACGCCGACCGGGTCACCCTCGACCAGGCCACCACCGACCTCCAGCAGAAGTGCATGGCCGGCTACGGCTTCCACGTGACCCTGCCCGAGCCCGGAGCCAATCCGCCGCCCAGCACCGACGACGCCGATATGGAACGCCGCTACGGCATCACCGACCCGAACGATGCCGCGAAGTACGGCTATGAGCTGGCACCGAAGTTCCGGGGCCACACGAGCCAGAGCGTCCCCGACCTCCCCGGCGTGCAAGTGGAGGTACTGACCGGGCACACCAAGCCGGTCATCGCCCACCCCAAGGACGGCAAGAGCGGCTTCTACGTCACTCCCAACAGCGTCAAGCCGGCACGCACGTCCTACAACGGCAAGGCGCTGAAGAAGGGCGGCTGTGTCGGCTGGAGCAAGGAACAGATCAAACTCGACGACTCCGACGCACTGTTCGTCTCCCAACTCGCCGGGAAGAGCCTGACCGGTTCGCAGCGGGACGGGGGCGTGAAGAAGGCGATCCGCGCCTGGTCGTCCTGCATGGACGCCAAAGGCCACAAGAACCTGGCCGACCCGTACGAGGCGATGGCTCAGGGCGTCACCGACGGCCGCGCCTCGAAGAGCCGGGACAGCGTCAAGCTGGCTGTCGACGACGTGGCGTGCAAGCAGCGGACCAACCTGGTGAGGATCTGGTTCGACGCCGAGAGCAAGATCGAGAACAAGCAGATCGCCGACAACAAGGCCGAGCTGGAGGCGATCGCCTCACGCCACGGCAAGGCGCTGTCAGTGGCCCGGGCCCAGCAGGCCGCATGAGCGGTGCGGGGCGTGGCGGAGCCGCAACGTCCTCACCCCTGATGTCGAAGGGGCGGGGAGCCCGTGACGGACATCCCTGCAAGGTCCAGGTGCGCACCGTGCCCTGGACGGTCTCGAAGTAACGATTCGTCAGCACCACGGACTGATCTGGCAGAAAGAAAGGAGACCAACCATGCGAAGACAGCACAGAAGACGTGCGATGGCTGTCATCGCGGCGACCGCGGTCGCCGCGATGACGTTCACCATGGCCGGTACAGCGCAGGCAGTGGGTGCGGCACCGCCGAAGAAGAGCGGACACACCAGACCGATCAGACCGACCAAGAAGAAGCATCCCCTGGCGGTTCCCGCCGAGGACCGCGCCAGCGTCCTCGGCAAGAGCTGGAAGACCTCCGGCGATCGCGCCGTGACCACCGCCGCCGACAGCGACGGACTGCACCTCCTCGTCGCCGACGCGAAGACCGGCTACCACTGGAGGACCGCCACCGTCCTGTCCGAACCGCAGCTGCCGGCCGACACCTGGATCGGCAACAGCTGCCTCATGGACGAACACCACGCAGCCGTCGTCTACGCCCCCCGCACCTTCACCAACAAACCCGACCTGATGATGGGCGGCGCCCTGACGGCCGTCGTCGACCTGGACAGCGGCGACGTGACCAAGATGCCGTTCACCGGGTCCCTCGCCTACTTCGACCCCACCTGCAACTCCCACACCCACACCGCTGCGTTCACCGCCCTGCGCGACGACAAGACGCGCCTGATCACCGTCGACACGCACGGCGACACCGTCGCGGACACGACCGCCAACGGTGAGATCACCTCCGCCGTCCCCGTCGAGGACGGGCTGATCGGCGCGGCCGGGAACCGGCTCGTCCACATCAGCCGCAAGGGCAAGCAGGCGACGCTCACCGCGACGAAGCACGCCCCGTACGACATCGCCGCAGGAAAAGACGGAACGGTCACCTACATCGACCGCACCGACAACACCCGGGCCCGCGTGCAGACGTACGCACACGGCACGAAGACCACCGTCGCCCACGGCGAGACCACCGCGATGGGCCTCGCCCAGGACACCACCGGCAAGGTCTACCTCCTCGGCCAGGCCACCCACGACGCGGCATTCGGCCGCAGCGGCATCACCGAGACGAACATCCCCCACGACGCACAGCTGTCCACCCGCGGCCGTCTCGCCGTCGACCCGGTCGTCTCCGACGCCGTACAGCGCGGCGTCGCCAACATCAAGGGAATCGGCAAGGACCTCTCGCACACCGCGAAGGAGCCGGCCACCGGGCAGGGCGCTGGAATCGTCAGTCACCTCCTCGACATCACCGCGACGTCCACCATCACCGGGAAGCGCACCACGCTCACAGCCGACGAGCCGGACGCCACAGCGGGCGGCACCACCTCGCCGGCCCTGACCGGCGGCAGCCGGCCGCAGATGTCCACGATGAGCCTCATGACCACGGACACCGACGACCCGCGCGCGCACAACCCCGTGGACACCGACGCCTGGTGCTCCGTGCCCCGCAACGACGTGAACACCCAGGCCCTCCAGCCCACCCCCAACCAGGTGGAATGGGCCGTCGACATGGCCGTGCGCGGAGACCTCACCTCCGGCTACATCAAACAGGGCGGCTGGCGCACCCAGACCGGACTGGCCACCATCGACCCCCAGGGCACCTGGCCCGCCCCCCAGCTCAACGGCGGCGGCCGCATCCCCGCACAGGTCGAACTCGGCATCCTCGCCCAGGAGTCCAACCTGTGGCAGGCCGAATCCGGCGCCATTCCCGGCCAGATGGGCAGCCCGCTGGCCTCCGTGGACGGCTACTACGGACACCAGACGGGGGGCAGCCTCGCGGACTACTGGACCATCCACTGGGACCTGTCCGACTGCGGCTACGGCGTGGGCCAGGTCACCGACGGCATGCGCAAGGCCGGACTCGAGAAGGACGACGAAACCTCTCTCGACCCCAAACTCCAGCGCGCCATCGCGCTCGACTACACGATGAACATCGCCTCTTCGCTCTACATCCTCGCGGACAAGTGGAACGAGGTCCACGAAACCGGCCAGACCATCACCGTCAACAACGACGACCCGGCTAAGCCTGAGAACTGGTTCACCGCCGTCTGGAACTACAACCTCGGCTTCAACCCCCGGTCCAAGGAAGCCGAGAACGGAAACTGGGGACTCGGCTGGTTCAACAACCCCGCCAACCCGGTCTACCCGGCCGACCGGGACCCCTTCATGGACATGGACGCCGACCCGGTCAACTGGCCCTGGGACGCCGCCCACCCGCAGTACTGGCCGTACGAGGAGAAGGTCATGGGATGGGCCGCCTGGTCCATCGACACCGGCCACTCCTACGCGACCTCCGGCCGCCAGGACTGGCCCGGCGAATCGGGCTACAGCTCCGCCGGTTTCTACCCCGCATGGTGGACCACCACCGCCGCACGCACCGCCATCAAGCCGCCACTGGACACGTTCTGCAACACGGCCAACAACTGTGACGCCGCCAACCCGCCGGACTGCCCCGACGCCGGCTGCTACACCCAGTACTGGTGGAACGCCGCCAATGCCACATGGAAGGACAACTGCTCTTCCACCTGCGGCAACGAGAAGATCAAATACGCGACGCTGATCAGCGAGCCCGGTCGCGGATACCGCCTCCAGTACGGCACACCGCAGTGCGGTACCGGGGACCTTCCGTCAGGAGCGAAGATCGTCCACTCCGTTCCGGCGGGAACACCCACCTGGAGCGACTGCGGAACGACGACAACCGACGGCTCGTTCCAGTTCACGTTCTACCCCGACCCCAACGCCACCGGACCCGGCCTCGGCCAGTACGACGCCAAAGCCGACCTCCACCAGATCGGCGGCGGTTACCAGGGCCACTTCTGGTACGCACACACCCGTGATCAGGCCCACCTCGGCGGCGACGGCGGACGCATGACGATCCAAGGCGACTGGAAACTCCCCGGCGCCGTCCCCGAAGAGCAAGCGGCGATCTACGTCCACATCCCCGACACCGGAGCCCAGACCACCAAGGCGTTCTACGAAATACCCACCGCCCTCGGCACCGCCAAGGTCACGGTCAACCAGGACGCGAACGAAAGCAACACCTGGGTCTACCTCGGCGCTTTCCGCTTCAACGACAAGGCGCCCGAGGTCAAGCTCTCCAACACCACCTACACAGGGTCCGGCGACGACGACATCGCCTGGGACGCCATGGCCTTCGTCCCCGGCGACTACGGCATCCCGAGGGACTACGCCGTCGACCTCGCCCTGCCGGCGTACGACAGCAGCAGCCCCAACCCCAACCAGGCCATCCAGTCCCCGGACGACAAGGCCACAGCCGCGCTGGGCAAGGACGCGTCCAACCCCGGCCCCGACGGCTCACTGGCGACCAGCGTCTCGTCCCAGGGCCTCGCGACCTGGTGCGACGACGGGAAGATCATCGCCCGTGCCACCCGCACCATCGCCTGCGAGAACCGGGCCATGCCGTACTACTACATCACCTCGGAAGGCAACAGCGGAACGATCATGTTCCAGATCCAGCGCGTACTGGAACTGGACGGAACGAACTCCTTCACCGAACACCTCAGCATCGCGCCGGACTCCGTCCCTCTCGACATCGCCGATGTCATGCTCGCCATCAACAAGCATCTGTGCGAAACCGGCTGCACACCCAACGAACCAGGAAACAGCGCCTGGAACGGAGCACCCAACTGGACACCGGGAGACACCCACGCTGCGAATCTGACCACCACTTACACCTGGGACAACTCGGTCGCCGGTAAGGAATTCCTCTTCCACCCGGACGTCCAGATCGACGGAGACATCTACCCCTCCGACAACAGCATCGCCCCCACGCACACCGGCTACCAGTGGTCCAAGAGCCAGGTCCGCAAGACCGACCTCGACGAAATCCGGTGCGACACCAAAATAACCTCCACCGGAGGATGCGTCTTCCACAACTACGCACCCACTTACACCTTCAACGCCGCCAAATACCCGCAGGCAGCAGCCCACGCCTGGCTCATCCAGCACGGCAGTCCGAAGAGCCCGGGACTGGAAAGCATGAATACTCCCTTGTACTACCTGCCGGGCGGACGCAACGGAGCGAACCGTGCCGTCATCTGTGACGTGGACGGATGGGCACGGACCAACTACGATCCGGCTGCCATGAACAGCAGCACCGACGATCCGAACTGCGACGAGTTCACCTTCAACGCCTCCTACAACAGCGGTGGGCAGCCAGCCGACCTCGATGGACTCAACCCCGTCTCCACCGGCGCGGAATGCATGCAGACATACGCGCAGATGGACAACGGAACCATCCATCTCAGAAATCTTCCCGGAACGATGCCGAGTTTCCGGGAGGTATGCGGAAGGTCGTCCATCTCAGGCGTCCAGAACAGCGGATCCATGGCAGCCTTCTCCTCGGGATTCGCCAAGAACATGCGTCTCATGGACAGGGACGCCTACTGGCTGAACACCAACATCAAGGGTGACTGTGCCACTGGAACCGGAACCTTCATGCGCTGCACCATGACCACGAACTAGAAGCGGGAGACCGGCAGAACAGCAAGGGCGGCTGGTCCACCAGCCGCCCTTCGCATGTCACATGAACGGATCCAGCAGCAACGCCACGGGAAGCTCACCCGACTCGACCGCCCCTCTGGGAATCGTCAGACCGGTGTGCTCGCCAACCGACCTCCACACCGCGGCATGAAGACCAGCAGACCCGCCCTCCACAAATGCACGCCACTCCGCGGGAGACGAAAACCCATCCGGGTCCGGCCACACGGCGCCGTTGCTCCGCAACCGGCTGTTCAGCAGGTGAGCCCTGCTCGACTCACTGTCCGGTGCCGGACCCGCCAGGCTGTGCCGGAACTCTGCCCGTAGAAGGTCACCTTCACCGGCTGAATAGAACAACCACGACGGCTGCACGGCGACGTTCGCGTACAGGCACACGAACTCCTCACCCTCGCGAGGAATCACAGAACTGTTGCCGTCAGCCCAGTGCTGATACCAGGCACAGACTCCGGAATCCTCCAGGACGTACGACCACTCACCGGACGTGCCATACATGCAGGGAGTCCACGGGGCGTCCACGGACAGAGGATCGAAATCACGGTACTGGGCCCGAATGCCGATCTGGTCATCCCGAGCACCCAAGCGCCGCAGGAGGTCCTCCACCGGAAGACCACGCACAGCGGTCAGCGACACTCCGCCACGCATGCCGGGACCACCCATGGGTTCCTCGAAACAGTGGTCACCAAGCCACTCGATGCTGTCGCTCACTTCAACTCCTGGTCGGATATCAGGTCGGCCATGACGGCATAGAGGGACCGGCTGGGACGCCGCAGGCTCCTTGCATGGTGGACCTTGTCGCAACAGAGGCTCGGCCATCCGGTAGTAAAGATTCACGAATGAAACCCCTAAATTGTTCCCACAGCTTACTTTCAGGGCGGCTTCTCGGGCCGTCGGCTGAATCGGACCCTGCCGACCCTCGGTGGCCGACGGCGAGACTCGGTGACGGACGGCCACCACCGACGTGCCCTCGGACACCACGGCCGCAGGCTCCGACACCGACGGGCACGACACCGAGCACGGCCTGGACGGCGACCTCAGACCGTCCCCCTCTCAGTCGGGGTGGGGCCGAGGGCAGCCGCCCCGGGCGGCGCCGCCTCCTCGGGTGATGAGTTTTCGCGCCCGCACCCGTCACACCTACGACGGGGCACGACGAGGCGGAAGGAGGACGTGATGAGTGCGGACACGCGGAGGGAGGGACTGGGCGTGAGCGGTCCGGCCGTGAGCAGACTGGACGAGGTCGACGAGCCGACGTTCTCGGGGCTGGCGGAGCGGCACCGGCGGGAGCTGCACGTGCACTGCTACCGGATGCTCGGGTCGTTCGAGGACGCCGAGGACACCGTGCAGGAGACGTTCCTCTGCGCCTGGCGCCGGCGGGAGACCTTCGAGGGGCGGTCGACGTTCCGGGCCTGGCTGTACCGGATCGCCACCAACGCCTGCCTGGACCTGCTCGCCAAGTGCCGACCGGAGCCGGCGACCGGCGGAGAGGTGCTGTGGCTGCAGCCCTACCCGGACCGGCTGCTCGACGAGCTGCCCGCGGGCGACGCGGACGAGCCGGAGACCGTCGCCGTCGCGCGGGAGACGATCGAGCTGGCGTACCTGGTCGCCGTCCAGCACCTCGCGCCGCGCCCGCGGGCCGTGCTGATCCTGCGGGACGTGCTCGGCTGGCCGGCGAAGGACGTCGCGGAGATCCTCGGTGACTCCGTCAACTCGGTGAACAGCGCGCTGCAGCGGGCCCGCGCCGGCATGCGGGAGCACCTGCCCGCCGAGCGGCAGGACTGGACCGGCGGCGAGCAGGACGCCGGGACGCGCGAGCTGGTACGCCGCTACACCGAGGCCAGCGTGGCCACGGACGTCCCGGCGCTCGCCGCGATGCTGCGGGACGACGTCCGCTGCTCGATGCCGCCCACGCCGGGCCTGTACGTCGGCCGCGACGCGGTGGTGAACGACTGGGTCGAGAGCGGCTTCGAGGGCACGAAGGGCCTGCGCGCCGTCCCCACCTCGGTGAACCGGCAGCCCGCCGTCGCCTTCTACCTCTGGCGGGAGCGGGAGGGCGCGTACCTGCCGCTGACGATCGACGTCCTGCGTGTCACCGGCGGGGTGATCACCGAGATCATCACGTTCCACGACGACCGGTTCCCGCGGCTCGGGCTGCCGGAGCGCCTGCCGGCGGACGGCACACAGTAGTGGTGCCGGTGTGGACGCTCGCGCTGCGCGGTGACGCGCGTGTCGCGGCCCGCACCGCCCGCCCGTCGCAGCGCCGCATACGTCGCAGCGCGGCTGTCGTCGGCGATCGCCGGGGGTCACGCCAGGGCGGCCGGGATCAGCTGACTCAGGTCGGGCCGGTTTCCGATCCGCTGGGTGGCCGGGCGACCGGGCGCGTCCTGCTGAGGCCAGCCGGTGTTCCTCAGCAGGTGGCGGGCCCGCCACCCGTCCAGCGGGCTACGGCCGCTCGCCTTCAGTGCGCCCTGTACACAGGCGACAGCTCCAACGACGATCGGGGACGCGCTCGACGTCCCGCTGAACCTGTCGGTGTACCAGAAGTCGGGATTGCCCCCGGCCTGCAGGTCGCCGTATCCCGTCGTGGTGACCTCTCGGCCCCACCCCTGCACGTCCACGCACGAGCCGAAGTTGGAGAAGCCGAGGCGCGAACGGTCGGGGCCCCAGTCGGCACCGTGGGTGCCAGGCGGGGGAGCGCCGGCGCCGACGATGACGGCACCGGAGTCGAGCATGCTGCGCCGGAAGGGGTTGGTCCACCACAGCGGGAAGCCGGGGGACGGGGGCCTGTCGTACACCGGATCGTCGAGGTTCTCCGCGCCGTTACCGGCGGCTTCGACGACGACCACGCCCTTGTATGTGGCATAGCGGATGGCAAGGAAGTCATCCGGCCACCACTCGACCGCGATGAACCCCTGCTGACCTGTCCCGGTGGCCCGTGGCCCCGGCCGGTGAATCTCCAGGAGGAGGACGTCCCCGGGGCCCAGTCGGTCCGCGGCGGCCCGGATGGCGGTCGCGGTCGGCAGAGAGAACGACGCGGCGCTGATCACCGCGTCGGGCGCGATGCCGGTGACGCCGAAGCCGTTCACGTCACCACTGATCTCGCCGAGGACGGCGGTGCCGTGATTGGTGTCGATGCTGTTGATTCCCGCGATGACACCCCCCTGGTTCTGGAGCAGGTCCTCATGGCCGAAGCGCCAGCCCCATTCACAGTCGATCACCCGGACTCCCTTTCCTGTGCCGCCCGGCTGCTTCCAAGCGTGGCGGGCGTCGATGCCAGCCGGTCCCGGGTCCAGGTAGATCTGGCGGACCATGTAGTCGGGCGTCATCGATGGCGCGTCCGGCCCGATGGGGGCCATGTCGTTGATGGGCGTTTCCTTGCGCTCCTCGGCCCTGGAGAAGGGACGTGTCCAGTGCCGCGTCTCGGTTTCGGCCCGGGCGAGTTCGGCAGCCGGCTTGATATAGGCGGCCTCGATGACGTCGAGTTCCCGGAGTCTTTCGGCGATCCCCTCGAGCTGCTCCTCGGGCGCGTCCACCTGGTAGAAGCGCACCATTTTGCCGATGTTCTCCTCGACCTGATCGGCGGACTCGCCCGTCTGCGGCGTCTGTTGGGCCTGGCGGCCCAGCCGCGTCAGGTCGGCGTCGAACAGTGGCTTCAGCACGATGTCGGGCGCAGCCGCCAGCTCATTCAGCCCGGCCACATCAGTACCCCGGGCCGACGACGCGCCCGACGGCGTGATCTCCACGCCCACGTCCTCCGCCACCGCGCAGATGAGTTCGGGACGTCCTCGTGCTTCGTCGTACTGCGGTCGGCGGTTTCCGTCATTCATTCCCTGCCTGGGCATATTCGCTCCTTCTCCACGTCATGACGCGCGGGAGGCTTCCCTGGGGGTCGAAATTCATCATGAGCCTGCGCCCGGAAAGTCATAGATCCGCCGCACGGGGCTTCAGCCGCTGGACCCGGCGCGCGACCGTGCTTGCTGAACCACGGCCCGCCGACTGACCGGCCGAAATCTCGACAGGATGACGCTGCCGATGGTTCCTCTCCACCACGCTGACACAGGTCCCGGCCGGCCGCACATCCACATGGCGGACGGCCATTGGAGGGAAAATCGCGCTGGCGAACCTGCTGATCCGGCCACCTCAGGGCACGGGGGCAGGGGCCATTTCGGTTGGCGAGTCTCCGGTGGCATATAAGGGTGGCGGCGATGCAAGGCCGGGGGACGTCTTCTCCCGGGCGGGGAAGGCGTGTTGGTCCTCGCCGCCATGGTGCACCTCAGGGCCTCGCAAAAGCTGAGGCAGTGATCCCGCAGGTCCTTCAGCACGTCCGGTACGACGTCCCCGCCCGCGGCTGCTCGCCCTGCCCCGCGACGAACGCGGCGGCCCGCTCGCGCCAGTTCACCGATCTCCTGGCGCAGCCAGGTGCCACTAAGGCCGTTGAGCGTGGTCCGCAGGCCGCGCGCTCAGCGTTACTCGGACAGCAGATGGCGCGCCCGACCACAGCGATCTCCTTGGGTCAGCAGGAGTCCTGTCACAGCTACCCACAGGCGGTCAGCCCCTGGAATCACTCGCCACCACACATCGGACCTGCGGCAGACCCACCCACCCTCCCCCAGTGATCGATGGGCGGGGGCGGAGCCCCGACGGCACGTCACCCACCCATCGCCGGCAATCTGCCGTTTCCGCAGGTCAACGCACCCTTCCCCGCGGCTTCAACGGCGTCGGCGGCAGCTCGGGAGCGGGCAGCGGATCCCCGTCGTAACCCTTCACCTCCCCGAATCTCGACCCTTCCATCCAGTCCCGACGCGCCTGTTCGATCTCCTCCTGGGACCGTCCGATCCAGTTCCAGAACATGATCAGTTCCTCCTCGAACGGCTCGCCGCCCAGGAGCATCAGGCCCGCGTCCGACTCCGCCCGCAGCGGCAGTTCGCTGCGGCCGCAGCCGAGGTAGAGCATCGAGCCGGGCAGGACCGGGACGCTGTCCACGTGGGCCTCGCCGGACATGGACAGGACGGCGTACTCGAAGTCCGGTTCCAGGGGGAGGCGTACGTCCGCGCCTCGGGAGAGGGCCAGGTCGGCGCCCGTGATCGGGGTGTACGCCGTGCCGGGCGAGGTCGCGCCGTCGAGGTCGCCGAGGATCAGCGTCGCCTTGACGCCTGGTGCCGTGACGACCGGCAGATCGGCGTGGTGTTCGAAGCGCGGGTCGGTGTGGCGGTGGCCGTCCGGGAGGGCGACCCACAGTTGCGCGCCATGCAGGAAACGGGCGTGCGAACGAGGGCTCTCCTCGGAGTGGCTGATCGCCCGGCCGGAGGTCATCAGGCCCAGTTCGCGCGGCCGGATCATCTGGCGGCTGCCGGTGGAGTCGCGGTGCAGCACCTCTCCCTCGTGCAGCCAGCTCACCGTCTGGAGCCCCATGTGGGGATGCGGCGGCACCTGCATGCCGGGTTCGTCGGCGATGTCGTCGGGGCCGTAGTGGTCGACGAAGCACCAGGCCCCGACCATACGGCGGCCCAGGTTGGGCAGCAGCCTGCGGACCTCGCTGGATTCGCCCAGCTTGACGTGGCGCGGACTGAGGAGTTCGCGAACCGGCTCGGCCACCACGAAGCCGCGGCCACCACACAGGGAGGGAGCCGCCTCGCGCTCAAGATTGCTCATGGCGCCCAACCTAGTCCGGTGGAAGGGCCCGCGTCAGCGCGTCATCCGGGCCGCGCCCGGGCGTCCCGGATGACGCGCCGGCGACCGACACCCTGCCGAACATAGTAGCCAGGAATATAATAGCCATGAATACAGTAGCTATGTACTCTATCTGTCATGAGCAAAGGTACCGAAGGCGCGACGCCCGGCTTCCTGGTGTGGCGGCTGTCGATGAAGTGGCGGGTGGCCGTCGACCGGGCGGTGGCGCCGCTGGGGCTCACCCACGCGCAGTACTCCTTGGTGGCCTCCCTGTACGGCATGCAGCGCTCCGGCGAGCGGCCCAGTCAGCGTCGCCTCGCCGACCACACCGGACTCGAGCCGCTCTACGTGTCGAAGCTCGCGCGTGCGCTGGAGGCCGCCGGTCTCCTGGAGCGCACCCGGGACCCGCACGACCCGCGTGCGGTGCAGCTCGCACTCACCGAGCAGGGCCGCGAGGTCACCGGGCGGGCGATCAAGGTCGTCCACGGACTCCTCCAGCAGCTCCTGGAGCCACTCGGCGGCCTCGACGCCGCACGCACCCGTGAGTTCACACGCGATCTGACGGCCCTGCTCGACACACCTCTTGATCCCATCAGCGAGAACGAGACGGAGCAGTCATGACCACCACCACTCCCCCGCTCGATCCCCGCGTCATCGCCCTGGCCCACTACGCCGGCCGTGCGGTCCTGGAGAACGTACTGGCCCGGCACGGCGTCACCTTCCAGCAGTCCGTCACCCTCCGGCTCGCCGCAGTCGCCGACGGCCCGGTCGGGCGCGAGCAGCTGGTCGACGGCGTCGTCGGAGCGCTGAAGAACGACCCGGCGGAAGCGCACAGCGCGATCGACGAGCTGATCGCCGCTCGGCTGCTGGCCCCGGCCGAGGGGCCTGACGTGCGGATCACGGACGCCGGGCGGGAGCTGTACGCCAGGACGGCCGGCGAGACGGCGCCCTTCTCCGCCCGGATCTACGCCGGGATCCCGGAGGAGGACCTGGCCGTCGCCGGCCGCGTGCTGAGCCTGATCACCGAGCGGGCCAACGCCGAGTTGGCCGAGGTGGCCGCCCTCGGCGAGTAGCGGCCCGATGCAGTAGTGGAATATTGAACCAACGCGTTCGGTTGTCGGCCTCGAAGGAGGCACGAGTGACCACGACCTACGACGCGACGTACTACGCCCACGGGACACCGGCGGAGCGCTGGGAGCGCGCGCAGATGTTCTTCGACGCCAAGGACTACGCCGCCGCCGCGCGCGTCCTCGTCGGGCTGGTCGAGGAGGTGCCCGAGCAGACCGCGCCGCGGCTGCTGCTGGCGCGTTCCTACTACCACTCGGCCCAGCTGCGCCGCGCGGAGGCGGAGTTGCGGACGATCGTCGAGCGGGACCCGGTCGAGCACTACGCCCGGCTGATGCTCGGCCGCACGCTGCAGCGGCAGAACCGGCACGAGGAGGCGGAGTCGCATCTGCGGATCGCCTCGGCGCTCGCCGGTGACTTCGAGCAACGCTGACCGCCCCGTACCCGAAGGTGCCCGGCTCCCCTGTGGAGCCGGGCACCTGTGCGTCGGCGGATCCCCTGCCTCATCGGCGGGTCCGCTACCGCGCCGGCGACCCCGCTCCGTACGTCCGCCGTCCCCGCCGGTAGGCGATCTCGCCCAGCAGGATGTCGACGGCCAGGAAAGCCGCCAGCGGGATGCCGAACAGGGGCAGGAAATAGCCGAGCACCGCGATCCCCGCCAGCAGCGGTACCAGGATCTGTGGCGGCACCTGCTGCCAGGCGCCGCGTGGGACCGGGCGGCCGAAGGCGGTGCCGCGGCCGCGCTGCCACCACATGCGGTAGCCCCACACGATCATCAGGATCAGGCAGAGCGCGAGCAGCATCAGGGCGATCTGGTTGGCCAGGCCGAACAGGATGCCGGTGTGCAGGTCGATGCCCCACCGGGTGAGTTTCGCGAGCACCGGGTAGTCGGCGAACCGCAGCACGTCCATGACCTCACCACTGGCCGGGTCGATCGCGACGGAGTCCTGCTTCTCGGGCCAGCTGCGCTGCACCTGCCTGACCACGTACGCCGACTCCGCGTCCGCCGGCGGCACGATCTCCACCGGGTCGCCGAGGCCCTCGGCCCGCGCCGCCGCCAGCACCTCGTCCAGGCCCACCCCGTGCGCGGCGTCACCGGCCTGCCCGGCGGCGGAGCCGTGGCCGGTGTGTTCACCGCCGGCCGACGCCGACACCGCCGGGGTGGCCTGCCCCAGCGTGGTCCGCAGCTCGTCGATGCTGGCTCCGGCGTGGGCCGACCAGGTCAGACCGGTCGCCGAGAGGAAGAAGAACCCGGCCGCCGCCCACACGCCGATGCCGCCGTGCAGCCCGAGGGTGCGGCGCCGCCCGTTCGTGCCCCGCACCTTGCGCAGGGCACGGCGGCGGGAGAACCACAGCACCAGTCCTCCGGCCGAGATCACCCACAGCCAGCTGGCCGCCAGTTCGCTGTACAGGCGACCCGGCTCCCCCAGGTGCAGGTCCCGGTGGAACTCGTCGATCCAGGTACGCAGCGGCAGGGCGCCGGTCGAGCCGTACTGGTCGAGGGAGCCGCGCACCTTCGCGGTGTACGGGTCGACGAACACGGCGAGCGTGTGTCCCTCGTCGACGCCCGGGACACCGGACAGCATCACCCTGGTCGTCGCGTCCGCCTCGGGTGAGGGGCGTACGGCCGAGACCGTGCCCTCGGGGTGGGCCTTGCGGGCGGCGGCCACCTGCTCGCTGATCGGCAGCTTCCGCTCGCCTGCGGGGACGGTCAGTTCGTGGTCGTACACGATCTTCTCGGCCTGGAAGGAGGCGGCGTACAGCAGTCCGGTGACGGCGGCGACGAGGAGGAACGGCGCCACCAGGACCCCGGCGTAGAAGTGCAGGCGGAGGATCAGCGGACGCAGCGGGGCCCAGGTGTTCTTCGACGGTGCCGGGTTGGCGGGAGGCGGGGTCTCGTCCGTGGTGGTCGAGGGAGCGGTGGTCATCGGCGGGCTTCTCCGGGGGACGTCGTCTTGGCCGTCGCAGTGCGGTCGTCGGCCGTTGCGGTGCAGTAGTCGGGGCTGCGGGGCGTCCAGTTCCCGAAGGGGGTGTGTGATGTGGGTCACGCGAGGGGGGTGGGGGCCGTGTCATCCTGACGCGATGGGAACTCCGAGCGATCGCGCACCCCTGGCCGAACAGGTCGAGGAACTCCTCGCCGGTGGCGGCCCGTTGACCATCGTGGCGGCCGGCGATCCGGTGCTGCGGCGCGGCACCGAGCCGTACGAGGGTCAGCTGGGGCCCGCGCTGCTGGCCCGGTTCGTCGAGGCCCTGCGGATCACCATGCGCGCGGCGCCCGGGGTCGGCCTGGCCGCGCCGCAGGTCGGTGTACCGCTCAGGGTCGCGGTGATCGAGGATCCGGCGCCGGTTCCGGAGGAGGTGCGGCTGGCGCGCGGACGGGTGCCGCAGCCGTTCCGGGTGCTGGTCAATCCCGCCTACGAGCCCGTCGGCGGCGCGCGGGCCGCGTTCTTCGAGGGCTGTCTGAGCGTGCCGGGCTGGCAGGCCGTGGTGGCGCGGCCCGCCGAGGTGCGGCTGACCGGGCAGGACGAGCACGGGCACGCGCTGGACGAGGTGTTCACGGGCTGGCCGGCGCGCATCGTGCAGCACGAGACGGACCATCTCGACGGGGTCCTGTATCTGGACCGGGCCGAGTCGCGTTCCCTGTCCTCCAACCGGGCGGTGACGGAGCGCTGGGCCCAGCCGACGCCGGAGGAGGCCGCGCTGGCACTCGGCTTCGAGCTGCCGTAGCGCACGGCGAGCCGGAAGCAGGGCACGGAAAACCGGAGGCGCCCGTCGGGGCGCCTCCGTTACCGTGACGTCCATGTCTACGCCCCGAATTTCCTAGCCGAGGACCCGCTTCCACGCCACCCGTGTGTCCTCTTGCTTGTTCGGAGCGTTTTCTCATGATCACCGTTCGTGACGTCGACGTGCGCGTGGGCGCGCGTCTGCTGCTGTCCGGCGTCTCCTTCCACGTCTCCCCCGGCGACCGCATCGGCCTGGTCGGCCGCAACGGCGGGGGAAAGACGACCCTGTTGCACACCCTGGCGGGCACCCTGCGCCCCGCCGCCGGGACCGTCACCCGCAGCGGGGACGTCGGCCATCTCCCGCAGGACTCGCGCGCGGCCGACCAGTCCGTCACCGTCGCCGACCGGATCCTGTCCGCGCGCGGCCTGGACCACGCCGTACGGGCGCTGCGCCGTGCCGAGGCCGCGATGGCCGAGGGGACGGAGCGGTCGATGAACGCCTATGTGCGGGCCGAGTCCGAGTTCCAGGCGCGCGGCGGATACGCGGCCGAGGCGGAGGCCGCCCGGGTCGCCGCCGGGGTCGGACTGCCGGCGGGCCTGATGGACCGCCCGCTCAGCGCCCTGTCGGGCGGTCAGCGCCGGCGGGTGGAGCTGGCCCGCATCCTGTTCGCCGGGCACGGCACGCTGCTGCTGGACGAGCCGACGAACCACCTGGACGCGGACTCGGTCGCCTGGCTGCGCGGTTTCCTCAACAGCCACCAGGGCGGGCTGGTGATGATCAGCCACGACACGTCCCTGCTGGCCGGCACCGTGAACCGCGTCTTCCACCTGGACCCGGGACGTACCGCTCTCGACGTCCACAACACCGGCTGGGACGAGTACCTGGCCCAGCGGGACGCCGACGAGCGGCGACGGGCACGCGAGCGGGCGAACGCCGAGCGCAAGGCGACGGCGTTGCACGCCCAGGCCGACAAGATGCGGGCCCGGGTGGCGACCGCGGTGGCCGCGCGGAACATGGCCCGCCGTGCCGACCGGATGCTCGCGGACCTCGAACCGGCCCGGCGCGCCGGGAAGACGGCCAGGATCCGGCTGCCGGAGCCTGCGCCCTGTGGCCGGATCCCGCTCGGCGCCGTCAGCCTGACCAGGTCGTACGGCGGGCAGCACGTCCTGCGGGGCGTCGACCTCGCCGTCGACCGGGGCAGCCGCCTGGTGGTGCTCGGGCCCAACGGCGCCGGGAAGACGACCCTGTTGCGGATCCTCGCCGGCCAGGACACGCCGGACAGCGGCCGGGTGGTCCACGGGCACGGGCTGCGTCTCGGCTACTTCGCCCAGGAACACGACACGCTGGACCCGGAACTGACGGTGCGTGAGCAGCTGGCAGGTGCCGCCCCGCATCTCACGGACGGCGAGGTCCGCCAGGTCCTGGGCTCGTTCCTGTTCCCCGGCGACGACGCCGACAAGCGTGTCGGCGTCCTCTCCGGCGGCGAGAAGACCCGGCTCGCCCTCGCGGGCCTGGTGCACTCGGGCGCGAACGTGCTGCTCCTCGACGAGCCCACCAACAACCTCGACCCGGCCTCCCGTGCCGAGGTCCTGGCCGCGGTGGGCAGGTACCCGGGCGCGATCGTGATGGTCACGCACGACGAGGGTGCCGTCGACGCGCTGCGGCCGGACCGGGTGCTGCTGCTGCCGGAGGCGGAGGAGGACCTGTGGAGCGACGACTACCGGGAGCTGGTGGTGCCCGCGCACGCGTGACAGCCGGATCGGGTCAGGCGTCCCGGTAGGACTCCAGCAGCCGCAGCCACACCTCGCTGATCGTCGGGTACGAGGGGACGGCGTGCCACAGGCGGCCGATCGGGACCCGGCCGGCGACGGCGATCGTGGCGGAGTGGATGAGCTCGCCGACCCCGGGGCCGACAAGGGTCACACCGCGCAGGATCTCGTCCTCGACGTCCACGACCATGCGGGCGCGGCCCTTGTAGCCGTCGGCGTACAGGCCCGCGCCGGCGACGGTGGACAGGTCGACGTCGACGGCCTTCACCCGGTGCCCCGCCTGTTCGGCCTCGGCGAGTGACAGGCCGACGGCCGCCGCCTCCGGGTCGGTGAAGACGACCTGGGGAACGGCGGCGTGGTCGGCGGTCGCGGCATGCGCGCCCCACGGCTGTGCGAGGAGGGTCTCTCCGGTGGCCCGCGCGGCGATGGCGGCGCCCGCGATCCGGGCCTGGTACTTGCCCTGGTGGGTGAGGAGGGCGCGCTGGTTGACGTCGCCGACGGCGTACAGCCAGTCGTGGCCGGTGACGCGGAGGCTGTCGTCGACGTCGAGCCAGGAGCCCGGTTCCAGGCCGATCGTCTCCAGGCCGAGGTCGTCGGTGCGCGGCGCGCGGCCGGTCGCGAAGAGGATCTCGTCGGCCTCGACGCGGTCGCCGGTGTCCGTGACGGCCACGAGGGTGCCGTTCTCGCGGGTCACCGATTTCACCGACGTGCCGGTGCGGACGTCCGCGCCGGCCTCGGTGAGTGCCTCGGCGACGAGTTCTCCGGCGAAGGGCTCCATCCGGGCGAGCAGGCCCTTGCCGCGGACGAGCATGGTGACCTTCGAGCCGAGGGCCTGCCAGACGGTGGCCATCTCGGTGGCGACGACTCCGCCGCCGACCACGATCAGGCGGCCGGGCACGTTCTTGGAACTGGTGGCCTCCCGGCTGGTCCACGGCCGGACCTCGTCGAGCCCGGGCAGGCCGGGGAGGGCGGCGCGGCTGCCGGTGCAGACGGCGACCGCGTGCCGGGCTGTCAGGGTGCGGTCACCGCCGTCCGGGCCGGTGACCGTCACCGTGCGGGGGCCGGTGAGGCGGCCGTGGCCGCGGTACAGGTCGGCGCCGATGCTGTCGAGCCACCCGACCTGCCCGTCGTCCCTCCAGTTGGAGGTGTAGTAGTCCCGGTGGGCGAGGACCGCGGACGCGTCGAGGGGGCCCTGCACCGACTGGCTCAGGCCCGGCACGCGGCGGGCGTCCGCGCGGGCGATGACCGGCCGCAGCAGTGCCTTGCTGGGCATGCACGCCCAGTACGAGCACTCGCCGCCGACCAGTTCGCCCTCCACGACCGCGGTGGTCAGCCCGGCCGCGCGGGTGCGGTCGGCGACGTTCTCCCCCACGGGCCCGGCCCCGAGCACCACGACGTCGTACGCCTTGGTTTCCGTTTCCGTCATGGGGTCAGTCTGGTGGGTGGTGTGCGACCTGGCCACACGGGTAGGGGCGCGGAATACGTGCCAGGTCGGCCGTGTTGTGCCGACGGCTTGACCCACACCAGGAAGAGGGATTTACGCCATGAGCAGCACCGTGGAGCTCACCAAGGAGAACTTCGACCAGACGGTCACGGACAACGAGTTCGTCCTGATCGACTTCTGGGCGTCCTGGTGCGGGCCGTGCAAGCAGTTCGCACCGGTCTACGAGAAGGCGGCGGAGGAGAACCCGGACCTCGTGTTCGGCAAGGTGGACACCGAGGCGCAGCCGGAGCTGGCCGCGGCCTTCGGCATCCAGTCGATTCCGACGCTGATGATCGTCCGTGACCAGGTCGCCGTGTTCGCCCAGCCGGGCGCGCTGCCCGAGGCCGCCCTGACGGACGTCATCGGGCAGGCCCGGAACCTCGACATGGACGAGGTCCGCAAGGCGATCGCCGAGCAGCAGGCCCAAGAGGGCCAGCAGGCGGGCTAGGGGTCCGCAACGTCCCGTCGCCCGCCCGGGGGCGGGCCTAGTACGGATACGGAGCCACGTCTCCGCGTACCGTCGTCCAGCGCAGTTCGGTGAAGGCCTCAAGGTTGGCCTCGCCGCCGAAGCGGGCGCCGGTACCGGAGGCGGCCACTCCGCCGAAGGGCGCCACGGCCTCGTCGTTGACGGTCTGGTCGTTGATGTGGACGATGCCGGTCGGTATCCGCTCGGCGAGGTCCAGGCCGCGGGCCGTGTCGCGGGTGACGATGCCGAGGGAGAGCCCGTAGGGGCTCTGCGCGGCCAGGGCCGCCGCCTCGTCGGGGGTGGTGAAGGAGCGTACGGGCGCCACGGGCCCGAAGACCTCCTCCGTGTAGGCCGGGGTGTGGTCGCCGACGTGGGCGAGCACCGTGGGCCGGTAGAAGAGCCGGTCGTGGGTGCCGCCCGCGGCGAGTTTGGCGCCGGCGGCCTTGCTGGACTCGACCAGGCCGCTGATCTTGGCGAGTTGGCCTGAGTCGATGATCGGGCCGAGGTGGACCTGTTCGCGGTACGGATCGCCGACGGCGAGCGAGTCCGCCTTGGCGGCGAGCCGCTCGACGTACTCGTCGTACAGGGACGCGTGCACCAGGTGGCGGCCGGTCGTCATGCAGATCTGGCCCTGGTGGAAGAAGGAGCCCCAGGCGGCGGTGGAGATCACCGCGTCCAGGTCGGCGTCCGCCAGCACGATCATGGCCGAGTTGCCGCCCAGTTCCAGGTGGGCCCGCTTGAGGTGGCGGCCGGCGGCCTCGCCCACGGCCCGCCCGGCGGGGGTGGAGCCGGTGAAGGAGATGACCGGTACGCGCGGGTCGGCGACCAGGGCCTGCCCGGCGTCCGGGCCGCCGGGGAGCACGTGCAGCAGGTCCTGCGGCAGGCCCGCGGCGGCGAAGACCGCGGCGAGGGACAGCCCTCCGCAGACGGCGGTGCGCGGATCGGGCTTGAGGACGACCGCGTTGCCGAGGGCCAGGGCCGGTGCCACGGAACGGATGGACAGGATCAGCGGGGCGTTGAACGGGGAGATCACGCCGACCACACCGGCGGGGACGCGGCGCGTGTACGACAGGCGCGGCGCCTCGCTGGGCAGGACCTGGCCGGCCGGGCGGGAGGCGAGTGCGGCGGCCTCGTAGCACTCCTGGGCGGCGACGTGCAGTTCGAAGTCGGCCTTGCCGGGGACGGAACCGGACTCGCGGACGAGCCATTCGCGCAGTTCGGCGGCGTGTGCCGTGAACAGGTCGCCGGCCCTGCGGAGCACGGCGGCGCGGGCGAAGTGCGGGGCGCGGGCCCACTCGCGCTGGGCGGCGGCGGCACTCTCGGCGGCGGCCCCGACGTCCTCGGGGCCGGCGAGGGCGAGGGTGCCGAGGGCTTGGCCGGTGGCGGGCTCGGTGACGGTGTACCCGGGCCCGGTCAGGGTCTGGGGCTGCCAGGTCCTGGTGTCGAGCAACGGCATGACGGCTCTCCGATCGATCGGTCACCGGCTGACGGGGCGAGCGGAACTCCCGTGAGTGCGCGGCCGGTTCGGCGGTCACATGACGGGACGCGCCGAGCGGGCCGCAGCCGTGTGTGCCGCGGCGGCGTCCGTACGCGTCCTCATTTGGTTGAGCGTGCAACATCCTAGTCATGTCGCGGGGCGGCGATCCTGCCGACCGCCCTCAGCGGCGGCCGTGCGATCCCGACCGGCCGCCGCGCAGCCGTGCTCCGGTCCGGTCAGCTCGACTCGCGGTGCAGCACCGTGGCGCCCAGCACCTTGTGCGTCTCGGGCTCGGTGCCGGGCTTGCGCACGGCGCGGTCGACCAGTTCGGCGAGTTCACGGCCGGAGGGCAGTTCCAGGCGGACCGTGCTGAGCCGCGGGCGCAGCAGCCGGCCGAGCATCAGATCGTCGGCGCCGATCACGGCCGTCTCCTCGGGGATGCGGACGCCCTCGTCCTCCAGGGCCCGCATGAGCAGCATCGCGTACTCGTCGTTGTAGGTGAACACGGCGTCGAGGCCCAGGCTCCGCCAGCGGGCGGCGAGGTGCGCGGCGGCCTCCTCGTCGTACGGCAGGGGCAGTTCGGCCACGGTGGCGTCGGTGCCCCGCAGGGACTGGCGCACACCGTCGAGCCGGGGCGCGGAGAACGCCTCGAGGCCCGGTTCCTGCGGGACGACGACGCCGATGCGGCGCCTGCCCCGGTCGTAGAGGTGGGAGCCCGCGCTGTGGCCGACCACGTCGTGGTCCATGAGCAGTGCGTGCGCGCCCTCGATGGTCTCGGGGCCGAGGGTGACCACGGCCCGCGCCCCCGATCGCTTGAGCACCGCCACCCCGCGCGGGCCGAGCCCGGACCCTGGCACGAGCACGGCCACGGGCCGCAACTCGGCCCAGGCGCGGGCGGCTTCGTCGCCGTGCGGGCCGCCGGTGCCGTACTGCACGACCGTGTAGTCCAGGCTGCCGAGCGCGCCCTGGAGGTCGGTGAGGAACCGGTGGTAGAGCGGGCCGACGGGGAAGGTCGGCGCGGGGATCAGGACCATACGGCTGTGCCCGGCGCGCAGGCTGCGGGCCGCCGCGTGCGGGACGTACCCGAGTTCCTTCGCGGCCTCGTGGACCCGGCGGCGAGTGGGCTCGCTGATCCGTACGGCGCTGGTGTTGTTGAGGACGTAGGAGACGGTCGCGCGCGAGACGCCGGCCAGGCGGGCCACATCGGCGCTCGTGGGCACGGAGCGCGACGGCGCGGGGGACGGGGGCGCGGGCGTTCTGGGTATCTGCACCATGACGTACGGCATCTTGGCAGAAGCCCCAATGCGCCTGTCGGGCGGGGGAGTTGTGAGGAAGCCGTGAGCGGTCACGGAGCCCCGGACGCGGGCTCAGCCGCCCGTGGCCGTGCCCGTCACCCGGTCGACGAGGTCGACCCAGGCGTCCTCCAGGCGCTCCAGGGATATCCCGCACTGTCGGGTCAAGTGGTGGATCAGGGCGGGGTCGAGCTGGCCCATCAGGGTGTGGGAGAGCAGCTCGCAGTCCGCTTCCGGGACGGCCTGCCGCAGCAGCATGACCACGTGGTGGCGCAGCACCCGGCGGGGCGGGGAGGTGAAGCGCCGGCTGGCGCCCGGCTCGGCCGCCAGCTGCAGCTCCAGTTCGTCGGTCGAGCGGCGCAGCATCGCGCGGCCGAAGGCGCGCAGCCGCTCCACGGGCGGCGCTCCGGGTCCGAGCGGCGGCGGCCCGGCCAGGAACGCGGCCTGGAACTTCTTCTCGGAGTGGTCGAGCAGCGCCGTCAGCAGACCGGTGCGGTCGCCGAACCGGCGGAAGACCGTGCCCTTGCCCACGCAGGCCTCGGCGGCCACCGCCTCCATCGTGACGGCGTCCGCGCCGCGCTCCGCCACCAGCCGCGCGGCGGCCTCCAGCAGCCGGGCCCGGTTGCGCGCGGCGTCGGCCCGCAGGCACGGCTCGCCGGGCTCCAGGACGGTGCCCAGCTGGAGCAGCTCCGGATGGCCGACGGACTCCGGATGGCCGACGGACTCCTGGGGCGTCGGGAAGGGCGGCGGGACGGTGGACATGAAGCCAGCGTAAAGCATCGGGAACACAACTGGACCGCGGTCCGGTTAGGATGCTAGAACATTAAACGGACCCCGGTCCGGATCGTAACGGCAGTGTTTCGGAGCCGTCCTTCACTACGTGGGAGTCACCATGTCTGTTCGTATCCTCGCCCTCGTCGGCAGCCTTCGCGCCGGTTCGCACAACCGCCAGCTCGCCGAGGCCGCCGTCAAGCTCGCCCCCGAGGGTGCGGAGGTGGAGCTGTTCGAGGGGCTGGCCGAGATCCCCTTCTACAACGAGGACATCGACGTCGAGGGCACCGTTCCGGCCGCCGCCGCGAAGCTGCGCGAGGCCGCGAACGCCGCCGACGGCCTGATCCTGTTCACGCCCGAGTACAACGGCACCATCCCGGCCGTCCTGAAGAACGCCATCGACTGGCTGTCCCGCCCCTACGGCGCCGGTGCCCTCAGCGGCAAGCCGGTCGCCGTGGTCGGCACCGCGTTCGGCCAGTACGGCGGCGTCTGGGCGCACGACGAGACCCGCAAGTCCGTGGGCGTGGCCGGCGGCAAGGTGCTGGAGGACGTCAAGCTGTCCATCCCCGGCTCGGTGACCCGCTTCGCGGAGACGCACCCGGCCGACGACGCCGAGGTCGCCGCGCAGCTGACCGAGGTCATCGCCCGTCTGCACGGCCACGCCGCGGAGCCGGCCGCTGCCTGACCCGCTCGCGTGCGGTGCCACAGAGGGGCCGAGGCCGTCGCCGGCCGCGGCCCCTCCGGCATGTCGTCGGCGAGGTCGCCGCTCAGACCGGTTGCGGCAACGGCCCGGCCGCCCGCTCGTCCCGGTGGATCGGGGTGTCCGCACCGGTGAGCGGTCGGCCCGTGCCGCCGTGTCTCGCGGCGACGATCTCGGCCGCGATCGACAAGGCGGTCTCCTCGGGCGTGCGGGCGCCCAGGTCGAGGCCGATGGGTGACCTGAGCCGGGCCAGCTCGCGCTCGCTCACGCCCGCTTCCCGAAGCCGCCGGTTGCGGTCCTCATGGGTACGGCGGGAGCCCATGGCGCCGACGTAGGCGACGGGCAGCCGCAGGGCTTCGGTCAGCAGGGGGACGTCGAACTTGGCGTCGTGGGTGAGCACGCACAGTACGGTCCGGGCATCCGTGTCCGTGCCCGCCAGGTAGCGGTGGGGCCAGTCGACGACGATCTCGTCGGCGTCGGGGAAGCGGACCCGGGTGGCGAAGACGGGGCGGGCGTCGCAGACGGTGACGTGGTAGCCGAGGAACTTGCCCGCGCGTACGAGGGCGGCGGCGAAGTCGATCGCGCCGAAGACGATCATGCGCGGCGGCGGGACGGCCGACTCGACGAGCAGGGTGACACCGCCCGGGCAGTGCGAGCCGTCCTCCGAGACCTCGACCGTGCCGGTGCGGCCGGCGTCCAGCAGGGCGCGGGCCTGGGCGATCGCCGTGCGGTCCAGGTCGGGGTGGCCGCCGAGGCCGCCTTCGTGGGTGCGGTCGGGGCGGACGAGCACCGCCCGGCCGAGGAGGTCGGCCGGGCCGTGCACCACTCGGGCCAGAGCGACCGGCTCGCCGTCGGCGGCGGCCGACAGCGCGGTGGCCTCGGCCGTCCGGCCGGAGTCGTACGGGGTGACCATGATGTCGATCGTTCCGCCGCAGGTCAGTCCGACCGCGAAGGCGTCCTCGTCGCTGTAGCCGAACCGCTCGATGCGGGTCTGCCTGTCCTGGAGGGCTTGGAGGCACAGGTCGTACACGGCTCCCTCGACGCACCCTCCGGAGACCGAGCCGATGGCCGTGCCGTCGGCGGAGACGGCCAGGGCGGCGCCGGGAGGGCGCGGGGCGCTGCCGCCGACCGCCACGACGGTGGCGACGGCGAAGTCCCGGCCCTCCTCGGCCCATGCGTGCAGGTGCCCGGCGAGGTCAAGCATCGCCGTCGGCCATCAGGACACGGTCGGGGCGGATGGGCAGGTGCCGGTGGCGGACGCCGGTCGCGTGCCACACGGCGTTGGCGACCGCCGCCGCGGCACCCACGATGCCGATCTCGCCGATGCCCTTGATGCCGACCGGGTCGTCCGGGTCGGGATCGTCGACCCAGTCGGCCTCGACGTGCGGGATGTCGGCGTGCGCGGCGACGTGGTAGCCCGCGAGGTCGGCGCCGTAGACGCCGCCCGTGGCCCGGTCCCGGACGGCTTCCTCGTGCAGGGCCATCGAGATGCCCCAGATCATGCCGCCGACGAGCTGGTTGCGGGCGGTGAGCGGGTTGACGATCCGGCCGGCCGCGAAGATGCCCAGCATGCGGCGCACCCGGACCTCACCGGTGGCCGGGTCGACGGCGACCTCGGCGAACTGCGCCCCGAAGGAGTGTCGTTCCTTCTGGGCCAGGGCGCCGATGGCCTCGGCCGTGTTCGACCGTACGGTGATGCCCTCCGGCGGAATGTCGGCGCCCGGCGCGAGGCTCTGCCGCAGCTCCTCGGCGGCGGCCGTGACGGCCCATGCCCAGGAGCGGGTGCCCGTCGAGCCGCCCGCGATCATCGCCGGACCGAGGTCGCTGTCCCCGATGCGCACGCGGACGCGATCCGTCGGCACTCCCAGCGCGTCGGCGGCGACCAGCGTGAGCGCGGTGCGGGCGCCGGTGCCGATGTCCGCGGCGTTGATCCCGACCGTGAAGGTGCCGTCCGCCTCCGCGGTGACGGCCGCCGTGGAGGGCATGGCTCCGGCGGGGAAGGAGGCGGCGGCGGTGCCGGTGCCGAGCAGCCAGCGGCCGTCGCGGCGCACTCCGGGCCGCGGGTCCCGGTCGGCCCAGCCGAACCTGCGGGCGCCTTCCCGGAAGCAGGCGATCAGGTTGCGGCTGCTGAACGGCAGCCCGGACACCGGGCCCACCGCGGGCTCGTTGCGCAGGCGCAGCTCGATCGGGTCGATGCCGCAGCGCTCGGCGAGTTCGTCGAGCGCCGACTCCAGCGCGAAGGAGCCGGGGGCCTCCCCGGGGGCGCGCATCCAGGTCGGGGTCGGCACGTCGAGCCGCACGATCCGGCTGGCCGTGTGATGCGCGTCCGCGTCGTACATCGCCCGGCTCGCGGCGGCGCTCGGCTCCACGAACTCGTGCACGGACGAGGTCATGTTCAGGGACTGGTGCTCCAGGGCACGCAGCCGCCCGTCCGCGTCGGCGCCGAGCCTGACCCGCTGGGCCGTGGGGCTGCGGTAGCCGGCGAGTGAGAACATCTGCCGGCGGGTCATGACGACCCTGACCGGGCGCTGCAGGACGGTCGCGGCCAACACGGCGGCCACCTGGTGCGCACGGACGCCCTTGCTGCCGAAGCCGCCTCCGACGTGCTCGGAGCGCACCCGTACGGAAGCGGGGTCGAGGGAGAACAGGTTCGCGAGCTCGCCGGCGACCCAGCTGGTGCCCTGGTTGGAGTCGACGACCTCCAGCCGGCCGCCCTCCCACAGGGCCGTGGCGGCGTGCGGCTCCATCGGGTTGTGGTGCTCCTCCGGAGTGGTGTACTGCGCGTCCACCACGACGGCGGAGGAGGCGAGTCGGGCCTCCAGGTCGCCCTTCTCCATGACGCCCGGCGCATGGCCGTCGACCGGATACGCCTCGGCCTGCCGCTCGGCGGAGAACGCGACGTCGTGCGGCTCCTGGTCGTACGTCACGACGAGGGCCTCGGCGGCCTCCCTGGCCTGCTCGGACGTCTCGGCGACGACCAGCGCCACCGGCCAGCCCATGTGGACGACCCGGTCGTTCTGGAAGAGGGCGACGCTCGGGTCCGGCGGCACGCCCAGCAGGCCGACGTAGTCGTTGTCGACGCGTGGGGCGTTGTGGTGGTGGAGCACGGTGAGCACGCCGGGCATCCGCAGTACCGCCTCGGTGTCCAGGGCGCGGATGCGGCCACGGGCGACGGTGGACAGGACCAGCCAGCCGTGGGCGAGTTCGGCGAAGGGGATCTCGGCGGCGTAGCGGGCGGCTCCGGTGACCTTGTCGCGGCCTTCGACGCGGGTGTGCGCCGTGCCGACGGAGCCCTTGGTCGCGGTGGTCATCGGGCGGCCTCCTCGGCGAGTTCGCCGAGCACGGCCACGACGAGGTTGCGCATCAGGGTCACCTTGTATCCGTTGTGGGGCAGCGGTTCGGCGTGGGCCAGTTCGGTGTCCGCGGCGGCCGCGAAGTTCTCCGCGTCGGCCGGGGCCCCGATCAGGGCGCGTTCGGCCGTGCGGGCCCGCCAGGGGCGGGACGCGACCGCCCCGAAGGCCAGGCGGACGTCCTGTACGAGGCCGTCCCGGACGTCGAGGGCGGCGGCGATGGAGCCGATGGCGAAGGCGTACGAGGCGCGCTCACGCACCTTGCGGTAGCGGGAGTGGGCGGCGACCGGGGTGGGCGGCAGCGTGACGGCGGTGATCAGCGCACCCGGCGGCAGGGCCGTCTCCAGGTGCGGGGTCTCGCCCACGGGCAGGTAGAAGTCGGCGAGCGGCAACTCCCCCGGCCCGTCCGCCGTTTCGTAGGACACGACGGCGTCGAAGGCGGCGAGCGCCACGCCCATGTCGGAGGGGTGCGTGGCCACGCAGTGGCCGGAGGCTCCGAGGATGGCGTGGTTGTGGTGCTCGCCGGTGAGGGCGGGGCAGCCGCTGCCGGGGTCGCGTTTGTTGCAGGCCGAGGTGACGTCGGCGAAGTAGCCGCAGCGCGTGCGCTGGAGCAGGTTGCCGCCGACGGTGGCCATGTTGCGCAGCTGCCCGGAGGCGCCGGCCAGCACCGCCTGCGCCAAGGCCGGGTAGTGCGACCGGACTTCGGGGTGCGCGGCGAGGTCACTGTTGGTGACGGTCGCACCGATGCGCAGGCCGCCGTCACCGGTCGGCTCGATGCGGTTCAGGGGCAGTTCGCGGACGTCGACGAGCCGGGCGGGCCGCTCGACGCCGGTCTTCATCAGGTCGACGAGGTTGGTGCCGCCGCCCAGGAAACGGGCTTCCCCGTCGCCGTCGAGCAGCGCCACGGCGCCGGAGACGTCGTAGGCGCGCTGGTAGCCGAACTCCCTCATGCCGCCGCTCCCTTGGCCTCGGCGGCCCGGGCCACGGCCTGGACGATCGACACGTACGCGCCGCAGCGGCACAGGTTGCCGCTCATCCGCTCCCGGATCTCCTCCGGCGTCAGGGGTGGCGGTCCCGCCTCGGGCCGTATGTCGTCGGTGGCGGCGCTGGGCCAGCCCGCCGCGTGTTCCTCGATCAGGGCGATGGCCGAGCAGATCTGCCCCGGCGTGCAGTAACCGCACTGGAAACCGTCGAGGTCGAGGAAGGCCTGCTGCACCGGGTGCAGTTGATCACCGTCGGCCACGCCCTCGATGGTGGTGATCTCACGCCCCTCGGCCGCCACCGCGAGCTGGAGGCAGGACACGGCCCGGCGGCCGTCGACCAGGACCGTACAGGCGCCGCACTGCCCCTGGTCACAGCCCTTCTTCGTGCCGGTCAGGTCCAGGCGCTCGCGCAGGGCGTCCAGGAGGGTGGTGCGGTGGTCGACGGTCAGCGTGTACTTCTCGCCGTTGACGGACAGGGTGAGGTCGCTGGACGTCGATGGGGGCATGGAAGCCTTCTTTCTCACGTCGCACGGTCAGGCGGCAGGGGTCGTGGGTGGCGGGGCTGGTTCGCAACGGTGCAGGATGCGGGGCGGGTCTGCTGCGGCGCGGCCGTCGCGGGCTGTCCGCGCGGACGTCCCGCCGATACGATGGAGCAAGCGGACAGTTGTCCGTTACCCGGAAACGTAACGGACAACTGTCCGCTTAACAAGGGCCGGGTTTCGGCCAAGGACCGCGAGGAGGGCGAGTGCCGCAGAAGAAGGACGCTCCTCTGCGCTCGGACGCGCAACGCAACCGCGAGCGCATCCTGGAGGTCGCGCTGGTCGAACTGACGCGTGCGGCGGACGCCCCACTGAGCGCGATCGCCAAGAAGGCGGGGGTCGGGCAGGGGACCTTCTACCGACACTTCCCGAGCCGTGAGGCGCTCGTCATGGAGATCTACCGGCACGAGATGCAGCAGGTCGCCGACACGGCGGCGCCGCTGCTGGAGAGCCGGGAGCCGGACCGGGCGCTGCGCGAGTGGCTGGACCGCTGCGCGCAGTTCGCCATGACGAAGGCCGGTCTGGCCGACGCCCTCCGGCAGGCCACCGGCGCGCCGGGAAAGCCGGCGAAGCCGGCCCCCACGCCGCTGACCGAGGCGGCCGAACTCCTCCTGCGCGCCAATGAGAAGGCCGGCACCATCCGCCCCGGAGTCACCGCGGACGACCTCTTCCTCGCCGTCGGCGGTCTCTGGACGATCGCCCCCCACACGGACTGGCAACCACGCGCCAACCGCCTGCTGGACCTCGTCATGGACGCGCTGCGAGTGGGGGCGCCCGGTGCCTGACCATTGCCGTCCGCGGGTGCGTGGGGGCTGTTCGCGCGGTTCCCCGCGCCCCTGAGCCGCCCAGCGTTTCAGGCGACGGCCGTGGCAGCCAGTTCTCGTAGTTCCCGCAGGGCCGTCGCCACCGCCGGGCGGGCGTGGCCGCCGCCGCGGGTGCAGGTCAGGAGCTTGCGGTGGGGGTTGCCTTCGCAGCGGACCCGGGTGATCGGCAGGTGCGGCGTCAGATGGGCGAGGCGCGGGACGAGGGCGACGCCGAGCCGGTGGGCGACGAGGTGGGCGGCGACGTTCCAGTCGAGGGCGTGATGGACGACGTCGGGGGTGAAACCGGCCGCCCCGCAGGCGGACAGGACGTGCGGGCGGCAGGCGCTCTCCTCCACCGGTGCGATCCACGCCTCGTGTGCCGCCTCGGCGAGATCGACCCGGGCCCGTCCGGCCAGCCGGTGCCCGTCGGGGACGACCAGGTCGAACGGGTCGTCGAGCAACGGCTGCTGGTCGAACCGCGTGTCGCTCAGCGGGGGGTTGTGCGGGGTCGACTCGACGATCGCCAGGTCGATGTCACCCTCGAAGAGGAGGTCGAAGCTCTCCGGGACGCCCGCCTCGGTGATCCGCACGGACAGCCGCGGGTGCCGCTCCCCCAGCCGGGCCGCCATCGGCGCCAGCAGCACCGAGACGGCCACGGGGAAGCCCGTCACCCGCAGCACCCCGGACGGCGCCCCGTGATCCGCCCGCAGATCGAGTTCCGCCTGGTCCCAGCGGGCCTGGATGGCGTCGGCGTGCGCGAGCAGGCTCTCGGCGGCCGGAGTCAGCCGGACCCCGCGCCCCTGCGGCTCCAGCAGGTCGACACCCAGGTCACGGGCGAGCTGCCGGATCTGCTGGGAGGCGGCGGACGGGGTGAAGTGCAGGGCTCGGGCGGCCGCGGTGACCGTGCCGTAGTGGGCGACCGCCCTCAGGACATGCAGTCGGCGCAGGTCAATCATGAAGTCCACGCTTCACAATGCACTCCACAAAGTCAACCTGGACGTGTACGGAGGCTCCGGCGCACCCTGGCTGTGTCACGACGGTCAACCAGCCATGACGTACGAGGAGTCAGAGACATGACCTGCACCACCGGCACCGTCTGCCCGCACTGCGGCTGGCCGGACGGCGGCGAGCCGTTCCAGGTGCTGTCCCGGCACGCCACCGCGACGGGCCGCACGGAATGGACGCGCTGCGGATGCGGCTCGCTCCAGGTCCGGGTCGTCGACGGCTGCGGCCTGCGCGTCGTCTCGCGCAGCAGGCCCCCGTCGGGGTCGGCTCCGGCTCAGTCGGGCACGGCGAACCGCTGAGGCTCAGGCCCTGCCGTGCTGTGCCAGCTGCTCCCCCAGCGGGCTGCGCCGGTAGAGGACGCGGCGGCCGTCGCGGGTGCGGGTGACCAGGCCCGTCCCGTGCAGGACGCGCAGATGCTGGGACACGGCGCTCGGGGTCACACCGAGGCGCCGGGCCAGCTCCACCGTCGGCAGGGGCTCGGCCAGCAGCCGCAGCAGCGTGCTGCGGGGCGCGCCGAGCAGGGCCGCCAGGGCGGGGGCGCCGGGCTCGGGCTCCGGTTCCCACAGGGTGGCGGCGCCCCGGCCGGGGTAGGCGAGCATCGGCGGTTCCGCGGCGCTGACCGGGGGCGCCGGCTGGTGCGCGAACAGGGACGGCACCAGGCGCAGGCCGCGTCCGGAGCCGTCCACGTGGTGGCGGCCGCGCATCCGGTCGACGTGCAGGACACCGTCGTCCCAGCGCAGGTTGCGGTGCAGGTCGGCGAAGAGCAGCCGGGCACCGCCGGTGGCCAGCTGCCGTGCCCGGTGCGTGATGTCGGCCTCCAGCACGAGCCGCATCCGTGGCCAGTACGGCAGCAGCGCCGACTCCCAGTAGCACCGCAGGAGTTCGCACAGCTCCTCCACCAGCTCCGCGACGGGAGCGTCACCGGGAGAGGTGACCGCCCGCAGGGCAGGCGGCAGGGGCCTCGGCGCGTGGGCCGCGAGCAGGTCACGGCGGACGGTCGGCGCGGGGGTGGCGCGTACGACGGTCAGCTGCTCGTCGAGGGTGGGCGCGAAGGACGCCGGTCTGGGGGTCAGGAAGTCGGGCAGGGCCAGGGTGTCCCCCACCAGGGCCGCGAGCAGCCGCGCGTCGGCCGGGTCGAGCTTCCGGAGCACGGCGGCGCGCCACCGGACGTGCAGGGGATAGAGGGCGGGGGCACGCAGGGCGCGCAGGCTGCCCATCACCTCACGCAGGGGCGAGATCGCGAAGCGGGTGTCGGCGAGGTCCTCGGCGTCGAGCCGGAAGCTGATCATTAAGGCCCCCGCTACATCCTTTGGCAACCGCCCTGCCATGGCGTGGACTTCGGCCCATGACGGATCACGATCAACGGCAGCCTACCGCGCACCCCGGCGCGAGTCCCCGGGTGATCCTGGCCCTGGCGCTCGTCTGCGGCGCGGCCGTGGGCAATGTCTACTTCCCGCAGGCCCTCAGCCCGCTGATCGCGTCCGGGCTGCACGTCTCGCCCGACGCGGCCGCCGGCGTCGTCACCGCGACGCAGTTCGGCTACGCGGCCGGGATCTGTCTTCTCGTCCCGCTCGGTGACCGCCTCCCGTACCGCCCGCTGCTGGTCACCCTCCTCACGCTCACCGGCCTCGGGCTGTTCGCGGCGAGTGCCGCGCCGGGGCTGGTGCCGCTGGTCGTCGCCAGTGCCCTGGTGGGGGTGACGACGGTGGCGGCCCCGCTCGCCGGGCCGCTGGCGGCCGGTCTGGTATCAGAGGAGCGGCGCGGCGTGACCGGCGGCACCCTGCTGAGCGGCTCCCTCGCGGGCATGCTGCTGTCGCGCACCGTCGGCGGCGCGCTCGGCGACCTGCTCGGCTGGCGGGCACCGTACGTCCTGGCCGCCGTGCTGTCCCTGGCGGTGGCCGCGCTGTCGGCGCGCCTGCTTCCGCGAACGTCCCCGCCCTCCTCCCAGGGCTGTGTCGCGCTCCTGGCCGAGCCGCTGCGGCTGCTGCGCACCGAACCCGGTCTGCGCCGCTCCTGCCTGTACCAGGCCCTGGTGTTCGCCGGTTTCTCCGCGGTGTGGACCGGTGTGGCCCTGCTGCTCACCGGCCCGGCATACGGCATGGGTGCGGGGGCCGTGGGACTGCTCGCCCTGGTCAACGCAGTCACCATGGTGTGCACGCCGGTCGCGGGCCGCCAGGTCGACCGGCGGGGGCCGGACGCGGTCAACCGGGTGTGCTTCCTGGTGGTGGGCGCCTCGGCCGCGGTGCTGGCGCTGGGCGGTCTCGGCGGCGTGGCGGGGATGACGGCCCTGGTCGTGGGCACGCTGCTGCTCGACGTCGGCATGCAGTCCGGGATGGTCGCCAACACGGTGCGGATCCAGGCGCTGCGCGCCGAGGTGCGCAGCCGGCTCACCACCGCCTACATGACCTGCGCGTATCTTGGTGGCGCCGTCGGCTCGTGGCTGGGCACGCGAGCGTACGGCCGCTTCGGGTGGCCCGGGGTGTGCGCGCTGGTCGCGGCGCTCACGGCCGTGGCCCTCGCCCGCCACCGGGGCGCCACCCGCCGGACGGCGGCGAGGTTCCGCCGGACGGCGGCGCCCGGGTCCGGCGCGGCGGGACCGACCATGGCCGCACGAGCCGCCGCGACCTCGCGTGAGGAGACGTCATGACACACGTTCCGCCCCCGTTCGACCCGGAACTCGCCGCAGCCCTGGAGCTGATCAAGGACATGATCAGCCCGGGTCTCACCCTGGACGAGATCGCCGAGGTGCGCCAGGGCCCGGGCATCCAGCTGCTGGCCGATCTGGACCTGACGATGGGCGGGACGTTCGAGGTGGAGGACCGGCAGGTGCCCGGGCCGCAGGGCGAGCCCGACATCTCGCTGCTGATCTGCCGGCCGACCGTTCCGGCGACCGCCCTGGCACGGCCCGTCATCTGCCACGTGCACGGCGGCGGCCTGGTCATCGGGAACAACCGGGTCGGCGTGGACGTCCCGCTGGCGTGGGCGCAGGCGCTGGACGCGGTGGTGGTGTCGGTGGAGTACCGGCTGGCGCCGGAGCATCCGTATCCCGCGCAGATCGAGGACGTGTACGCCGGTCTGCTGTGGACGGCGGACCACGCCGCCGAGCTCGGTGCCGACCCCGAGCGGATCGTCATCGCGGGCGGCAGCGCGGGCGGTGGGCTGTGCGCGGCCCTGGCCCTGCTCACGCGGGACCGCAAGGGGCCGCAGCCGGTCGGGCAGGTCCTGATGTGCCCGATGCTCGACGACCGCAACGACACGCCGTCGACGTACCAGATGGCGGGCCTCGGGGTGTGGGACCGCACCGCCAACGAGACCGGCTGGACGGCGCTGCTGGGCTCGCGGCGCGGCGGCCCCGACGTACCGGCGTACGCGGCACCGGCCCGTGCCGAGGACCTGACCGGGCTGCCCCCGGCGTTCCTCGACGTCGGCTCCGCGGAGACCTTCCGGGACGAGGTCGTCGCCTACGCGTCACGCATCTGGCAGGCCGGCGGGGTGGCCGAGCTGCACGTCTGGCCCGGCGGTTTCCACGGTTTCGACGGCTTCGCACCCCAGGCGGCGCTCTCCCGGTCGGCCCGGGCGGCGCACGTGGACTGGCTGCGGAGACTGCTGGGCGCGTGACGGGCCGAGGGTCCGGCCGGCCGCGTACGGGACCCGCCCCGGCTCACCTCCTGCTCCTGCCCGGGCCCTGCTGACCGTCCCCGGAGGGTCTTCCACCGGCGCCGGCCACGACGGAGCCTCGGGCAGCCACCCGCACGCGGGGGCCCGCTCGGCGGCCGCATGCCGCACCATGGGCCTATGAAAGAGCTGGCCGGGCGCCTGACCGCGCTCGATCCGGATGCCGGTGCGGCGGTCCGGGTCATCGCCTACTTCGACCGTCTGGCCGAGTCCAGGGCCGGTGTCGAGGCACTCGTACGCGCTGCCGCCGTACTGTCCGGCTGCCCGGCCCGGCTGGTGGACCCCGAACGCCGCGTGCACGTACGTGTGGAGCCGGACGGCGTCCGCCGAGACACGGATGAGCCACCGGACCCCCGCTGGCCCTCCGCGCGGCTGTCGCCGGACGGCACGGCGACCCTCTGGCTGGAGCGGGCCGGGGTGGCGTCCGGCGTTGTGGACGCGGACCTCGGCGGGTCGGCGCCTCGCACCCTGACAGCGGACCGCACCGACACCGGCCGTGGCGGGGCGGCGTCCTACGCCGTGGACGGGGACCGACCCGGGGTGGCGCCCCGCGGGGGCGACACCGGCCGCACGGGGCCGGCGTCCGGTGGCCTGGCAACGGACCGCGCCGGGGCGGCAGCCGGCGTGGGCGACACCGACCGTACGGGGTCGGCGTCCGGCGCCTCGAAGGCGGACCGCGGGGCGGCGTCTCAAGCGGTCGGCACCGGCCGTGCCGGGGCGGTGGCGTCCCGTGTCGGCGGCGCCGGGCCCTCCCGGGTCGCCCCCAGCGTGGTCGACGCGGTGATTCTCGAGCGGGCCGCCGGTGTCCTGCGGCTCGTTCTCGACCGTACCCGCGGGCGGGCCCCGGCCGACGATCCCGCGCTGGTCGAGACCCTGCTCGACGGCACGGCCCCGGAAGCGGCCCGGCTGCATGCCGCCCGCCGTCTCGGTCTGGACACCTCGGTTCCGGCCCGGGCCCTGGCCCCGCTGAACGAGCGGCCACGGGTCGTACCCGCCGGGACGCAGGCCGACGCAGTCGGACGGCTCGGCGTCGGACCTGCCGTGCCCGTGCTCGAACTCCCCCGGTCGTGGACCGAGGCCCGTACCGCCCTGCGGTTCACCGCCGAGGGCACCCCGCAGGACCCCGGGCCGCGAGTCGTGTACGCCGAGGAACTGGGCGGCATCGCCCTCCTCGCCGATCTCGTCGTACCAGGCGCCGAACCGCCGCCCGACGTCCGTGCCCTGGAGACGGCCGCGGCGACCACGCCCTGGCTGTCGGCGACTCTGCACGCGGTCGCGTCCACGGCGAGCTTGCGGGCGGCCGCCTCCGAGATCAACGTCCACCACTCGACGCTGCAGGACCGGCTGGCCCACGCCGAGCACCTGCTCGGCTGGCCGGTGCGCACCCCGCAGGGCCGCCTCCGGCTGCAACTGGCGCTGGCGATGCGGCACCTTGCCCGGCCGTAGGACCTGTCGTTCGGATCGGATCGCGGACGCGGGGCCGTGCCGCCGCCGTCCGGCTGGGAGAGACTGTCCGGGCGCCGTACGGTACGAGGTTCAGGAGCATGAGGCATGAGCGTGCAGCGGTATCCCCTGGCCGGGGTCACGGTGGTCAGCCTGGAGCAGGCCGTGGCCGCGCCCTACGCCACCCGGCAGCTCGCCGACCTCGGCGCCCGTGTCATCAAGGTGGAGCGGCCGGGCGGCGGCGACTTCGCCCGCCGGTACGACACGACCGTGCACGGCCACTCCAGCTATTTCGTGTGGCTCAACCGCTCCAAGGAGTCCCTCACCCTGGACCTCAAGGACCCACGGGGCCGCGAGATCCTGAACGAACTCCTCGACGGGGCCGACGTGTTCGTCCAGAACCTCGCCCCGGGCGCCGCCGGCCGGCTCGGTCTGGACACCGCCACCGTCACCGGCCGCCGCCCCGGTCTGATCCCGTGCACGATATCCGGCTGGGGCACGACCGGCCCCTGGGCCGACCGCAAGGCGTACGACCTGCTCGTGCAGTGCCAGACCGGGCTGGTGTCCCTGACGGGAACCCCCGAGGGGACCGCCCGGACCGGAATCTCCGTCGCCGACATCGCCGCCGGGATGTACGCCTACAGCGGCATCCTCACCGCCCTGTACACCCGCGCCGTCACCGGCGAGGCCCACCCGGTGGAGGTGTCCCTGTTCGAGGCGCTGGCGGAGTGGATGGGCCAGCCCGCGTACTACACCCGGCACGGCGGCACCCAGCCCCCGCGCCTCGGCACCCAGCACGCCACCATCGCGCCGTACGGGACGTACGAGGCCGCCGACGGCAAGGAGGTGCTGTTCTCCATCCAGAACGAACGGGAGTGGGCGGCCCTGTGCGCCGAGTTCCTCGGCCGGCCGGAGCTGGTCGGCGACCCGCGGTTCGCCACCGCCTCCGACCGGGTCGCCCACCGCGACGAGCTCAACGCGATCGTCGCCGCCCGCTTCGCCCGCACCGGTTCCGACGAGATCCTCAAGGACCTGGAGGCCATCGGCATCGCCTGTGCCGGGGTCAACGACGTCGCCGCGTTCCTGGACCACCCGGTGCTGGCCGCCCGCGGCCGCTGGACCGAGGTCGGGGTGCCGGGCGGCACGGTTCAGGCCCTGCTCCCGCCGGCCGACCTCGCGGGCCTGCCCGCCCGGATGGACCCCGTACCGGCGGTCGGCGAGCACACCGGGGCGATCCTCGCCGAGCTGGGCCGCAGCGACGAGGAGGTGTCGGCCCTGCGCGCGGACGGCGTCGTCTGACGCGACCGTCCGACGCCCCGGCGGGAGAACCTACCGGGACCCGGCGGCGCGCCGCTTGTCCTCCTCGGCCTCCTCGGCCTCCCGCTTCTTCGAGGCGCGCAGGCTGGTGACCGTCGTGGCGGCCAGCACCAGCACGATGAAGCCGAGCGAGAAGGGGATGCTGATCTCGGGGACGTGCACGCCCGACTCGTGCAGGGCGTGCAGCACCAGCTTGACGCCGATGAAGCCGAGGATGATCGACAGTCCGTAGGAGAGGTGGACCAGCTTCTTCAGCAGGCCGCCGATGAGGAAGTACAGCTGCCGCAGACCCATCAGGGCGAACGCGTTCGCGGTGAAC
>NZ_WWIQ01000059.1:0-86491 GCF_009862985.1 Streptomyces sp. SID5464 | reverse complement strand
TCACGACCAGCATCGGGGTCATGATCCGCTTGCCGTTCTCGGTGATGAACAGCTTCGTGCCGTGGTAGCGGTCGGCCACCCCGAACCGCTCCTCCGCCATCTTCAGCAGCTTGTTCTCCTGGTACTCCTCCTCGTGCTCCTCCTTGCGGGCGTCCTGGACCAGCTTCCAGGCGGTCCAGATCAGGAACGCGCCGAAGATGTAGAACACCCAGGAGAAGGCGGAGATGATCGCCGCGCCGGCCGCGATGAAGATCGCCCGCAGCACCAGGGCCATCAGGACGCCGACCATCAGCACCCGCTGCTGGTACTGCGAGGGCACCGCGAACTTCCCCATGATCAGGACGAACACGAAGAGGTTGTCGACGCTCAGCGACTTCTCGGTGATGTAACCGGCGAAGAACTCGCCGGTGGGCCCGCTCCCACCGAAGTACCACAGCCCCAGCCCGAACAGCACGGCCAGGACGATCCACACCACCGTCCAGGTCCCGGCTTCCTTGACGGACACGTCGTGCGGCTTGCGGCCGACGAAGAAGTCGACGGCGACGA
Source organism: Streptomyces sp. SID5464 (assembly GCF_009862985.1). Taxonomy (NCBI): domain Bacteria; kingdom Bacillati; phylum Actinomycetota; class Actinomycetes; order Kitasatosporales; family Streptomycetaceae; genus Streptomyces; species Streptomyces sp. SID5464. The sequence goes on along the minus strand of NZ_WWIQ01000059.1, from coordinate 85,945 downwards.
GCACACACAGCACTGCCACGGTCAGCAGCCATACGGAGAGCGAGACGTTCACTGGTGATGCTCCTGTTGCAGGTGTGGGGATGGGACATCGTTGTCCGACCTGGCTGGTTTCCGCCACACCTGAAAGGTGAGCAATTGGTCACAACTGCGCGTGCAGCGCCTCCAGGACGTCCTGGTCCGTCAGCTGGTCGAAGTTCTCGTACCAGAGGCCCACGGCCATGAACGCGGCCGGCTGGTGCAGACAGATCACCTCGTCGGCCTCGGCGCGCATCAGCTCGGCGGCCTCCGGGGAGCACACCGGCGCGGCCACCACCACCCGTTCGGGTGCCTGGCGGCGGACGAATCGCAGCGCGGCCCGGGCCGTGGAACCGGTCGCCAGGCCGTCGTCGACCACGATCACGGTGCGTCCGCGCAGGTCGGGTGCGGGACGGCCCTGCCGGTACAGCCGCTCGCGGCGGCGCAGCTCCGCGCGCTCACGCTCGATGACGGGCGCGAGGGCGGCCTCGCGCAGCCCCAGGTGACGCATGGCGTCCTCGTCGAGGAGCGGCACCTCGTCCCCGGCCATCGCGCCGACGCCGAGCTCCTCCTGGAAAGGCGCCCCGATCTTCCGTACGACGAGCACGTCGAGCGGGGCGTCCAGCGCCCGGGCGACCTCGCGCGCCACGGCGACCCCGCCGCGGGGCAGGGCGAGGACGAGGGGATCGGGCAGCGCCCCCTCGCTCTGCCGGGTGCGCAGTCTTTCGGCCAGTTCCCCGCCGGCCTGTCGGCGATCACGGAACCGCATGACGGTCACCTCTGCTTCCCGCACGGAGAGGGCCCCCGGCCGGTCCGGCTCCCGCGTACCCGCTGCCCACCGGACAATGCACACCTTCCGGACCTCCGTCACACTCGGAACGCGGGGTGTTTCCGGCCCTGCGGCGCAGGCAACCCGGGACCGTGCGCACGGGCGCGAACCGTACGCACGGGCTCGGCTCTCCCCGCACGACCGGCGCACCAGGCACTGAGGCAGACTCCGACGCGACGGGAGCACCCGGATGACCACTGCCCCTTCTCATCCGCAGCCCGCCCGGCCGGGCCCGCGCATCGGCGTGCTCGGTTCGTACGGCGGCTTCAACATCGGCGACGAGTCGATCCTGACGTGTGTCCTGCGCTGCCTGCGCGCCCAGCGGCCCGAGGCCCGGCTGGTCGTCTTCAGCCGGAACGCCGAGCACACCCGGGCCCATCACCCGGGCGCCGACGAGGTGGTGGACTGGGAGGGCGTCAGCCGCCATCAGGTCCTGGACGCGCTGGCCTCACTGGATCTGCTGGTCCTGGGCGGCGGCGGGCTCCTCTTCGACGGCGAGGCGCGCCGCTATCTGCGCCTGGTCCGGGCGGCGCAGGAGCGTGGCATCCGCACCTTCGCCTACGCCATCGGCGCCGGCCCGCTGCGCGAGCCCGACGACCGGGAGGCCGTGCGCACGGTGCTGGCGGACATGGACGACGTCGTGGTGCGGGACGAGGAGTCCAAGCTGGTGCTGGAGGAGGTGGGTGTCGAACGCGACGTCGTCGTCACCGCCGACCCGGCACTGCTGCTGGAGCCGGAGCCGTTCACCGACGAGATGATGCGCCACGAGGGCGTGCCCACCGACTCGCGTCTGGTGGGAATGTCGGTGCGGGAGCCGGGCCGGGCGGCCGAGAAGCTGGACGAGGGCGACTACCACGCGCTGCTCGCCGACGTCGCCGACTTCCTCGTCCGCCGGCTGGACGCGCACGTGGTGTTCCTGCCGATGGAGCGGCACGACGTGCGGCACGCGCACGCCGTGCTGTCCCACATGACCGCTCCCGACCAGGGGCGGATCCTGCACGGCTCGTACAGCCCGGGACAGGTCCTCGGCTTCATGCGCCATCTGGACCTGGCGGTCGGCATGCGCCTGCACTTCGTGATCTTCGCGGCGCTCTCCGGACTGCCGGTGCTGCCGCTCCCCTACTCCGGCAAGGTCTTCGACTTCGCACGCCGGATGGGGGCTCCGGCCCTGGTGGGCGTGGCGCGGGAGCAGGCCGGGCTGCTGCTGGCGGAGGTGGACCGGCTGTGGGACGAGTACCCGGAGCGCCGGGAGGAGCTGCACTCCCGCGTCCGGGAGCTGTCCGCGCAGGCCCGGGAGACCTGCGCCCGCTGCGGAGTGCTGCTGGACGAGGTCGACGGCGGGACGGAGCCGGCCATCGGCACCACTGCCCTCCTGGACACGGAGGCGGAACCACCGCCCGCGCCCACTGCCGAACCCCGCCCGCTGGGCGTGTGACGCCGACGCCGCCGAGGCCCCGCCCGCGGGAGGACTTCGATGCCGATCCTTCAAGAGCCGCGCGAGCCCCGCACGGTCACCCTGCCCGCACGTCCCGCCCGGCACGGCGGCCGGACGGAGGTCCTGGTGGTCGGCGGCGGCCCGGCCGGTTTCGCGGCGGCGGTCGCGGCGGCCGACGCCGGGGCCGAGGTCGTCCTGGTGGAGCGCTACGGGTTCCTCGGCGGCAACGCGACCGCGGCGCTGGTCATGCCGCTGATGTCGTTCCACAACGAGCACAAGCAGGCCACGTTCACCGAGTCCGGTGAGGAAGCCCGGCTGCTGCCCACCGACCACGGCGAGGGCGAGCCCGTCGTCCAGGGCGTGCTGTGGCGGCTGCTGGACCGGCTCATGGGGCGCGGCGGCTGTCTGAAGCCCTCCCCGAGGACCGGGTACACGGTCCCCTTCGACCCGGAGCTCTTCAAGCTGGTCCTGCTCGACATGACGGACGAGGCGGGCGTGCGGATGCTGTTCCACGCCTTCGCCTCCACGGCACTGCGCCTCGACGACGGCTGGCGGGTGGTGTTCGAGACCAAGTCCGGGCCGGTGGTGATCGATGCCGACGTGGTCGTGGACGGCACGGGCGACGGCGACGTCGCGGCGGCCTGCGGGGCGCCGTACGAGATCGGCCGGCCGGAGGACGGGCTGGTGCAGCCGATGACGCTGATGTTCCGGGTCGCGGACTTCGCCCGGCCGGACTTCGCGGAGTACGTGCGGGAGCACCCCGACCAGTGGCGCGGGGTGCACGGCCTGTGGGACCTGGTCGAGGAGGCCCGGGCTGACGGTGATCTGCGGCTGCCGCGCGAGGACATCCTGTTCTTCGCGACGCCGCATCCGCGCGAGGTCAGCGTCAACAGCACCCGCGTGACCAGGGTGCTCGGCACCAGCGTGTGGGACCTGACCCGGGCCGAGTACACCGCCCGGCGCCAGCTCGCGGAGATCGACCGCTTCCTGCGCACCCGCGTGCCCGGTTTCGAGGAGTCGTACGTGGTGCAGAGCGGTACGCACGTCGGCGTCCGGGAGACCCGGCGCGTCGTCGGCGACTACCACCTCACCGGCCACGACATCCTGGCCGCCCGGCGCTTCCCGGACGTCGTCGCGCACGGCGCCTACCCGGTCGACATCCACAACCCGCGCGGCTCCGGAACGGTCCTGAAGCGGGTGCCCCCGGGCAGCTTCTACGACATCCCGCTGCGCTGTCTCGTGCCCCAGGGCACCGAGCGGCTGCTGGTGGCGGGCCGCTGCATCTCGGGGACGCACGTGGCGCACTCGTCGTACCGGGTCATGCCGATCGCGATGGCGACCGGACAGGCGGCGGGCGTGTGCGCCGCGCTGACCGTGCGGCACGGGCACGGGCCCCGCGGGGTGCCGTACCGGCTCGTGCAGCGGGAACTGCTGCGGCAGGGCGCCCGGTTGCGCATCGACCTGCCGGTGGGCGGCTGACGCGGGCCGCCGTCAGCCCGCCGCGGTCCGCAGCTGGTCGTGGCACCACTGCCGGACCACGTCGGTGACCTGGTCGAGTGCGCCCGGCTCCTCGAACAGGTGCGTGGCGCCGGGCACCACGTGGAGGGTGTGCGGCACGTGCAGCCGCCGGGCCGCTTCCTCGTTGAGCCGCAGCACGTGCTGGTCCCGGCCGCCCACGATCAGCAGTACCGGAGCCCGGACGGTGTCCAGGGCGTCGCCGGCCAGGTCGGGCCGCCCGCCGCGCGAGACGACGGCCGGCACCCGGTCGGGGCGTTCGGCCGCGGCCACCAGGGCCGCGCCCGCGCCGGTGCTGGCGCCGAACAGGACGACCGGCAGGCCCTGGGTGCCGGGCGACTGCGCCAGCCAGTCGATGGCGGCCACCAGCCGGCGGCCCAACAGGGGGATGTCGAAGCGGAGTTCGGCGGTGCGGATGTCCAGCCGTTCCTCCTCCTCGGTGAGCAGGTCGATCAGCAGGGTGCCGAGTCCGGCGGTGCGCAGGCCGGCGGCGACCTCGCGGTTGCGGGGGCTGTGCCGGGAGCTGCCGCTGCCGTGCGCGAACAGCACGACGGCGCGGGCGGCCGGCGGCACGTCCAGATCGCCGGTGAGCGCCGCGCCACCGGCGGGCACGGTGACCGTCTGGGAAATCATCGACAGGCCTCCTCTCCCCCGGTTCCCTCGTCCTGCCGCCCGCCTACCCACCCTGGGGCGGTCGTCCCGTCTGGCCTCCCGCATGGCGCGATTCGTGGGGTGGGTGTCGTTGACGCCATGCCCCGCGCCGGAGGAGCGTGGAGGACGTGATGTCCCGCCGTATCGTCTTCGTCGTCTTCGACGGCTTCCAGCCGCTCGACCTCACCGGCCCGCACGAGGTGTTCCACAGCGCGGGCGACACCTACGTCTGCGAGGTCGTGGCGCCCCGGGCCGGACCGGTCAGGTCGGTCAGCGGGCTGCTCGTGCATGCCGGGCACGGTGTGGCGGACCTCGGACCGGCCGGGATCGACACGCTCGTGGTGGTCGGCGGCCGGGGTGTCGACCAGGCCCGGCAGGACGAGGCGCTGGTGTCCTGGATCGCCGCCGCGGCGGCCGGTGCCCGGCGCGTGGCCTCGGTGTGCAGCGGGGTGTTCCTGCTGGCGGCGGCGGGGCTGCTGGACGGGCGCCGGGTCACCACGCACTGGGCCCGCGAGGAGCAGTTGGCCCGGGAGCACCCCGAGGTGCGTGTGGACTGCGAGCCGATCTTCGTCCGGGACGGGCCGGTGTGGACGTCGGCCGGTGTGACGGCCGGCATGGACCTGGCGCTCGCCCTGGTGGAGGACGATCTGGGCCGGGACGTCGCGCACGCCGTGGCCCGCCGGCTGGTGCTGTTCCTGCGGCGGCCGGGCGGCCAGTCGCAGTTCAGCGTGGCGCTGTGGTCGCGGCAGCCGGCGACGGACCCGGTGCGGGCCGCCGTCACCGCGATCCACGCCGATCCGGGCGCCCGGCACGACATCGCCGGCCTCGCCGCGCACGCCGGGCTGAGCCCTCGGCACCTCCAGCGCCGTTTCACCGCCGAACTGGGCGTGCCGCCCGCCGCGTACGTCGAGCGGGTGCGCGTCGAGGCGGCCCAGCGTGCCCTCACCGAGGGCGACGAACCGGTCGAGGCCATCGCCCGCCGCTACGGCTTCACCACCGCGGAGACCCTGCGCCGCACGTTCCACCGCCGGCTCGGCGTCGCGCCGTCCGACTACCGCGCCCGCTTCCGCTCCACGGCGGAGGCCGCCGTCGCCCACCACGTCCCACAGAAGGGGGAACCCGTATGACGACCTACGGTCTGCTGGTCTTCGAGGAAGCCGAGGAGCTGGACTTCGTGGGGCCCTGGGAGGTCTTCACCGTCTCCGCCCGGCTCCGCGAGGGCGCCGACTCGGCCGTGATCGTCGCCGAGCACCCCGGGCCCGTGCGCTGCAACAAGGGCATGCGCGTCCTGCCCGACCACACCCTCGACGACCATCCGCCCCTCGACGTGCTGCACGTACCGGGTGGCCGGGGCGCGCGCGAGGTCCAGGTGCACAACCCGGTGGTCACCGACTGGATCAGGGAGACGGCGGAGCGTGCCGCATGGGTGCACGGCGTGTGCACCGGCACGTTCCTGCTGCACGCGGCGGGTCCCGCGCGCGGACGGCGGGTGGCCACGCACTGGAGCCAGGAGGACAGGCTCGAGGCGCGCGGCGACGTGACCGTCGTCCGGGACGCCCGCTACGTCGTGGACGGCGACCTGGTCACCAGCCAGGGCGTCTCGGCCGGCATCGACAGCGCGCTGTGGCTGGTCGGGCGGCTGCACGGCCGGGACCACGCGCGGGCCGTACGGCGCTACATCCAGTACGACCCGGCGCCGCCGTACCTCGCCGACGAGCCCGTCTGACCACCCGCCGGGCCGGTCGCTGCATGGGTGTGCCGGCCCCGGGCAGGCGATGTTCATGGGCGGTGACAGGGGTGACGACGGGCTGGGACGGCAGGCGGGCGAGTGCGGGCACCGGGCGGTGCCGCATCCGGAGAACATCCGGATCGAGGCGTGGGCGGCGTGCCGGGAGCACTGTCTGGCGGAGGCCGTCCTGGCGATGGTGGAGTGCTTCGCGGACGTCTCCGGGGTGCGTCCGACCGCCGTGGATCGGGTGCGGCTCGCCGAGGCCAGCGACGACGACCTGCTCGCCACGCTGCTGGACGAGATCATCTTCCGGCTGGAGGTGTACGGCCAGGTGCCCGTGGACGTGGAGGCGGACGAGGCCGACGGCGGCCTGGACGTACGGCTGGCGGTCACCGGCCTCGCGGACGTGGAGATCACCGGGGCGGTGCCGAGGGCGGTGGCGTGGAACGAGCTGCGGATCGGGCCGGATCCGTACGGTTGGTCGTGTGCGGTGACGGTCGACGCGTGACCCCGCCCGCCGGGGCGCGCCTACCGTGGAGGTGTGGGCGGCGGCGTCGTGACGCTGTTCCTGTGCGGTGACGTGATGCTCGGGCGCGGCGTCGACCAGATCCTGGCGCACCCCGGTGATCCGGCACTGCGGGAGGCGTACGTCGAGGACGCGCGGTCCTACGTCCGGCTGGCGGAGTCGGCGCACGGCCCGGTGCCCGTGCCCGTCGATCCGTCCTGGCCGTGGGGCGAGGCGCTGCGGGTGCTGGACGAGGCCGCCCCGGACGCCCGGATCGTGAACCTGGAGACGTCGGTGACGTGCCAGGACACCTTCGCCCCCGACAAGGAGATCCACTACCGGATGCACCCGGCGAACCTGCCGGCCCTGGCCGTGGCCCGGCCCGACGTGACCGTCCTCGCCAACAACCACGTCCTGGACTTCGGCCGCCCGGGCCTGCTGGAGACGCTGGACGCGCTGGCCCGGGCGGGCCTGCGGACGGCGGGTGCGGGACGTGACGCCGAGGAGGCGTACGCCCCCGCCGCGGTTCCCCTCCCCGGTGGCCGCCGGCTGCTGGTCCTCGCCCTCGGCGCGCGCTCCAGCGGCATCCCGTCCGGCTGGGCGGCGACGGCGGACCTGCCCGGTGTGGCGTACGTGCCCGAGCTCTCGCCCGCCGCGGCCGACTCCGTGCTGCGCCACGTCCGGCGGGCCCGCCGGGCCGGTGACCTGACCGTCGTGTCGGTGCACTGGGGCACGAACTGGGGGTTCCGCGTGCCCCGGGAGCAGGTCCGTTTCGCGCACGCCCTGGTGGACGGCGGGGTCGACGTCGTCCACGGCCACTCCTCGCACCATCCCCGCCCGCTGGAGGTGTACCGGAACCGGCTGATCCTGTACGGCTGCGGCGACTTCGTCGACGACTACGAGGGGATCACCGGCTACGAGGAGTACCGCGACGATCTGCGGCTGGTGTTCCTCGCCTCGGTGGAGGCGGACAGCGGACGGCTCGAGGGGCTGCGCATGGTGCCGCTGCGGGCGCGCCGGATGCGACTGGAGCCCGCGTCCCGGGCGGACCGCGCGTGGCTGCGGACGACGCTCGACCGGATCAGCGGCGGGGTGGGCGTGACGCCGACGCCGGACGGCTCGCTGACGCTGACGGGCGGGTGAACCGGTCGCGGCTCGCCGCCACGTCGAGCCGCACCGCAGACGAGCGAACCAGCGGCGGCTCAGGCACCCCGTCCAGCAGCACCACCGCCGGGAGGAGCCGGTGGGGCCCGGGCGCCGGGCCCAACAGCACCGCAGACGGGCGAACCGGTGGCGGCAAGGGGGCCGGTCCGGCAGCGCAGCGGGCGGATGAACCAGTGGCGGCTCGGACGCCCCGTCCAGCAGTACCGCGGACGGATGAGCCGGTTGGGGCCCGGGCGCCGGGCCCACCGCAAGCGGGCGAACCGGTCGCGGCTCGCCGCCGCGTCGAGCCGCACCGCAGACGAGCGAACCAGCGGCGGCTCAGGCACTCCGTCCAGCAGCACCGCAGGCGGGCGAACCGGTAGCGGCTCGGTGCCCCGTCCGGCAGCGCAGCGGGCGGATGAACCAGTGGCGGCTCGGACGCCCCGTCCAGCAGCACCGCGGACGGATGAGCCGGTGGGGGCCAGGGCGCCGGGCCCAACAGCACCGCAGGGGGGCGAACCGGTGGCGGCTCGCCGCCGCGTCCAGCCGCACCGCAGACGAGCGAACCAGCGGCGGCTCAGGCACCCCGTCCAGCAGCACCACCGCCGGGAGGAGCCGGTGGGGCCCGGGCGCCGGGCCCAGCAGCACCGGAGGCGGGTGAACCGGTGGCTGTTCGGGCAGCCCGTCCGGCAGCACCACGGGCGGGTGAACCGGTGGCGGCTCGGTGCCCCGTCCAGGAGCGTCGTGAACGGGGAGGTCAGCCCGCCCAGGCCACCAGCCGCTCGCGGTTCTCGGGGGCCCGTAGCCGGGCGAGGGACTCCTTCTCCAGCTGGCGGACGCGCTCGCGGGTCAGGCCGACGCGGCGGGCGACCTCGTCGCGGCTGCGGGTGTGGCCGTCGTGCAGGCCGTAGCGGAGGCTGAGGATCATGGCCTCGCGGGGCGCGAGCGTGCCGACGGCCTCGTGCAGTTCCTCGGCGAGGGCCTGGTACTCGGCCACCTCCGGGGCCTGGAGCACCTCGGTGTCGGGAATGAGGTCGCCGACGACGGTCTCGCCGGTCTCGTCCACCGGCGTGTCCAGGCTGACGGCCTGCCGGCCGACGTGGCGCAGCCAGCCGATCCGGTCGACGGCGAGGCCGCTCTCCCGGGCCACTTCCTCGATGCTCGGTTCGCGTCCGAGGTCGAGCTGCAGACGCCGTTCGATCTTGGCGACCTTCTGGAGCTGCTCGACGACGTGCATCGGCAGCCGTACGGTCCGCGCGTGCGCGGCCAGGCCCCGCTCGATCGCCTGGCGGATCCACCAGGTCGCGGAGAACTTGAAGCCCTTGGTGTGGTCGAACTTCTCCACGGCCCGGATCAGCCCCAGATTGCCCTCCTGGATGACGTCCAGCAGGGGCAGCCCCCGGTGGGCGTGCCGTTTGGCCATCGACACGACGAGCCGGAGGTTGGCCCGGACCATGTGGTCCTTGGCGGCCTGCCCGTCCCGGGCCGCTTCCTCCAGCCGTCCCCGCCGCTCGGGCGCGAGGTCGAGTTCACCGGCATCGGCCCGTTCCAGTTCCTCCAGCGCCCGCACGCCGGCCTCCATCCGCCGGGCCAGCCGGACCTCGTCCGCCGCCGTGAGCAGCGGCGTCGCCGCGATCTGCCCGAGGTACTGGCCGAGCAGGTCGGGTTCCTCGTCGGGCTCGGGGATGCGGTTGCGCAGCCGCGCGGTGCGGGCGGGGGCGCGGCGGTCCTCCCGGGGGTGTGCCGCGGAGTCTTCTGCCAGGGGAGACATCCTCGTGTTCCTCCGTCCCCTACCTCTTTCCGGCCCGCTGCCTCTTTTTTCCGGCTCGTTCCGGACGGCTCCCGGGTACCCGAGGCGGTGGGTCCCGAACCGCATGTCCGGGTCCCGCGGGGGTACCCCGGGGCACATGACCGGCATCCAACTGCGCAGCAACGCGTTCAACGACCACTCCTTCATCGCGCGCCGGTACGCGTACGAGGGACCGAACGTCTCTCCGCCGCTGACCTGGAGCGGCGTACCGGACGACGCGGCCGAACTGGTCCTGCTCTGCGAGGATCCCGACGCCCCGTCGGGCACCTTCGCGCACTGGGTCGTGGTCGGCATCGACCCGCACAGCGACGGCGTCGAGGCCGGGCACTGCCCACCTGGTGGCACGGAGCTCGTCAACGGCTACGGGCAGCCGGGCTGGGGCGGCCCGCATCCCCCGCCCGGGGACGACGCCCACCACTACTTCTTCCGGCTCTACGCCTTGTCCGAGCCGTGCGTCCTGCCCGACGCGCCCCGCGCGGACCAGGTGCACGAGGAGGTCGAGAAGCGCCGCATCGCGGACGGCACGCTGGTGGGTCTCTACCAGCGCTGAGCCGACTCACCCCCGGGGAGACCGTCCGTGTGTCACAACGGATGGTTGTGTCACGGGTGACGGACGGTTGTTTGCCCGGGCGGCCCGGTGCCCGCTTGGATGGCTGCCGGTCAACATCGGGTTGTCCGCGGGAGCTGGGAGTGTGCGCCGGGGATGGCGGGCAGACGGTCGCTGGGGCGGCGGTTCGGGTGGCTGTGGGGCGCGTACGCGGTCAGCACGGCCGGCACATGGCTCGCGTTCGACGCGTTCGCGCTGCTCGCCGTCCTGGTGCTGGACGCCGGACCGACGCAGGTGTCGCTGCTGGCGGCGGTGGGACCGGCGGTCGGCGCGGCCGTGTCGGTGCCGCTCGGGCCGTGGGTGGAGGTCCGCCGGAAACGGCCGGTGATGATCGCGACGGACCTGGTCCGGTGCGCGGCGCTGCTGAGCATCCCCGTGGCGTTCGCCCTGGGCCGGCTGGGCTTCGGCCAGCTGCTGCTGGTGTCGGTGGCCGTCGCGGCGGCCGACATCACCTTCAACGCGGCGGCCGGGGCGTTCCTGAAGGAGCTGGTGCCGCGGCGGGACCTGCTCGTAGCGAACGGGCGGTTCGAGGCGACGAGCTGGACGGCCAGCATGGTCGGGCCGCCGCTGGGCGGGGCCGCGATCGGGCTGTTCGGTCCGGTGACGACCGTGGTGGCCGACGCGGTGAGCTATCTGCTCTCGGCGTTCGGCCTCCGGGCGATGGGCGGCGAGGAGAAACACCCGGTGCCGCCCGCGACCGGCGAGGCCCGGCCCCGGGCGGGCGACCTGCTCGACGGCTGGCGGTACATCCTGGCCGACCCGGCACTGCGCCCGCTCTTCTTCAACACGGTCCTCGCCAACTCTCTGATCATGGCGGCCTCTCCACCGCTGATGGTCCTGATGATCCATGATCTGCGGTTCGCCCCCTGGCAGTACGCGCTCGCCTTCGCGGTGCCCTGCACGGGCGGCCTGCTCGGCTCTCGTCTGGCACCACGGCTCGTCACCCGGTTCGGCCGGCATCGGGTCATGCTCAGCGCGGGGGTGCTGCGGGCGTGCTGGTCGCTGGGCCTGGCCTTCGTCGGCCCCGGTACGGCCGGGCTGGCGCTGGTCATGGTGGTCGAGTTCGGGCTGATCACCTGCTGTGCCGTGTTCAACCCGGTGTTCGCCACGTACCGCCTCGACCGGACCCCCGCGGACCGGGTCACCCGCACCCTGTCCGCCTGGTCGGCCACCGGCAAGGCCACCACAGCGGCCGTGACCGCCCTGTGGGGCCTGCTGGCCCACCTGACCGGCCCCCGTACGGCCATCGCCCTCGCCGGCGTCCTGCTTCTCGTCACTCCCGTCCTGCTCCCCCGCCCCGACCACGCACCGGACACCGGCCCCGAGCCGACTCCCCTGACGCTGAAGGACGGCGCCTGAACGGCCGGGCCGGGGCCGGGAGCAGCTCGCCCCGGCCCCGGCCCGGGCCGGCTCAGACCGCCCCGGGCACGTCCTCCGTGACGCCGTTCAGCGGCGAGGACGGGTCCGCGCCGTACGGGCGGGTGAGGATCTCCAGGCCGTGGCCCGCCGGGTCGAGGAAGTACACGCCCCGGCCGCCGTCGTTGCGGTTGATCCGGCGCGGGTGGTTGCCGTGCGGGTCGGCCTGGATGGGGATCCGGGCCGCGACGAGCCGGGCGAGGGCCTCGTCGAACTCGTCCTCGGAGACGAGGAACGCGTAGTGCTGCATGGGGATGTCGGCGTCGATGGTGAGGAAGTCCAGCGTGACGCCGTTGTCGGTCGTCACCGGCAGGAACACCCCGGCCGGTGCCCCGACCTCCAGACCCAGGATCTCCGCGAGAAAGCGGGCGGACTTCTCCCGGTCACGGGACAGGACGATGGTGTGGTTGAACTCGACTGACACGGTTGAATGCCTCCACGGGCATCTCCGCGGCACCTCCATGCCTCACCCGGCCGGTGACCGACACGCGATGCCGCGCGGTGGATGGTAGACAGCGGCGGGTGTGGCCGTCGAGCGGTTTTCGGCCGTATCGCGCCGCCCACGCCGAGCAGGCCAAGTCCCCCCGCACATACCCCTGTTGTCCCGCGCGACCCTGACAATTGTCAGGGACCGCGCCGCCCTTGGTCTCCCTACAGTTCTGAGCGTCGGCCAGACCTTCAGGGGGAACACGACATGTCCACTCGCATCTTCGCCAGGGCCGCGCTCGTCGGCGCCGGGGCACTCGCACTGCTCGGCCCGTTCACCGCGGGGACCGCCGCCGCGTCCGCCACCGGCGAGCAGGGCGGCGCCCGCGTCCTGGCGGCACCGTACGCGGTCGTGCCGTACGAGACCGTCAACGTCCGTACCGGACCCGGCACTTCCTACGGAATCCTCGCCACCGTTCCGGCCGGGCAGCCGCTCGGCGCCTACTGCTGGACCCGCGGCGAGCGCATCACCGACAACGGCTACTCCAACGACGTCTGGGTGAAGCTCCTCGAGGGCTACGTCAGCGCCGTCTACCTCAAGGGCGACGAGTACGGCGACCTGCCCGCCTCGGCGCGCTGCTGACCCGGACCATGACCACACCCGACCACACCATCGTCCTACGGGGGACAGACACATGAAGCGAATGATCAGCCGTACCGCCATGGGCCTCGCCGTGGCCGCGCTCGCCGTCGGCGGCCTCGCCACCACCGCCCAGGCGGCCCCGGCCGCCGCTGCCAACAGCGGCGACCCGACCCTGACCGACGTCTACGTCTGGGCCACCGACGTCAACCTGCGCCAGCAGCCGACCTCCGACTCCCCTCGTCTCGCGGTCCGTTCGCAGTGGTGGGCGGACGCCGTGTGCCAGACGCAGGGCCAGACGGTGCACGACCCGGCCGTCGGCACCAACAACTGGTGGACCGCGGTCCAGGAGTTCGCCGGCAGTGACATCGCCTGGGTGAACAACCTGTACATCCGGGGCGGCCAGAAGATCGCCGGAGTCCCGGACTGCTGACGCACCATGCGCCGCAGGGGGCGGACCGGAGCACCGGCCGCCCCCTGTGGCGTGTGTGCGGCTCAGTACCAGCCGGTCTCGGTCAGGTCGTGGCCGTCGCACGTGAGCACGGCCCGTGAGACGCGGCCGTTGAGGTTGTTGCCCATCTGCGTGTAGGCGTAGGTGATGCCGGAGTCGACGGTCTCGGAGACCCAGCCGTCGACACGCCCCACGCCGTTGTCGGAACGGTGGAGTACGGCGGCGCAGCCGGGCCGGGAGTTCTCGATCCGGGCGAAGGAGCCGCACTTGTCGGAGTAGAAGTACTTCAGGGCCATGCCTTCGGCGTACTTGGTGGCCCCGATCTGCCGGAACGTTCCCGAGCAGTAGTTGGTGGTGGGGTACTGCCCCTCGTTCCCGTAGGCCCCGTAGTTGCCGCCCGAGTGCGGCGCGGCCTGGGCGGAGGTCGGGAGGAGCGCCATCACCGCGGCGGCGCCCCCGGCGGCCAGCAGTGTCCTGAGCGATCGGCGGCTCATGAGCCCCCTCTTTCATGTGTGTCGGCGGATGTTCTGGTCGTGTGCGTGCGGTCCGGCGGTCCGACCGGCGCCTCGCTCACTGGGGTGACCGTACGGGCGGTCACCAAGCCGGCGACACCTGACACTTATCAGGGTCGAACCCCCAGGTCGTCCCGTTTCAGAAAGGGCAACCATGCGCTTGCTCCTGCGCGGTGCCGCCGCGCTCGCGACCCTCGCCACGGTGGCGTCGCTCACGGGCGGTGCGGCTGCGCTCCCCCGGCCGGGGACGGCCCCCGCGACACAGGCCGCCCGGATCCCGGACGGCGTCACCGCCGGGATCGCGGTCTTCGACCGCAGGACGGGCACGTTCACCGAACAGGTCGCCGAGAGCGCTCGCTTCCGGTCCGCCTCCGTCGTCAAACTGCTGCTGGCCCTGGACTTCCTGTGGGAACGCGGCCCCGGCCACCCGATCCCCGAGGCCGACCGGGCGCTGCTGGAGCCGATGCTGCGCAGCAGCGACGACAAGGCCGCGAACCACTACTGGTCGGAGTACGGCGGCTCGGCGATCATCGACCGGATGACGGCCCGCCTCGGTCTGCGCGACACCGCGCCGCCGCCCGCCGGGTACGAGGGCTACTGGGGCTACACCGCCCTCTCGGCCCGGGACACCGTGGCGATCTACCGCTACATCCTGGACGAGGCGCCCGCCCCCGTACGCGACTTCGTCATGGACAACCTGCGCCGCTCCACGCGCTGCGCCTCGGACAGCTTCGACCAGCACTTCGGCATCGCGGGCTCGTTCGACCGCCCGTGGGCGGTGAAGCAGGGCTGGTCCGGGGAGTACGCGAGGGGGACGTGCGGTGCCTCGGCGACGGCGGGCGAGGCGGAACCGGCCGCCGCTGACGGCAGCAGGACCGCCGCCCGCGTGGACCTCACCCGCCCCGCACTGCACACCACCGGCACGGTGGGCGCCGACGACCGCACGATCGTGGCCGTGCTGACGCTGCATCCGGTCGGCACGTCGTACGGGAAGGCGTACACCGACCTCGGCCTGCTGACCCGCTCGCTGGACGTGCCGGGCGGGGTGCGGCCCGCGGGGGCGTGGTTCGGCACCTGGGGCGAGTTCGTGAACGTCCGCAAGGGACCGGCCACGGGCGACGCCCGGGTCACGCGGCTCCCGGCCGGGGTCGGGGTGCTGGTGGGCTGCCAGACCCCGGGCCAGGTGGTCAGCGTGCCGCCGTACACCAACGAGTGGTGGGCCTATCTGCCCCAGTACGGCGGCTACATCTCCAACGTCTACATCAGTTCGCCGGACAACCGGCTGCCGGGCGTCCCGGAGTGCGGCTCCGGCGGTCAGCGCTCGTACTCGGCGAGGTAGCCCAGCACCTTGTCCACGTGCGGGCGTACCCGTGCGGGAACGCCGCCCTCATCGATGACCGTGCGGTCGCTGGTGCGGTAGCCGGCCGCGACCAGCGCGGGCAGGTCCTTCTCCGGCATTCCCGCCTGTTTGAACCGCTGGTCGAGCCAGCACACGTACAGGCTCATGGTGGCGATCGCGTCCGGCGGCGACATGTGGTCCTTGTCGCCGTCACCGTCGCCGTCCACCGCCCAGGCCCGGAACACCGACGGCGTCCACATGGCGATGCCGTACTCGTCGCTCTCCGGGCGGGCGGCGTGCGCGTCGAAGCCGCTCTCGGCCTTGAGCAGCGCGGCGAGCAGGGCGGGAGTGATCTCCTCGTCGGTGCAGCGGTGGGCCGCGCGGGCGATGACGGGGCGCAGCGCCTCGGGTACGTCGGAGTCCTCCGGGATCTCGCCGGGCACCGGGCGGTGCGCGCCGGTGACGGAGGCGGGGGTGGGGGCCCCGCTGTCGCGGTCGTCGTCCTGGGTGTCACCGGTTCCGCCGAGGAGTGCCGCCCCGGCGAGTGCGGCGGTCAGGACGACGAGCCCGGCCGCCGCGGCCGGCAGCAGGCGTCTCCGGCGGCGGGGCGGGCCGCCGGTGAGGTCCTCGACCCGGGCGGTGAGGTCACGGGCCGTGCACGGGAGCCGGGTGGTGTGGTCCGGCGCCAGGCAGTCGGCGATCAGCCGCCGCAGGCCGTCGCCGAGGCCGGCGTCGAGCCGCAGGGGTGCGGTGCCGCGTGCGTAGGCCTGGGCGGCGAGGGAGCGGGCCCGGGCCGTCGCGCCCGGGAAGGGGTGGAGCCCACCGGTGAGCACCTGGTGGGCGAGGACGCCGAAGGCCCAGATGTCGGCGGTGGGCCGGACGACCGCGCCCTGGGTGCCGGTGCGCTGGGACCACCACTCGGGCGGGAGGTGGTCGAGGGTGCCGAGCGGCGGCAGGTGGGCGTGGGTGCCGTCGAGTTCGGTGGCCAGCCCGAAGTCCGCCAGCCACACCTGCCCGCCCGGGCCCAGCAGGACGTTGGCGGGCTTGAGGTCGCCGTGCACCCAGCCGGCGTCGTGCATGTGGGCGAGTCCGGCGGCGACTCCGCGCAGGACGCGATCGGCGCCGTCGATCGGCCCGCCGGTGGCGGCGGCGTCCAGGACGTCCTTCAGGCTGGCCTCGGCACGGTCCATGACCAGCGCGAACGCACCGTCCAGGGCGGGCAGTTCCGGTGCCTCGACGGTGCACACGGCGTGGGTCCGCACCAGGTGGGGGTGGTCGGCCTCGGCGCTGAACCGGACCTCGCGCTCCACGAGTTCACCGAGCGCGGCGCGCTGCCCGGGCCCCAGGGCTCCGGTCGGGAGCACCTTCACGGCCACGGGCGTGCCGTCGGCGACGGTACGGGCCTCGTACACCGTCCCCCAGCCGCCGGAGCCGATGACCGGGCCCACCTCCCAGCCGTCGATCCGGAACCCCTCCGGGAGGCGGGGCGGCCCGGGTATCTCCAGGTCGTCCGGGGCGTCGGATCCCGTCATGCGCCGGCCTCCTGCGGTGTGAGACGGCCCGCTCCGCGGGCAGGCAGCAGGCTGAGGTGCTCTTCGCGCACCAGGCCGAAGCGCAGGGCCACGGAGGCGAGCCGGGAGCGCTTGGCTCCCGTGCGGCCGCCGTCGGATCCGGTCGCGGTCTCCTCCCCGAGGTCCAGGCGCAGTTTGGCGAAGGCCAGGTAGTCGATGTGGTAGTTGACCGCCGAGCGGGTCAGGTCCCGGCACGCCTCCAGCGGCCGCAGCCGCTCCACGATCTGCCCGACACCCGGCAGCGCCGTGTCGGAGGGGTCCCGCAGCCGGGGTTCGCACAGGGCCACCAGCACGAGGAAGTACTTCGACGTCGGGTCCAGGGCGAAGGGGTGGACGGTCTGTTCCCCACCACCCGGCGCGCACTGCTCACCGAGGTAGGCGTGCTGGGGTGCGAACACCTTGAAGGCCGCCGTACCGGACAGGGCGGGGAGCACCACGCGCGAGAACTCGAACGGCACGGGCGCGCCGAGCCGCCCCGGGGCGACCGTCAGGTACTCGCCCGCTCCCTCCAGGTTCTCCACGACGTACGACACGCTGCGGCTGAAGTTGGACAGCCGCCAGTAGTCCCCGGCCGCCTCCAACTGCCCGGCCCGGCGCGAGATCCCGGGGTCGGTCAGCACGATGCGCACCCCCGCACCGCCGGGGGTGCCGCGGCCGAAGTCGGCGGTGTCCCCGGGCCCCAGATGGAGCAGGTCGGGCCTGCCTGTCTCATCCCCGCCCCACTGTGCGGGACCGGTCAACTGCACGATGACGGTTTCCACGCGGACTCCCCCGCTGCTGACGCCCCCCGATTTGGTCGCCAGGATTGTACGGGCGGATTCCGCTTGCGCGGAGGCGGCAGGCCGCGTCAGCCGGCTGGTCGCGGACGCCGTGCGACGAACACGAACTCCCGGCCCGGCCGATCGGGCGCGTCGCGCACGTCCTCCACCACATAGCCGTGCGCGACGAGTTCCGCCTCGACCTCTTCCCGCTCACGGAAACGCAGTGTCGAGTCCGATGTCAGCACCTGCCCGTCCGCGGCGAACACATAGGTCCACCGGAACGTCACCAGCGGCCCGCTCACGTCCAGCAGATCCGCCCAGGACTCGACGGCACCGACGCCTGGCACCTCCGTCACGGTGTGCGTGGCCTCGCGGTTCCACTCCTCCCAGGCGCGGCGGGCCGGAACCCGGGTCTCGAACACGAAGCGGCCGCCGGGCCGCAGTGCCGCACGGACCCCTCGCAGGGTGCTCCGCCAGTCCTCGGGACCGACGACCGCCTGGGCGGCGTTGCCCGTCATGGTCGCGAGGTCGGCGGTCAGGGGCGGGAGGGCCGTCGCATCGCCGTGGATCCACCGCACCCGCTCGCCGCCCGGCTTGCCCCGGGCCACGTCCAGGGACGCGCCGGCGGGATCGACGCCGACGACGTCGACCCCGCGTTCCGCCAGCAGCAGCGCGAACACGCCCGTGCCGCAGCCGATGTCGAGCACCCGGCGCGCCCCGAACTCCTCCGCCATGCGCAGGTACGCGGCGAGATCGGCACGGTCGGGGTCGAGCGGGTCGTAGACCGCGGCGAGCCGCGGATGCCGGAAGCACTCGTCTGCCATGCGTCCGACGCTACGAAGGGCGGCCGCGGTGTGGCCACCGGTTTCCGGCGGGCGCCTTCGCTCGACTCAGCCCAGGCAGATGACGAGCAGGCACAGCTCCTTGGAGTCGGAGCCGGAATTCGAGGGAGGCGTCGCGGCCGGAGTGGGGCTCGCCGTGGACGGGGTCGTCTCGGGAGACGCGGCCTGCTGTGTGTCGTCGCCGGTGTCGGCGGCGGGCGGGGGCGTCTGCTCGGTCACCGTCGACGTGGACTTGCCGGCGTTGCCGGTGACGGTGTCGACGGTGTTCGGGACCGTGGTCCTGGGCTGCGTCGTCTTCGGCAGCTCGCGGGGCGTCGTGGCCGCGTCCGTCCGCGGGTCCGCCGGGGTGCTGCGGGGAGCGGTGCGGGGCTGCTCGCGCTGCGCGGTGCGGCCGGCGTGCGGCGGAGTGGTGGGCGTGACCGAGGACCGCGCGGTGTCGTGCCGGGTCGAGGTCGGTTCGGTGTACGTCGGCGCCTGACCGTCGGCGCCGCCCATGGTCGTGTCCTGCGGTGCCGTGGCCGACTGCACGCCGTGCGTGGAGTTGCCGTTCATGGCAGCGACGGTGAGACCGCCTCCGACGAGCGCGACGGCGGTCGCCACGACGGCCCGGCGCTGGTTCTTCTTCCAGCGGGCCATCTGACGGCGTCGTGCCGCGCGCCCCTGCTGCGGGGCCTGGTAGCCGTCGGTCCCGGGGGTGTCCGGGGTCTCGTGGCCGTCGGACGAGCCGGTGCTCAGGGGCCCGTGGCCGTCGGACGGGTCGGTGCCGAGGGTCGGGGGGCGGCCGCCGGACGATCCCGTGTACGCGAGGGGGAGCTCCCGCGTGCCGGCGCGGTTCGTGTCCCAGACGCTGCCGTCGTCCCACACGTTCCCGTCCACGTTCCCGTCGCGCCATGCGCCGGAGGCGGCCGGGTACGCCCATGCGTCCGGGCCGGTACGGCCGTCGGCGGCGGAGGGGTCGATGTCCGGGGCGTAGGCGCCGCACCCCGGGCAGACCAAGGCGCCGTTGAGGTGCCGACGGCACGAGGAGCAGTAGTCCATGTGTGGTCTTCCCGATCTGGCTGTGCCGGCGGCTTGCCGGCCGCGGCCTGGTCACGTTCGCACGTGGGCTCGAGCCGTAACGCTAACGAGACTTTGGAAGGGGGATGTGCAGCATGTGTGACACCCCTGGGCAGATCCTCGGGATCTCGCGTGTGGTGAAAGTGACTCGCGAGTAAGAGTGACGAGGTCTGGGCATGCTCGGGCCTCTCCCGCCAACTCCCCTGCCGCGCAACGAAATTCCCCGGACCGCGGCACAACCCTTTGGACGGCCCGCGGGTCACACCATGCAGGAGCAACCACCTCGAAGAGTTGCAAGGGGGAAATATGAGATTCACCCGTTCCGTCCTGGCCGCCTCCGCGTTAGCCGCGCTGACGGTGGGGGCCACGACCGCCCTGGCCGCGCCGGCCTCCGCCGCGCCCAACACCACGCCGCAGAAGGTCTGCGGGAGCAGCTACAAGACCGTGAACTCGGCGAACGTCGGCTCGCTCGGCACCGTCTATCTGACGTACAACGCCGCCAACGGGCAGAACTGCGTCGCGACCATCCGCAACAACCCGGGCACCGCCCTGGCCATGTCCGCGTGGGTCTACGTCCCCGACACCGAGACGGGGGACTCGGACGAGGGGCGGTACACGTCCTACGCCGGACCGACCTACGTCTACGGCAAGGGTCACTGCGTCGACTGGGGCGGCAGCATCAACAACGTGTATGTCCAGGTGTACGGCTCCAACTGCGGCACCCTGAAGGAACACCGGGTCACGTTCACGCGCTGAACGAACCCTGACCGCCCGGAACGACCTTGAACCGCGCTGAACCACTGTGAAACCCCTCTGCCGGGCCATCACGCTCCCGCCGCCGTCGCGCGGGAGCCGTGGTGGCCCGGTGCCGGTTCTCGGCGCGCCGCCCGGCGGTCGGGCCGGCTCACGCCGCGCCGCGTACTTTGAGCACCGCCTTGTTGAGCACCCACAGCCCGATACCGATGGCCACCAGCACGCCCGCCCGGATGTAGACGTCCGCGGGCCGGTCGGCCAACGGGCTGGCCAGGATCAGGGCCGTGACCGCGCCGAGCACCGGCAGGGCGGTCGGCGTACGGAAGTGCCGGTGTTCGACGCGGTCGCGGCGCAGGACCAGGACGGCGATGTTGACGACGGCGAAGACGCACAGCAGCAGGAAGGCCGTGGTGTCGCCGAGGCCCTCGATCTCCCCGGTCGAGACCAGGCCGATGGCGAGGAGCGAGACGAAGACGATGCCGACGACCGGGGTGCGGCGCCGGGGCAGGACGCGGCCCAGGGAGCGCGGCAGGATGCGTTCGTTCGCCATGCCGTAGCAGAGGCGGGACGCCATCATGATGTTGATCAGTGCCGAGTTGGTGACCGCGAACAGCGCGATCAGGGCGAAGAGCTTGGGCGGGAAGTCGAGCCCGCCGGCCTTCACGACCTCCAGCAGCGGGCCGCTGGAGTCCTCCAGCACGCGGTAGTCGACGAGCAGCGAGGAGACCAGGGCGACCAGGACGTAGATGGTGCCGGTGACGGCAACGCCGGTGAAGACGGCACGCGGGAACGTCCGCACCGGATCCTTGGTCTCCTCGGCCATGTTGACGGAGTCCTCGAAGCCGACGAAGGCGAAGAAGCCGAGGGCCGTCGCCCCCAGCACGCTGGTGAGCAGGGTGTGACCGCTGCCTTCCGCCTGGAACTCCCCGAGCCTGGAGGGTTCGCCGTCACCGGTCAGGACGGCCCAGGCGCCGATCGTGAGGATGACGAGCAGGCCGGTCAGTTCGACCACGGTGAGGACCACGTTGGTCTTCACGGATTCCGACACGCCTCGCAGGTTCAGCGCCGCCAGGGCGAGGATGAACAGGATCGCGACGAGCGTGGGCGGGAAGAAGCCGGTGAACTCGGACAGGTAGTCCCCGCTGAAGGCGCGGGCCGCCGCGCTCGCCGAGGACAGGCCCGAGCACATGACCATGAAGGCGACGATGAACGTCAGGAACGGGACCTGGAACGCCTTCTGGGTGTAGAGCGCGGCTCCGGCCGCCTTCGGATACTTGCCGACGAGCTCGACGTACGAGGCGGCTGTCAGGATCGCCACGGCGAACCCGATGACGAACGGCAGCCACAGCGCCCCGCCGACCTTGCCGGCGACCTGACCGGTGGTGGCGTAGATGCCGGTGCCGAGGATGTCACCGATCACGAACAGGACCAGCAGTCTGGGGCCGATGGCCCGCCGCAGCGGGGTCTCCTCCTCCCTCTCCGGCACGGCGGCTGCATCCCTGTCGGTTGCGGACACGAAAGCTCCCTGAGGCGTTCGACACGGACCGGAACACCGTCTCCCCTGCCCGGAAGACCATGCGTGATGCCTTGTACTACTCGCCTCGCCCCCGCGCACCTCGCCCGCGAGGGGACCATGGACCGGACACGAACCCGCTACCGATGAGGAACCCCCGTGCTCGTACCCGCCGACCCGACCGTCCTGCATCCGATGGAGGGTCGGGGAGTACTCCTACTACGACGACCCGGACGGCCCGGCGGCGTTCGAGACGCGCAACGTGCTCTACCACTACGGGCCGGAGAAGCTGATCATCGGCAGGTTCTGCGCGCTGGGCACAGGAGTGCGGTTCCTCATGAACGGCGCCAACCACCGCATGGACGGCCCCTCGACCTTCCCCTTCCCCACCATGGGCGGCTCCTGGGCCGAGCACTTCGACCTGCTCACCGGCCTGCCCGACCGGGGTGACACCGTGGTCGGCAACGACGTCTGGTTCGGCCACGGCACGACGATCATGCCCGGCGTGCGGATCGGGCACGGGGCGATCATCGCAGCCGGCGCCGTGGTCACCAGTGACGTGCCGGACTACGGCATCGTCGGCGGCAACCCCGCGCGCCTCATCCGTACCCGGTACAGCGACGAGGACGTCGCCCGGCTGCTGGCGGTGGCCTGGTGGAACTGGCCCGTGGAGCACATCACCGAGCACGTGCGGACGATCATGTCGGGCAGCATCGCCGACCTGGAGGCCGCCCGGCCCCCGCGATGAGTTTCGGCCGGGTCGCGAGTCTGTTCCGGTGAGTGTCGTACGAGGCGTACGGCACCGCCCGGCACAGGACACCACGGAGGACACCATGACGACCACCCCGGACGCCCCGACCACCGAGCTGCCCGGCCGCCCGCCCGTCGTCGACCCGGCCACCTGGCAGGCCGCCCGTGACGAGCTCCTGGTCCGCGAGAAGGCCCACACCCGCGAGGGCGACGCGATCGCCGCGGCCCGCCGCCGGCTGCCGATGGTGGAGTTCGACGGGACTGTCGAGGTCGTCGGCCCCGACGGCCCGGTCCCGTTCCTGGACCTGTTCCAGGGCCGCGACGAGCTCGTGGTCTACAAACACATGTGGTACGACGGCGCCCCGCACCAGGGGCAGTGCGAGGGCTGCACCACCACGGCCTGGCACCTGAAGGACGCCGTCTACCTCAACGCCCGCGGTGTCTCGTTCGCCGTCCTGACCTCGGGCCGATGGGACGAGGTGGCCTCCTACGTCGACTTCATGGGCTACACCCAGCCCTGGTACTCGGTACGCGACGTGGACGCGCCGGTCGGCGGCGAGATGGGTTACCTCACCTGCTTCCTGCGCGACGGGGACCGCGTGTTCCTCACCTACTCCACGACGGGCCGCGGCAACGAGCGGGTCAACGGGTCCCTCGGTCTGCTCGACATGACGCCCTACGGCCGCGGCGAGGCGTGGGAGGACAACCCCGAGGGCTGGCCCGAGGGGCAGGTCCCGTGCTGGTCCTGGCGCTCGGACGCGGACGGGAACGCCACCTGGGGCCCGACCAGCCGCCCCGTGCCGCAGTGGACCCGCCCCGGCGCGACGCCGGTGGAGACCCTCGGCCGGCAGGGCCACCACCACTGACGCCTGGCCGACGGCCCCGGCGCAAGGCGTGTGAAGCGGGAGCGCTCCTCCCTCAGACCTTTCCCGGACGTCGCGGGCCGCCCCGGGCCCGGTTGCGGAAACCCGCGGGAGTCTCTCCGGCGCGCTGCCGGAAGAAGCGGGTGAAGGCCGTGGGGCCGGGGAAGCCGATGCGTTCGCCGACGGCGGTGGCGGGCAGGTCGGTGTGCACCGGGAGGCGCTTGGCCTCCAGGAGCACCCGGTCGTCGATCAGGCGCTTGGCTCCGGACCCGGTCACAGCCCGGCTCGCGCGCGTGAGGGTGCGCACGCTGTAGCCCGGCAGCCGTCCCGCCCCTGAGGACGCCTTGAACTCAGTTGGTGCGGTCGGACCAGCCCTGCGGGAGATCTCCGGGGGCCGTGGCGATGACCGTGTCGTCGTCGGGGCCGACGTACTCGAAGAGGGTGATCTTCGCGAATTCCGGGACGATGTGGATCGGATAGGTCGGGCCCTCGTCGCGGTACCTGCGCATCTCGTCGAGGTGGTCGTTCTGGTAGAGGACGGTGCGGTCGCCGTGTTCCTCGACCCAGCGAGGGAAGAAGATCACGCCGTGCAGGCGGCGCTTGCCGGGCATGACGTTGACGGAGACCGACGTACCGGTGGGCTCGTTCCAGGAGATCTTGTAGTGGTCGTCGTCCAGTTGGACGAGGTCCACCCGCTGGTCCTTGACCCAGCGGCCGCCCACCATGCCGGAGTGGATCCGGTAGTCGATGGTGGTCGGGTTCTTCACGTACATCTCGTACTGCCAGCCGTTGGCGTAGGTGTAGATGAAGCGGTGGCCGACGATGCCGGAGAGCTCCTGCGCGGGGACAGGGCTCCGGACGGTGGTCACGTGTGCTCCGTTGCCGGTCATGGGGGTACCTCCTTGCTGCCGCGGTGACACTGCGGCGGGCCGTACGAGTAGCCCCGTTCGCATAGGCTCAACATCGTTGCGGCGCGCGGGTCCGGAAGGCGGAGACATGAGGCGTGACGAGCTGATCCGACCGGTGCCGGAGCTGTTACGGCGGCACGCGGGGGGAGCCGGGCAAAAGGTGGCCTACTCCGACTCCTCGCGCAGCGTCACCTACGCCGAACTGGAGCGGCGCACGCGCTCGCTGGCCGCGTACCTCACCCGGACCGGGCTGCGGCGCGGCGACCGGGTCGCGATCTGTCTGGGCAACTGCGTGGAGGCGGTGGAGAGTTGCCTCGCCGTCCTGCGGGCCGGGATGGTCGGCGTCCCGCTCGATCCGCGGTCCTCCGACGCCGAGTTGGCCCACTTCCTCCAGGACAGCGGAGCCGCATGCGTCATCACGGACGCCGCGCACCTGGCACAACTGCGGCGCCTGGGGCCCCCGTACGACCGCTTGAGCGCCTTGGTCACCGGGAGCGGCCCGGTCCCGGACGGCGCCCGGTCGTTCCGGAGCGCGGCCGAGAGCGGCGGGGACGCGGAGATCGACCTGCTCGGCCTCGACGATCCGGCCTGGATGCTCTACACCTCCGGCACCACGCGTCGTCCCAAGGGTGTGGTGTCCACGCAGCGGGCCGCGCTGTGGTCCGTGGCCGCCTGCTACGCCCCGGTCTTCGGTCTCTCGCCCGACGACCGCCTGCTCTGGCCGCTACCGCTGTTCCACAGCTTCAGCCACTCGCTGGCGATCCTGGGCGTGACGGCCGTGGGCGCGAGCGCCCGGATCGCCGGTGAGCTGCTGCCCCCGGGTGGTCTGCGGCAGGAGCTGCTCGCCGCGCACGCCGGGTTCGGTGGGCCCTTCACCCTGCTGGCCGGCGTACCCGCGACGTATCACCGGCTGCTCGACTCGGGCGGCGAGGCCCCGCCGGCGCTGCGGATGTGCCTCGTGGCCGGCGCCCCGAGCGGCCCCGCCCTGCGCGCGGCCGTGGAGGAGACCCTCGGGGCGCCGCTGCTGGACGCGTACGGCAGTACCGAGACCTGCGGCATGATCGCGGTGAACCGTCCCGAGGGGCCGAGGGTCGACGGCTCCTGCGGGGCGCCCGTGCCGGGCACGGACGTACGCGTCGTCGACCCGCTCAGCGGCGAGGACGTCCCGGACGGGGCCGAGGGCGAGGTCTGGGTGCGTGGGCCGGGCCTGATGACCGGGTACCACGAGCAGCCCGAGGCGACGGCCGCCGCGCTGCGGGACGGCTGGTACCGCACCGGCGACCTCGGCCGCCGCGTCGAGCACGGCCATCTCCGGCTCACCGGCCGGCTCAGCGAGCTGATCATCCGCGGCGGCGAGAACATCCACCCGACGGAGATCGAGCAGGCCCTGGCGCAGTGTCCCGGCGTGTCCGAGGCCGTGGTCGTGGGGGTGCCGCACGACGTGCTCGGCGAGGTGCCGGTCGCCTTCGTGGTGCCGGGTCCGGAGGGCTTCGACGCCCGGCAGGTGCTCGCCGAGTGCCGGACCCGGCTGGCCGACTACAAGGTGCCGGCCGAGATCCGCGAGATCACCGCCGTGCCGCGCACCGGGTCCGGCAAGATCGCCCGGCACGAGCTGGTCGCCGCCGCTCCGGCCGCTCCGGTCGCGGCCGACGCCGCCCCCACCGCCCTGCGCGAGCGGCTCCTGTCCCTCTCGCGCGGCGACCAGGAGCGCGCGCTACGCGAAACGGTGCTGACCGAAACGGCCGGGGTCTGCCGGCGCACACCGGGCGATCTGCCCGACGCGGACAGGCCGTTCACCGATCTCGGCATGACTTCCGCCGGCGTCGTCGAGCTGGTGGACCGGCTCGGCGCGCTGACCGGTCTGAGCCTGCCGTCGACACTGGTCTTCGACCACCCCACGCCGACCGCGGTGGCCCGGTACCTGCGTGTGGCGCTCTTCGAGGGCGAGCCCGTGGGGCACCCGCAGGCGTACGGCGGACCGGGCCGGCCTCCCGAGGACGATCCGATCGTGATCGTCGCCATGGGCTGCCGGTATCCCGGTGGCGTCGGCTCCCCCGAGGACCTGTGGGAGTTGGTGTCGCACGGGCGGGACGCCATCTCGGAGTTCCCGGCCGACCGCGGCTGGGACCTGGACGCCCTGTACGACCCTGATCCCGACCGGGTCGGCACGTCGTACACGCGGCACGGCGGGTTCCTGCAGCGGGCCGCGGAGTTCGACGCCGGGCTGTTCGGGATCTCGCCGCGCGAGGCGCTCGCCATGGACCCGCAGCAGCGGCTGCTCCTGGAGACGTCCTGGGAGGTGTGGGAGCGGGCCGGGATCGACCCGGCGTCGGTGCGCGAGAGCGACACCGGCGTGTTCGTCGGCGTGATGTACGGCGACTACTCCGCCCGCTTCACGCGCTCCCACGAGTTGGAGGCGCACCTGGGGCTGGGCTCGGCGGGCAGTGTGGCCTCCGGGCGGATCTCCTACGTGTACGGTCTGCGCGGTCCCGCGATCACGGTCGACACCGCGTGCTCGTCCTCGCTGGTGGCGCTGCACTGGGCCGCGCGGGCGCTGCGCTCGGGCGAGTGCTCGCTGGCGCTGGCCGGCGGGGTCACGGTGATGGCGACGCCCAAGCCGTTCCTCGCCTTCAGCAGGCAGCGCGGGCTGTCGCCGGACGGGCGCTGCAAGTCGTTCTCGGCGGCGGCCGACGGCACGGCCTGGGGCGAGGGCGTGGGACTGGTCCTGCTGGAGCGGTTGTCCGACGCGCGGCGCAACGGCCATCCGGTCCTGGCCGTGCTCCGCGGCTCCGCCGTGAACTCCGACGGCGCGTCCAACGGGCTCGCCGCGCCCCACGGCCCGGCACAGCGGCGGCTGATCGAGCGGGCGCTGGCGGACGCGGGGCTGCGCACCGGTGACGTGGACGTGGTGGAAGCCCACGGCACGGGCACCCGGCTGGGCGACCCCATCGAGGCGCAGGCCCTCCTGGCCACGTACGGACAGGGCCGTGAGCAGCCGTTGTGGCTCGGGTCGGTCAAGTCCAACCTCGGGCACACGCAGGCGGCGGCCGGAGTCGCCGGCGTCATCAAGATGGTGCAGGCCATGCGGCACGGCTCACTGCCCCGGACCCTGCACGTCGACGCGCCCACACCGCACGTCGACTGGTCCGCCGGCCGCGTGGAACTACTGACCGCGCCCCGGCCCTGGCCGGCCTCGGACCGGCCGCGGCGTGCGGGGGTCTCGGCCTTCGGGATCGGCGGGACCAACGCGCATCTGATTCTGGAAGAGGCGCCGGAGAAGGAGACCGCGGTCCCACGGGAGGTGGCGGCCTCTCCGGAGGCGGCGGTCTCCCCGCGGGCAGCCGCGGTGCCGCCCGTTCCCTGGCTGCTCTCCGCCGCCGACGAGACCGCCCTGCGCGCCCAGGCCCGACGGCTCGCGGCCGAGGCGGCGAACCGGCCGGCCCTGTCGCCCGCCGACGTCGCCCACTCGCTGGCGGTGTCGCGCTCCGCCCTCAGCCATCGCGCGCTCGTGCCGGCCGGTGACCGAACCCGGATGCTGGACGCGCTGAACGCGTTCGCGCAGGGCCGGGACACCCCCGGTGTCGTCCGAGGACTGGCCGACCCGGAGCTCCGTACGGCCTTCCTGTTCACCGGACAAGGCGCCCAGCGCCCCCGGATGGGCGCCGAACTGCGCGCCGCCTTCCCCGTCTTCGCCGACGCCTTCGACGAGGTCTGCCGTCACCTGGACGACCGTCTCCCCCAGCCGCTGAGCGCCGTGCTGTCCGCCGAGCCGGGCTCACCGGAAGCGGCTCTGGTGGACCGTACGGACTTCACCCAGGCCGGACTGTTCGCCTTCGAGGTGGCGCTGTTCCGGCTGCTGGAGTCGTGGGGCGTGCGGGCCGACCGGCTGGTGGGCCACTCCGTCGGTGAGCTGGCGGCCGCGCATGTCGCCGGCGTGCTCGATCTGCCCGACGCCGCGACGCTGGTTGCCGCTCGCGGACGGCTGATGCAGGCCTTGCCCGACGGCGGTGCGATGGTGGCGCTGGAGGGGAGCGAGGAGGAAGTCGCCACGGAGCTCGCGCAGTTCGGGGCGCAGGAAGCGAAGGTGGCGCAGGCAGCTGAGGGAGCGCAGATGGCCGTCGCGTCCGTCAACGGGCCCAGCTCGGTGGTGATCTCGGGCGCGCGGGACGCGGTGCTCGCGGTCGCGGCCGGCTTCGAGGCGCGCGGACGCAGGGCCGTACGGCTGCGGGTGAGCCATGCTTTCCACTCGCCCCTGGTGGCGCCGATGCTCGACGCATTCCTGGCCGTCGCCCGGGAGTTGACCTTCCGACCGCCGCGTGTCCCGATCGTCTCCACCGTGACGGGACGGCTCGCCGAGCCCGCGGAACTGTGCACGCCCGAGTACTGGGCGCGGCACGCCCGGCTGCCCGTGCGCTTCGCCGACGCCGTGCGCCGGCTCTCGGACGACGGCGTCTCCGCCTACCTGGAACTCGGTCCCGGGCCCGTACTCACCGCGGCGGCCGCCGACTGTCTGACCGACACGTCCACGAGCGGCTCGGTTCTCGCCGTCGCCACCCGAGGCGATGCGTACGAACCGGAGACGCTCCTGTCGGCCGTGGCGCGGCTGCATGTGGCCGGGGCCGCCGTCGACTGGGCGGCGGTGTACGCGGGTTCCGGCGCGCGCCGCGAGGATCTGCCGACGTACGCCTTCCAGCGGCAGCGGTACTGGCTGGACGCTCCTCGCCCGTCGGCGACCGGCACCGGGTCCCTGCTGGGCCCGGCGTTCCCGGTGCCGGACACCGAGCGGACGGTCCTGACCGGGCTGTTGTCCCTCGCTGCTCACCCGTGGCTCGCGGACCATGTCGTCGCCGGGAGGGTCGTCGTGCCGGCGACGGTGTTCGTGGAGATGGCCCTGCGGGCGGGTGAGGCGGTGGGCTGCGGCGCGGTCGACGAACTCGTGATGCTCTCGCCACTCGCCCTGTCCGGTTCCGCGGGGGTGCGGGTCCAGGTCGTGGTGGGTGCGCGGGACGACGACTCGGGCCGGCGGCCGGTCGACGTCTACTCCCGGCCGGAGCAGCCCGAGCGGCCGGAGGATTCCGCCGAGGCCGCGTGGACACGGAATGTCTCCGGACAGCTGGGCGGAGGCCGCGCCCCGCAGGACGAACTGACACAGTGGCCACCCCAGGGCGCGGAGGCGGTGGACCTCACCGGCGCGTACCCCGCCCTCGCCGAGGCCGGGCTCGCCTACGGGCCTGCCTTCCAGGGGGTCGGCGCGGTCTGGCGGCGCGGCGACGACGTCTTCGCGGAGGTCCGGCTGCCCCCGTCGCACGCCCCGGAAGCGGGCCGCTTCGGAGTCCATCCTGCGCTGTTCGACGCCGCGTCGCACGCGCCGCTGCTGGCCGCGTCCGCGGACACGCGCACGGTCCGGGTGCCGTTCGCGTGGAGCGGGGTGAGCCTGCACGCCTCGGGAGCGACGGAGTTGCGCGTCAAGGTGACGTCGACGAAGTCCGACACGGTTTCGCTGACCCTGGCCGACCCGTCCGGCCGACTCGTGGCACGCGTGGACTCGCTGGCGACCAGGGAACTCCCGGCCGAGCGGGCAGGCCGCGCCGGCCTGGCGGAGGACTTCGTACGAAGGGCTCTGCTGCGCCCTGAGTGGGCCGTCCTCGACCTCTTCCCCGGTGACGCTGATGAGCGGGCCTGGGCCGTGCGCGGGCCGGACGAGCTGAATCTCGCCGATTTCCTGCCCGGCGGCGTGCACCCCGGTGTCATCGCCGTCACAGCCATCGCCCCTGCGACAGGCTCGGATCCGGTCTCCGCCACGCACGAGCTGACGGGCCGAGTACTCAAGGTGCTCCAGGACTGGCAGGACGACCCGGGCACGGCGGGCTCACGGCTGGTCGTGGTCACGCGGGACGCCACCGGGCCGGTGCCGGACCTGGCGGGTGCGGCGGTCTGGGGCCTGGTGCGTACGGCGCAGTCGGAGCTGCCCGGACGTGTCGTCCTGGTGGATGTCGACGGGCAGCCCGAGTCACTGCGGATGCTGCCGTCGGCCGTCGCCACCGGTGAGCCGCAACTCCGGGTGCGGGACGGTCGGGTGACGGTTCCGCGGCTGGCCGCGGCCAGTGATGCAGCGGGCGCGGGTGCCGCCTTCGGCCCGGACGGTACGGTCCTGATCACCGGAGGCACCGGGGCGCTGGGCGCGGAGCTGGCGCGTCATCTGGTCGCCGGACACGGCGTACGGCATCTGCTGCTGACCGGACGCCGTGGACCGCAGGCGCCCGGGGCAGCCCAACTGCGCGATGCACTGGAAGCGTTGGGGGCTCGGGTCGCCGTCGTCGCCTGTGACACGGCCGACCGGGCCGCGCTGGCCGAGGTGGTCAAGCGCTGTGAGCCGCCGCTGACCGCTGTGGTGCACGCCGCCGGGGTTCTCGACGACGGCGTGCTGGACTCACTGACCCCCGAGAGGATGGCGGCCGTGCTGCGTCCGAAGGCCGACGCGGCCTGGCATCTGCACGAACTGACCCGGGACATGGGCCTCTCGGCGTTCGTCCTGTTCTCCTCCGTCTCCGGTCTGCTGGGCCGGGCGGGCCAGGGCAATTACGCGGCCGCGAACTCGTTCCTCGATGCCCTCGCCCACCGTCGCGCCGCCGAGGGACTGCCGGCGGTCTCGCTGGCGTGGGGCCCGTGGGAGCACACCGGCGGCATGGCGGCGGGGCAGCAGCCCCGACAGCGCCCACTGGCACGTGACGTGCTGATGCCGCTGTCCACAGAGCAGGGCATGACCCTGTTCGACGCCGCGCTGCGCTCGACGGGACCGGTCCTGGCTCCGATCCTGCTGGACCGGGCGGCGCTTCGGTCCGGTGCGGGGCACCTGCCACCGCCGTTGCGCGGATTCGTCCGGCAGAACCGGCCGCCCGCCGCGGCGACGGCCTCGGGCTCCCCCGGGTCTCCTGGACAGATGCTGGAGCCGGGAGCCTGGCGGAAGCGGCTGGCCCCGCTGCCCCCCGGCGAGCGGGAGCCGGCGCTCGTGGAGTTGCTGCGGGGCGACGTGGCCGCCGTGCTCGGCTACCCGGACGGCGACGCCCTCCCGGCCGGCAAGTCCCTCGCCGACCTGGGGTTCGACTCCCTCACCGCCGTGCAGATCCGCAACCGGCTGAGCATGGCGCTGAAGCTCCGGCTGTCGGCCGCGGTCGTGTTCGAACACCGCACGGCCGAGGAACTGGCCCGCCACCTGCTCGGCCTGCTGGGAGGCGAACCGGCCGCCGCAGCCGCCCCCGAGGCCACAGGAACCGCCGACGCGACAGCGGCCACGGGATCCGAACGGCCGGCGTACACCCTCTCCTCGCTGTTCCGGACGGTCAGTGCCGCCGGGCAACCGGTGGCGGCGATGCACCTGCTCGTCACCGCGTCCTGGGCGCTGCCCACCTTCACGGCCGCCCGGGGCCGCGAGCACGCGCTGCCCCCGATCCGCCGCTCCCCCGGCCGCTCCCGTCGCGGAAGGCCGATGGTCGTCTACGTCCCGGCCTACCATCCGTCGCTCGCGTCGGGCGGCGGGGACTTCCCCCGCTTCCACCGCGCTCTCCAGGGCGACCTGGAGGCCTCGGAGGTCCTGGAGTTCCCGCACCCCGGAATCGGCGCAGGTGCCGCCGTACCGCAGGACCGGGACGCCTTGGCGCGTACGCAGGCCGAGAGCGTGCTGCGGCACGTCGGGGACGGGCCCTTCGTGGTCGTAGGACGGTCGGCGGGCGGCAATGTGGCGCACCTGGTGGCCCACCAGTTGGAGAACACGGGCCGGGCACCGGCCGGCCTGGTGCTGCTGGACACCTACCACATCACGCCGGACAACAGCGGCAAGGACTGGCTGCTGTCCCTGGCCGCCCCACCGCCGCGGGACAGCTCACCGCAGGACACCGGACAGCCCCTCCTCACCGGGGACGACGACAGCACCTTGGCCGCGATCGGCGCCTACAACCGGATCTTCCTCGGCTGGGTCCCCGAACCGATCGCCACGCCCACGCTCCTCGTGCGCGCGCAGCGGCCCACGCCCGCCATGGCGGCCTCTGCCGACGCGGACGACTGGCGGACGTCCTGGCCTGCGGCGCACGACGTCGTGGACGTCCCGGGAGATCATCTGACGATGATGCGGGAACACGCGGAGACAACCGCGTCGGCGATCCGCGCCTGGATCGACACGCGAACGGCGAAGGGAGACCGGTGAGTTCGGCAAAGCCCCCGCAGGACTTCGACGTCATCGTGGTCGGCGGCGGCCCGGCCGGGGCCACCGTCTCGGCGGCCGTCGCCCTGCACGGCCACCGCGTCCTCCTCGTCGAGAAGGAGACCTTCCCCCGGTACCAGATCGGCGAGTCCCTGCTGCCCTCCACCGTGCACGGCGTGTGCCGGATCCTCGGCGTCGAGGACGAGATGGCGCGTGCGGGCTTCAAGCCGAAGCGCGGCGGCACGTTCCGCTGGGGCCGCAACCGGGATCCCTGGCAGTTCTCCTTCGCGCTGTCGCCCCGCCTGGCCGACCCGACCTCGTTCGCCTACCAGGTCGAGCGGTCGAGGTTCGACGCGATCCTCCTGGACAACGCCCGCCGCGTCGGCGTCGACGTACGGGAAGGCTGCCGTGTGACGGGCGTGCTCGCCGACGAGGAGCGGATCCGCGGGGTGCGCTGGTCCGGGCCCGACGGCGAGGTCCGCGAGGCCGGTGCCCGGTACGTCGTGGACGCCTCCGGCAACGGCAGCAGGATCCACCCGCATGTCGGCGGTAAGCGGATCTACTCCGACTTCTTCCGCAACATCGCGGTGTTCGGCTACTTCGCCGGCGGCGCGCGGCTCCCGGCACCGAACGACGGCAACATCTTCTGCGCCGCCTTCGACGAGGGCTGGCTCTGGTACATCCCGCTCCGGGACGACCTGACCAGCGTCGGAGCCGTGGTGGCCCGCGAGAACGCCGAGGCCGTCCAGCGCGACCCGGCCGCCGCCTGGCGCCGAATGATCGACGCCTGCCCCGAGGTACGCGGCTTCCTCGACGGCATCCCGCAGGCCAACGAGGCGCCCTACGACCAGGTCCGTGTCCGCAAGGACTGGTCGTACTGGAAGTCACAGCTGTGGCGGCCCGGCATGGCCCTGGTCGGGGACGCGGCCTGCTTCGTCGACCCGGTGCTCTCCAGCGGAGTCCACCTCGCGACCTACGGGGGGCTGCTCGCCGCCCGGTCCATCAACGGCTGCCTCGCCGGAAACGTGGACGAGGCCCGTCTGTTCGCCGAGTTCGAGGCCCGCTACCGGCACGAGTACGGCCTGTTCCACGAGTTCCTGGTCTCCTTCTACGACCTGCACCAGGACGAGCGGTCGTATTTCTGGAAGGCGCGCAAGGTCACCAACGTCGGCACGACGGAACTCGAGGCGTTCGTCGAGCTGGTGGGCGGCCTGGCGTCCGGCGACGCGTCGCTCACGGGGGCCGGGCCGGCGGGCGAACGGCTCACCGCCGCCGCCGACGACTTCGAGCGAGCCGTGCGCCGCCTCCCCGACGCCGACGACCTGCGCAATCCCCTCTACGAGTCCGAGACCTTCCGGCAGGTGTTCCAGGAGGGGGCCGCCCTCCAGGAACGCGGCCTGTTCGGCGGACCGTTGGAGACCGAGGCACCGCTGCGCCCCGGCGGCCTGGTGGCGTCGGAGGACGGGCTGACCTGGGTCGAACCCGAGGCGTAGGGACGCGTGTCCCGCCGGCGTGCCCAGAGGTCGGACCGGCCGTCGCGACGACTGGTCGCCCATCTCGCCGACACCGACCTGACCGACTCCGCCCCGCGCACCGCCGAGGGATTCCTCGCCGCGCTCGGGGAAACCGCCACGTCCGCAGCCGCCTCGACCGTCACGAACCGGTCGACGCCCCGCCGCCACGCCGGACCGCGGCCCACGGGTTGCGTCTGCACCCGTCGGCGGGGCCCGATGGATCGCCACCGGGACGCCGCCCTCGCCTTCGACCCGCTCTCGCTGGCCGGGGCACACGTTCGGGGCACACCGGCAACACGCACACTTGACCGGACTGAGCGGTGAACTCGTCACCCGCAACGAGGAGTTCGGCACCGCATGGCCGAGCACAACGTGCGCCTGCGCCACACCGGCCGCAAAGCCTTCCGCCACCCGGTCATCGGGGCTCGACAGCCGGGTCTGGCCCTGACCGCCTACTCCGCCGAGCCCCGTCACCCCGGCGCACGACGCGCTGCGCCTGCCGGCCGCGCGGGCGTCCACCGAGGACGCGTCCGCCGCTGCCGACCATGGCTGTACGGCGTTTCCGGCCGCGGGCTTTCGTTCACCGTGAAGTCCCGGCGGCGGCCGACCGGCGGACTCGGGGTGAGGTAGGTTTCCCGGCGTCGGACGGCAACGGAATCGTCGCGCGGGAGGCGCCCACACATGAGTACGCCGCCATGGCCCCCTGCAGCGGAGCGGACTGACGGATCGGCCGTCCGGATCGGCGCTCTCGTGCCGCTGACCCGGCCTGGCTGGGTCGAGGCGGGTCACCACCTGCTCGCTGGGCTCGAACTGGCCGTGGGCGATGTCAATGACGCGGGCGGGATCGCCGGAAGGCCTCTCGAACTGGTGGTCCGGGACACCGCGGCTGATCCGGACAGGGCCGCGGCGGCCGTGGAGGAGTTGGCCGGCCTGGGCGTGGCCGCGCTGGCCGGTGAGTATCACAGCGTCGTCGCTCGCGCCGCTGCCACCAGGGCCGACGCCCTCGGTCTGCCGTACCTCTGCTCGTCAGCGGTTCTCGACGCGCTCACCGAACAGCCGACGGAATGGGTCGCCCGCCTCTCCCCGCCACAGTCGCGCGGCTGGCGGATCTACGCGGACTTCCTCCTCGGCACTGGCCACAGCCGCATCGCCGTAGCAGCGCAGCCGAGTGTGTACTGGGCATCCGGAACGCGCATTCTGCGGGACCACCTCACTCCGCGCGGCGGCACCGTCATCGAACTGGACATGAGCGCGCTCACCCCCACGGCCGTCCGCGACGAACTCGTCGAGCATCGCGCGACAGCCCTCCTGCTCCTGGTAGGTCACCCTGAGCCGGCCGTGCCGCTCGTCAGGTCCGTCCGCCGCGACGAGCGCCTCGCCGAGGTGCTGATCGGTGCTCCGGCCGGACAGCCGGAGTTCGCGGAATGGACGACGTCGCTGGGCGACGACGGCGCCGCGATCCCGTTCCTGCGCTACCTGCCCGAGCGCCTCACCCCCCTCGGTACACGAGTCGGGACGACCCTGAGCGAACGGCTGGCCGAAGCGCCCTCCTTCGTGGCCTTCGAGGGCTACGACACGGTCACCGTCCTCGCCGAGGTGCTGCGTGCCCAGGGGACGGACC
Organism: Streptomyces sp. SID5464; assembly: GCF_009862985.1. Classification (NCBI taxonomy): domain Bacteria; kingdom Bacillati; phylum Actinomycetota; class Actinomycetes; order Kitasatosporales; family Streptomycetaceae; genus Streptomyces; species Streptomyces sp. SID5464. Next base: position 50,573 of record NZ_WWIQ01000059.1, on the reverse strand, counting down.
GGGCGCGCACGGCCGAATCCTGGCCCCGCGTCGATGTGCCGGGGACCCGCGGCCGGATCCGGTTCTCGCGCGTGCCCGGCATCAGCGTGTGGCAATGGGCCGTGCCGCCGGTCCAGGTCGTCGATCGAGACCCGGCGCATCCCGATCGCTTTCGGATCCTCCACACCGGCTGACGGGCCAGGACGCTGCCCCGCACGAAAAAAGCTCGTACCGGACCGTCGGCGGAAGGGAACCCGAGAACATGCAGCCCGCGCCCACCACGCTCAGCCTCTGGCGTCACCAGCTCGGGGAAGTACCCGAGTCGGTCTGGCGACGAACCGAGCTGGAGGTGCTGATTCTGGCGGACAACGGGCTCACGACTCTTCCCGCCGAGATCGGGCTACTGCGCCGGCTCACGACCTTGGACCTCGGCCACAACAAGCTCACGTCGCTTCCCGACGCTCTGGGCGACCTGACCGAACTCAGCGGCTGCCTCTATCTGCACGACAACAGCCTGTCCCAACTCCCGGACACGGTGGGGAACCTGTCGCGGCTGCGCTATCTCAATGTCGGGGAAAACCCTCTCACCGCCCTGCCCGAAACCATCGACCGGATGACGGATCTGATCGAACTACGCGCCCAGCACAGCCTGTTGACCACCCTGCCCGCGGGCATCGGCTCCCTCCGCAAGCTGCGCGAACTCTGGCTCCGCGGGAACAAGCTCACCAGCCTGCCGGCCTCGGTCACCGAACTGGACGGGCTACGACACCTGGACCTGCGGGAGAACGCGCTCGACGAGGTGCCGGAGCCCCTGATGCGCCTTCCCCGGCTTCGCCAGCTCGACCTGCGCAGCAACCACATCGTCGAACTGCCGGACTGGGTCGCACGGATGAGGGCGCTGGAGAAGCTGGATCTGCGCTGGAACCCCTGCACACCCTCCCCGCACCTGCTCACCGAGCTGGAACAGCGCGGCTGCGTGGTCCTGCTGTGAACTGCCGGGGCACGCCTCAGGCTTCGTCCGCCCTGGTCAGGGCATCGGTGATCACGCGGGTGGCGAAGTCGCGGCCGTCGGTGATCCGGTTGGTATGCTCCGCGAGCAGGAAGGCGGTGGGCGGGTCCGGCGAACGCCGATGACGGCCGCCGTGGTCAGGAGTCGCGTGGGGTCACCAGGCCGGATTCGTAGGCCAGCACCACGAGTTGGGCCCGGTCACGGGCGCGGAGCTTGGTCATGGCCCGGTTGATGTGGGTTTTCGCGGTGAGTGGGCTGATCACCAGACGGTCGGCGATCTCGTCATTGGACAGGCCCCGCGCGACCAGGACGACGGCCTCGCGTTCGCGGCCGGTCAGCTCCTCCAGCGCCGTGCCGGGGTGGGTGGGGAGCGGCTGGGTGACGTACCGGTTGATCAGCTTGCGGGTGATGGAGGGGGCGAGCAGGGCGTCGCCGCGCGCCGCGACGCGTACGGCGTGCAGGAAGTCCTCCGGCACGATGTCCTTGACCAGGAATCCGGCTGCGCCGGCGCGCAGCGCGTCCAACACGTACTCGTCGAGGCCGTAGTTGGTCAGGATGACGACGTGCACCCCGGCCAGGACCGGGTCCGCGGCGATGCGCCGGGTCGCCTCGATGCCGTCGACGACCGGCATCTGGATGTCGATGAGCGCGACGTCGGGCAGGTGCTCCCTGGCCAGTTCCAGGCCCTCGCCGCCGTCGGCGGCCTCCGCCACCACCTCGATGTCGTCCTCCAGGTCGAGGAGCGCGCGGAATCCGCTGCGGATGAGCGGCTGGTCGTCGACGAGCAGGACGCGGATCATGACACCCGGTCCAGGGGCAGTTCGGCCTGGACGGTGAAGCCGCCCTCGCCGCGCGGCTCCGCCCGCAACCGGCCGCCGAGGGCGGTGACGCGCTCGCGCATGCCCTGCAGCCCGACGCCGGGCGTCGGCGCGACGGCCGGTGTGGCCTTGCCGTCGTCGTCGATGCGGAGGGCGAGGGCGTCCGGGCGGCAGTCGATCCGGACCGAGGCCGTGCCGGCGTCCGCGTGCCGGGCGATGTTGGTCAGCGACTCCTGAACGATCCGGTAGACGGTCCGGCCCACCGCGGCCGGCACGTCATGGCGCTCTCCCTCGATCGTCAGCGTCGCCTTCAGACCGGTTCTGCCGGCTCGTTCCACCAGTTCGGGCACGTCGTCGAGTCCGCGCGGGGGCGCCGTGTCGTCGTCGCGCAGCGCCTCCAGCGTCACGCGCAGCTCCCGGGCCGCCTCACGGCCGGCCTCCTGGATCGCCAGCAGTGCCTCCGACACCTCCTCGCCTCGTCTGCGGGCCACGTGGACGGCCACGTCGGCCTGCACCTTGATGACCGAGATCTGATGGGTCAGCGAATCGTGCAGTTCCCTCGCGATGCGCAGCCGTTCCTCGTCGGCGCGGCGTCGGGCGGTCTCTTCCCGGGTGCGCTCGGCCTCGTCCGCCCGACGCTCGGCCTGCCGCAACGCCTCCCCGGCGGCCCCGGCCGCGATCAGCCAGGCGATTTCCAGGGCACCCCGGGCCTGCGCGAACGCCTCGCCCGTGTCGTGGAGGCCGGAGGCGAGCGCCGCGAACGGGAGGGCGGCCAGCACGGTCAGGCTCGCCGCGACGGCGGCGACCCGGTGTCCCGCGCGCACGGCGGCGTACACCGCGAACAGGTAGGCGACGGCGGGCACATCGAAGCCGGCCGCCTGATACGCGATCGCGCACAGCCCGGTGACCGCCAGGACGGCGACCGGGGCCCGGCGGCGCGCGGCCAGGGCCAGCCCGCCGGCCGTCAGCAGCGCGTACCCGAGCAAGTCCCGGTCCGTTGCGGAGGGTTGCCCGGACACTCCCGTGACCAGCAGCGTCCCCGCCACGCCCACGGCGATGCCCCAGTCTCCGACCAGGGTCCGGACGCGGGTCTCACCTGCATTCATGCGCGCACCCTAACCGGCCGGCGCCACGGGCGGGTCCGCCTCGTGGGCGAGTGGCCGGCTACCGCACATGCAGTATGCGCGTGCGTTCTGCGGCTTGCGCGGTAGCGCGCTGCGGCGTCGGCGGCAGGGCGAAGTGTCCGCGTCCGCCGGACGACCGGGGCTCGGCCCGGCGGACATGCTCGGGTGACATCCGGTCACGGGAAGAGAAGGAGCGTCTCGATGTCTGTTCGCCGCTTGTTCGCCGCCGCTGCGGTCGCGCTGCTCGGAGGTACCGGGCTCGCCGCGCCCGCGGCCGCCCACACGCCGGGCGGGTCGGTCGCCGCCGCTGCCCATGACGTCAGCCTCGGGCGACTCGGATCCGCCACGGGCGCGCTGCTGGGGCTGGCGGGCCTCGTCGTCGCCGGGCTGGCCCTGGCCCGCCCGGCCGGCCGTATCGGCTCCGTCGACCAGTCTCTCGTGGCCACGGCGGCCATGGTGGCGGGAGTGATCAGCATGGCCCTGGGCGGGCTGGTCGCGGCCACCGCCGACGGTGGTCTCGGCACCGGCAACGGGCTGGGCGGGGCCTATGTGGCGATGCTCGTGGGGCTGATCGCCACGGCCCTCGGCGGGCTGGTCCTGACCCGTTCGCGCCGCACCGGCTGACCGGAGCGGAAATACGAGCGCACGTCCGTGTTCGTGAGGAGCCAGGCCCCACGGCGCACCGCGCTTCAGGAGTGCAGCCCGGTCAGGGAGAGGAACTCGGCGCGTGAGCGGGCGTCGTGGCGGAGTGTGCCGAGGAGGGTGGAGGTGAGTGTGCTGGAGCCCGTGGCCTGGACGCCGCGCAGGGTCATGCAGCTGTGCTCGGCTTCGATCACGACACCGACGCCCTTGGGTTCGAGATGGGCCTGGAGCCAGTCGGCGACCTGCTTGGTCAGGCGTTCCTGGACCTGGGGCCGGCAGGCGAAGTGCTCGACCACGCGGGCCAGTTTGGACAGGCCGAGGATGCGGTGCCCGGGGAGGTAGCCGACGTGGGCGGTGCCGGTGAAGGGCAGCAGATGGTGCTCGCACACCGAGCGCACCGGGATGCTGCGGGCCAGCACGAGTTCGTCGTAGCCCTCGTCGTTGGGGAAGGTCGTCAGGTCGAAGGGGCGGGGGCTGAACAGTTCGGCGTAGGCACGGGCCATCCGGCCGGGGGTGCCGTGCAGGCTCTCTGAGCTGGTGTCGATGCCGAGCGCGGCGAGGAAATCCGCCGCGGCGCGTTCGGCTCCGGCCAGGTCTATGCCGTCGGTGTCGTGGACGACGCGCAGGGGGGCGGGAGAGGGGGCCGGCGCCTGCGGGCGGGGAATGCTCGCGGAGGGGGCGGGCAGGTCGGCGGTGCGCGATGCGTGGGCGTTGATCGATCCGGCGAGATCCATGACGTACCTCTCGTGTGACGGGGAAAAGGGGCTGGCGGGCGGCGCGTGGCGGGTCAGGGACTCGCGGTCGCGGGCGGGGCGGAAGCCGGCTCCAGACGGACGCAGCAGTGGCCGGGGCTGGGCGCCAGGCATGCCTGGAGATCGCTGTCCTCGAGCCCTTCGAGGACGCCCTGGAGCAGGTGGAGGTTCATGCCGCACACCGTCTGGGTGTGCTCGCGGGCGAGCGCGTGGAAGGGGCAGTTTCCCAGCACGATGGCGTCACCGTCGCGGCGGGGCTCGAACCCGTGCCGCTCCAGGAGGTCGAACACGCCCGGGCCGCCCTGCCCGGCGAGCCGGGCGCCGAGACGGTGGGCCTTTCGGTGCAGGACGGCGCGGACCGGTTCGCCGGTGGCCTCGGCTTCCTCCAGGGCCTGGGCGAGGAGCCGTCCGGCCAGCTCGTAGTTCCGCTCGGGCAGGCTGACGGTGACCTGCTTGGCGGAGCGCTTGTAGAGCTTGGCCGGCCGGCCGGCTCCCGGACCGGTGCGGCCGCTGCGCCGTTCGTAGACGACGTCGAGGAGTGCTTCGTCGGCCAGGCGGTCCAGGTGGAAGGCCGCGGTCTGGCGCGCCAGGCCGAGGGCGGCGGCGGCTTCGTCGCGACTGACCGGTCCCGGCTGGCGCACGACGTGGTCGTACAGCCGCCTGCGCGTCGGCTCGTCGAGGGCGGCGACGGCGGAGACGTCGGGGTGGGGTGCTTCTTTCGGGTGGTCCACGAACACCAGTGTAAAACCCACAGCCATTGACTAAAGAAGCCATACGCGCTTCTATCGTTAGTGAGAGTTGTCGATAGAAGGAACGGTGCGTCATGACGTCCACAACCCACCCCACCTCGTCCGTCGAGCCCCGGCGGGCAGCGCTCGGCGACCCCGGCTACCAGGCGTTCGTCATCCTGCGCGTCGGGTTCACCGTGGCGCCGATCCTGTTCGGGCTGGACAAGTTCGCCAACCTGCTCGTGGACTGGCCCACCTACCTCGCGCCGTGGATCAACGACATCGTGCCCGGCAGCGCCCAGGCAGCCATGTACGCCGTCGGTGTCGTCGAGATCGTCGCCGGGCTCGTCGTCGCTCTCGCCCCGCGCTTCGGGGGCTGGCTGGTGGCCGGATGGCTGGCCGGCATCATCGTCAACCTGCTGACCATCCCGGGGTACTACGACATCGCCCTGCGCGACTTCGGCCTCCTGCTCGGCGCGGTCGCCCTCGCCCGGCTCGCCCAGCGCTACCACGGCGAGCGGCAGCCGCACTGACACGGCGGCGCGGACGGACGGGGGAAGGCGGGTGAGCAGCAAATCGGCTCACCCGCCTCCCCCGCGTCCGGTCCCCCGGCCGGGTCAGGTGCGGCCGGACGGCTGCCGAGGCCGGGAGCGGTCGTGGAGCCGGATCGCGACGGGAGCGGCGGTGAGGACGGAGGAGTACGTACCGACCACGAGGCCGATGAGCAGGGCCAGGGCGAAGTCGGTGAGCGAGGACCCGCCGAGCACGGCGAGGGCGGTGAGGATGAACGCGGCGCCCATGCCCGTGTTCACGGTCCGGGGCAGGGTCTGCACGATGGCCCGGTCGGTGATGTCGGGCAGCGCGGTCCCGGGAGTCCTGCGGGCGAGTTCCCTGACGCGGTCGAAGAGCACGACCGAGTCGTTGACCGAGTACCCGATGACGGTGAGCAGGGCCGCCAGGAACACCCCGTCGACGGGCCTGCCGAGCCAGGCGAAGACGCCGACGAGGATCACCACGTCGTGGGCGAGCGCGACGACCGCCGCCGTGCCGAACACCCACCGGAAGCGTGCCGCGAGGTAGACGAACTGGGCGCCCAGAGCCACGGCGAGCGCGATCAGGGCACCCCGGCGCAGCTCCTCGCCCAGGCTGGGGCCGACCAGTTCGTCGCGGACCTTGTCCGCCCGGCCCGCGAGGTCGCGGACGGTACCGGTGACCTCGGTCTCCTCGGCGTTGGTCAGCGGATCGGTACGCACGGTCAGGCCCGTTCCTCCGGAGGACTGTACGACGGCCCGCGGGAATCCGGCGTCGGCGAGGGCGGTGCGTACCCGGTCGGGATCGACCGGACCGGTGGTGGCGTACTCGATCAGGCGGCCACCGGTGAACTCCACACCGAGGTCGATGCCGCGCACCGCGATGCCCGAACCGGCCAGGACCAGCGCGGCGGCCGACACGGCCAGCCAGCGGTGTGGCCGGCGCATCAACCGGGGGCTGCGGCGGGTGAGGTGGTCGCGGACCGCACCGGTGGTGGCGATGCCGGTGAGCCGGGGACGGCGGCGCACCCGGGGACGGCTCACGGCGACCTCGGCGAGCACGCGGGTGATCACCAGGGCGCTGAACATGGAGGCGAGCACACCGATGCCCAGCGTGACGCCGAAGCCCCGCACCGGCCCGGAGGCGAGGAAGAACAGCAGGGCGGCCGCGATGAGCGTGGTGATGTTGGAGTCGGCGATCGCGCTGAAGGCGTTGCGGAACCCGGCCGACAGTGCCGAACGCGTACTGGGCCGGCGGCGGGCCGCGTACTCCTCGCGGGCCCGTTCGAAGACCAGCACGTTGGCGTCCACGGCCATGCCGATCGCCAGGACGAAACCGGCGAGGCCCGGCAGGGTCAGGGTGGCTCCGAGCGCGGCGAGGGCGGCGTAGGAGACGAGGCCGTAGCAGAGCAGGCCGACAGCGGCCAGTACGCCCATCAGCCGGTAGACGCCGATGATGAACAGTGACGTCAGCGCGGTGCCGATGGCCGCCGCCCAGGCGCTCGCGGTGATGGCCTGCGCTCCGAGGGTCGGGCCGACGGTGCGCTGCTCGACGGTCTCGACGGGCACGGGCAGGGCCCCGCCGTTGACGAGCAGGGAGAGTTCGCGCGCCTCCTCGGGGCCGAAGGAGCCCGTGATCTGTGTGGCACCGTCGCGGATGCCGGTCCGGCAGCCGACGGACGGGTCGACCTGCGGCGAAGAGATGACCTTGTCGTCGAGGACGATGGCCACCCGCCGCGCCGGGTCGCCCGCCGGGTGACAGGCGGCCTCGCCGGTCAGCCGGGCCCAGCCGGCGCGGCCGTCACCCTCGAAGTCGACGGTGACGTGCCATCCCGCGCCGCCCTGCTGGTCGAACCGGGCGGCGGCCTCCTTGACGTCCGCGCCGGTCAGGGCCGCGGCCCCGAGGCGCAGCGGAGTGCCGGACTCGTCGGGCAGGACGTGTTCCCGGGGCCGCTTCGGCAGCGGCCGGGAGGCCTCCTCGGTGCTGTCGGCGGTGCCGAGCACCGGGTGGAAGGCGAGCTGCGCGGTACGCCCCAGCACGTCGGCCGCCCGCTTCGGGTCCTGCACACCGGGCAGTTCGACGATGATCCGGTTCTCGCCGGAGCGGACGAGGGTGGGTTCGGCGACGCCGAGCCCGTCGATACGTCCGCGCAGCACCTCCAGGGTGCGGTCGGTGGCCTCACGGCCGGTGTCGGTGGTGGGGGTGGAGCGGGTCTCCAGCACGAGCTGCGTGCCACCGCGCAGGTCGAGTCCGAGGCGGACCGGCACGGTGACGGCGATGTAGAGGGCGAGGGCGAGCACGGCGAGGGCGAGCAGCGCCCGCACGCGCAGGGAACGGTTCAACGAGGGCCTCCGGCAGGCGCACCACAGCCACGCGGGCGTGGCCGGGATGCTGTCGGGGAGAGGGAAAGGGGGTGTCAGATGCCGGAGGTCGCAGGGGGCGCTCGGCCCCGGTCACGGGGTGCGTGAGCATCCGAGGAGGGGACGTGCGCGGCCGGTGCCGGGCGCCGCGCGGCGCCGTCGGCCGGGGTGATGTCAGTGCCGCGGCCGCAGGTGGCGAGGTGTCCGCGCGGGGCGGGGTGCTCGCTGTGCGGCTCCTGGCGGGGTGCCGCCCGGACGGCGCAGGCGGTGTCGCTGTGGCATCCGTCGTCGGCGCGCGGCCCGGTGTCCCCGTGCCGGCCGACCGCTGCCACCGCGCCGGTCACGGGCTCGCCCGTCGTACCGGGCGGCGGACCGGCGATGCCGAGCGCGGCCGGCAGCACCAGCAGGACTGCCGCGAGGATCGCGAGGACCGCGACGCGGGGCCGGGCGCTGCTGGTACCGGGGGCGGTGCGCGCGGTGCGGTGCATGCACCGTCCCCCTTTCATCTCGTCGTCGTCCCGGCTCGTGGTGCGGCGTGCGGGCCGGCGGCTCAGGCTTCGATCAGGCCGGCGCGGATGGCGTACCGGGTCAGTTCCAGGCGGTCGCGCAGGCCGAGTTTCTGGAGCAGGTTGGCGCGGTGCCGCTGGACGGTCTTGATGCTGATGAACAGCAGGTCGGCGATCTCCTTGGACGAGTGCCCCTCGGCCACCAGCTTGAGGACCTCTTCCTCCCGGGGGGTGAGGATCTGGTCGGGCGTCTCCTCGCCGTGGCGGGCCCGGTCGAGGTAGTTGCGGATCAGGGCGGTGACCGCGCCGGGATAGAGGAAGGGCTCGTCCCGCATCGCTGCCCGGCAGGCGGCGACCAGGTCCCGGTCGGCGACGGACTTCAGTACGTATCCGTTGGCGCCGGCCTTCAGGGCCTGGAAGAAGTACTGCTCGTTGTCGTGCATCGTGAGCATCATGATCCGCAGGCCCGGCTTGAGGGCGGCCAGTTCGCGGGCGGCCTGGAGGCCGGTCAGACGCGGCATGGCGATGTCCAGCACGGCCAGGTCGACTTCGCGGGTGCGGGCCATCTCGATGGCCTCGGCGCCGTCACCGGCCTCCGCGACCACTTCGAGGTCTGGTTCCCGGTCGAGGATGAGCCGCACCCCGCGGCGCACCAGCGCATGGTCGTCGGCGAGCAGGATGCGGATCGTGCTCGTCCCCGTCGCGGCGGTCGTGATCGCTTCGTGCATGGTCAGGGCTGCTTCCTGGATACGGGCGCGGTGAGCTGGACCCGGGTGCCGGAGTCGGGTGCCGTGGTGATCTCGAGGCTGCCGCCGATGAGCAGGGCCCGCTCGCGCATGCCGCGGATGCCGGCGCCTTCTCTGGGGGCCTCGACGCCGCAGCCGTCGTCGGTGACGGCCAGCACCACGCGGTCGTCGGTGTGCCGCAGGGCGACGGTGACCTGTGTGGCGTCCGCGTGCCGGGCGACGTTGGTCATCGACTCCTGGGCGACGCGGTACAGGACCAGTTCCGTCTCCGGTTCCAGGACCGGCAGGTCGGCGTCGAGTCGGCGGGTGACCTGCAACCCCGTGTGGGTGGCGAAGTCCTCGGTGAGCGAGATCAGCGCGCTGACCAGCCCCAGGTCGTCCAGCACTCCGGGCCGGAGCCTGCGGGCCAGGCGGCGGACCTCGTCCAGGCTCTCCCGGGTGATCTCCTGCACCTCGTGCAACTGCTCGCGCAGCGGCGGCGGTGCCTCGTCCGAGGCGCGCTTGAGCTCCAGCAGGATCGCGGTCATGCTCTGGCCGACCTCGTCGTGGAGCTCCTGCGCGATGCGGCGCCGTTCGGCCTCCTGGGCCAGCAGGGCCCGGGCACTGCTGGTGGCCCTCTCGTGTTCCAGCCGCTCCAGCATGGCGTTGAACGTACGGATCACCTCGGTGATCTCGCCGCCGCCGGAAGCGGGCAGGCGCTGGCCGGGACGCAGCAGGTCCACGGTGGTCATCAGCTTCGTGAGCCGGCCCAGCGGGGCCAGGCCGAGCCGGAGCAGCGCGGCGTTGGCGACCAGCATGACGACCAAGCCCCCGACGAGGATGATCGCCTCGGTCAGCAGAACGGGCACGGAGACGGTCACCGGGGCCCACAGCAGCAGGGCCGTGGCCGCGCCCAGCACCACGGCGTTGAGGGCGAAGATCCGCCAGAACAACGACACCGGCCCTCCGCCTCTCTCCTGGAAAACCTCGGTTCACCTCCATCATCGGGCCGCAGGCGGCCCCACCGCGTTCACGATGCCGGGCTGCTCGAATGCGCCTCCGGCCAGCCTGCCCGGTCCCGAGTACCCCGTCGATGGGGCCCGGCCCCCATTTCCCCGGGCCCCCAGCACCCATGGCACGGCCGGATGGATCCCCTGCCCCGGCGTAAATGGGCCACGCGCCCGATAGGTATCCGCCACCGGCCCGGCCAGGGTGGGAAACACCCGAACCACCCAGGTATGGCGCCCACGCCGCCGAGAAGGGACCGACCATGTCGCTCGATGTCTCCCGGGCCGAGCCCCACCTTCACGACGCCCGTCAGCGCCTGGAGCACGCCCGCGCCTCACGGCTGGCGCAGTTGCAGGCCCTCGACGAGACCGTGCCCAGCACGGACGACGACCACCTGCTGGCCGTCCAGAAGACCGCGATGGAGCGGGTCCTCAAAGAGATCGAGGAAGCCTTCGCCCGCATCGAGGACGGCACCTACGGAACCTGCCTGGGCTGTGCCAAACCCGTCCCCGCGGAACGCCTGGAGATCCTCCCCTACACCCGCTACTGCGTCGCCTGCCAGCGCCGCGCCGCCTGACCGACGTCCGTTCCGACCTCCTACGCCCTGCCTCAAAAGGGGTGACGTGGTGACCCACCAGACCATCGGCGAGAGCACGACCCACCTGTCGGCCGAAGACCTCGCCGCGCTGCGCGAAAACCTGCACGAGCAGCGCTCGTTCCGCCAAGAGCAACTGCGTCAGCTCGCCGGACCCGCCACGTCCCGTGCCGAGGACCGGCTCCAGCGGCAGGCCGCCGCGCAGGTGGAGGTCCGCATCAAGCTCGCGGCGTCCGCCCGTATGGTCCTCGCCGACGTCGAGGCGGCCCTCACCCGCATGAACGAGGGCTCCTACGGCACCTGCCACCTGTGCCGGCGCCCGATCGACCGGCAGCGGCTGATGATCGTGCCGCAGGCCCGCTACTGCTCCCGCTGCCAGCAGGTCAAGGAGGCGATCCCATGACCGGCGCCCACCACCTGCCCGACGCTGCCCGGCACCGGCCCTGGCCGCTGTGCCGGCGCTGCTGCGGCATCGCCCTGGACATGGGCAGCGCCCGCACCCGGGCCTGGATCGACGGCAGAGGCGTGGTCGTCGACGTGCCCACCGTGACCTTCCCCGGTACCGGCGCGGTGTATCCCATCCAGCGCGGCGCCATCATCGACACCCCGGGATGCGCCCGGATGCTGCAACGCCTGCTCGGCCACCGCCTGCCCCGCCTGCCGCGCCCCATGGTCATCGTCACCGCTCCCGTCCTGGACGGCGTCTCGTACCGCAGCCGGGCGCGCGCAGCCGTCGACGTGCTGCGGCCGCGCAGCGTCCTGACCGTGCCCAGCGCCCGGGGTATCGCCCTGGCCGCCGGCGCGGACCTGTCCCGACCGCTGATGGTGGTGGACATCGGCGCCCACCTCACCGAGGTGGTGCTGCTGTGCGACGGTGCCGTCACCGACGCACGCCGCACCGCCCTGGGCACCAGCGACCTGGGCGAGTCGACCACGCCGGAGCAGATCTCCGAGGCGGTGGCGCGGATGCTGACCGCGATGCTCCGCCAGGACCACACGTCGCTGACCGTCGACGCCGTGCAGCGCGGCATCCTCCTGGCGGGCGGGGGTGCCCTGCGTCCGGAGATCACGCATCACCTCACCGGCCGGCTGCACGCGCCGCTGCGTGTGGTCCCGGCCCCGCACACCGCGGCCGTCCGCGGCGCGGCCAAGCTCCTGCGAGCCGCCCACTCCCACCCCTCCACCTCGGGCCCGCCCGCCGCGCAGTCCTACTAGACCGGGCCTCCGCTGCGCCGTCGCCGAGAGGAGGAGTCGTGCCCGGCCACATGCGCCCACCATCGCCGCAACCGTCGCCCCCACCATCGCCTCCGTCGGAACTGCCCCGGGTCATGTTCTGGCGGCTGCGGCGCAATCCCCTGCGCCGCGCCAGTGACCTGGTCCAGGCGTGGATCGGCCTCGGCCTGCTGCTGGCCGTGCTCGCAGCCACTCCCGCGGCCATGTTCCTGGCCGGTGACACCGCCCACCGCCACTACACCCGTACCGCCCAGTACCAGACCGCCACCCGCCACCACACCACGGCGATCCTCGTCGAGGACGCCCGGCGCCACCCCGAACCCGGCTCCGTCGAGGCGAGGAAGACCCGCTACCCGACGAAGGTCCGCTTCACCGACCCCGACGGGCGCACCCGCACGGCCAAGACCGATGTCGAGCCCGCACTGCCCAGGGGCAGCACGGTCCGCGTATGGGCCGACACCGACGGAAAGATCACCGATCCGCCCCTGAGCCCCGGCCAGATCCGCAGCCGCGCCATGGGCTGGGCCCTCATCACCGGCCTGGGCGTCCACGCCACCGCAGCCGCCGTCTACGGCGCAGCCGCCCACGTCATCCAGCGCCGCAACCTCGCCGCATGGGGCACGGCCTGGGCCGAAACATCGCCCCGCTGGACCACATCGCCGTGAGTCGGACTTCACGACTGCCCGCACCAGCTCGGCGAGGCGGTGCGGCCGCCCCCGGCAGCCGCCTGTCAACCAGCCGCCGTCAACGGTCCTCCCTTCAACCAGCCGCGTCGTCGGTGCGGAAGATCCGGTCCAGATGGTGCTCCAGGACTGCCGTGGCGGACTCCGGGCTGCGTTGGCCGACCAGGATGCCGGTGCCGAGTCCCGCGGACATGGCGAGCAGGCCGGCCGCCTCCAACCGCGCGTCCACACCGGGCTCGAGGAGAGCTTCCTCCTGGGCCTGCCGGAGGAGTTCGGTCAGGGCGTCTTCGGCGGCATCAGGGTTCCTGATGAAGGGCTGGGCCGCGAGCGCCGGGTCGTTCACGGACAGCACGGCGTACGACGTGTAGAGGTGGTGGAAGGTGCGGCTCTCGTCGTCCGTCGGCAGCGCGGCCATCAGCAGCGCCTCGACCATCGCGCGCGGACCAGGGCGTTCCCCGGCGGCCCGCACCCGGGCGGAGACCCGCTCCCCGAATCTCTCCGCCAGATGCTCGAGACCGAAGAGCAGCAGCTTCTCCTTGGTCTGGAAGTAGTACTGCACGAGCCGCAGCGATACGCCCGCCTCCGCCGCCACATCGCGCATCCCCACGGCATGCAGCCCGCGCCGTCCGGCGACCCGGACGAGCGCCTCGGCGATCTCGGTGCGCCGTTCTGCGTGGTCCACGCGCTTGGGCATCGGCCGGTTCTCCGCTCGTCGTTGGTGCAGTGGGCCCGCGGGCCTCCGTGGCTCCCTGGGACCTCTTGATGATACGACCGTACCAAGTTCATGGTACGGTCGTATCACAAAACCGAGACGCCGGAGGTGGCCATGCCCGAGACCGCTGCCCGCACCCAGGCCGATGTCGGCCGCTACGTCAGCGATGCCTGGCGCGAGCGCTACTTCGCGGCCTGCGATGCGGTCTACGCACTGGGAGCGGCCGCGCTCGCGGAAGAGGACGTGGAGACGTCCTTCGCCACGACCCACGTCTACCGCTACGGCCCCGCGAGCGAGGCGGCCCGGAACCGCACCCCGGTCGTCCTCGTACACGGTGCGGGCTCCTGCTCCGCCATGTGGTACCCGAACACCCCCGCCCTCAGCGCCGACCGCCCGGTCTACGCGATCGACACCCCGGGGGACCCCGGCCGCAGCGTGCAGCGCGAGCCGATCCACGACCCCGAGCACGCCGCACAGTGGCTGGACGAGACACTCGCCGGACTCGGCCTCGACCGCGTACACCTCGTCGGCACGTCCTACGGCGGGTGGCTCGCGCTGAACCAGGCGCATCGCAGGCCCGGCCGCCTCGCCTCGGTCACGCTGCTCGACCCCGGCGGTCTGGAGAAGGTGGGCCTGCGCTTCTTCGTCTGGATCTTCGCCGGTTTCTTCGCGACCTTCGCGCCCAAGGCGTTCCGCCCGCGGCTGGCGGCCTGGCTGGAACAGCCGGTCCTCGTCATGCCGGAGCTGCGCACGATGATCAGAACGGCCGTTCGCGCCTACCGCATACGCCGCCCGGCGCCCCTTCCCCTGTCCGAGGAGGAGCTGTCCACCATCCGGACCCCGCTCTATGTGGTGCTCGGCAAACGAAGCCTCCTCGTGCACCCGCAGCGGCAGGTGGAGCGCGTACCGCGCCTGATCCCCGGCGCGCGGGCCGAGATCATCTCCGACACGGGCCACGGGCCGCAGATCGACCACTCGGAGGAGATCAACCGCCGGATGCTGAACTTCATGGCCTCCGCCGACTGACCACGCCCTCCACGTCCTTGTCCGCAGCGTTGCGGTGAACCAGGGGTGTTCCTATCGCCAGGGATCGAGGGCGAGCTTGCCATGGGTCTGGCCCGCTTCGAGTTGCTGGAGCACTGCCGGCCCTTCGGCCAGGGGACGCACGTGCGGGACGCCGGGCGGGTACACGCCGTGGGCGATGAGTGCCTCGATCTCGACGAGCAGCGACCGGTAGAGGGACGGGGCCGCGTCCGCCAGCGCACCGATGTGCAGACCCTTGACCTGGACCTGATGGGTGAAGATCAGGTCGTGCGTGGTCAGAGTGGCGTCTCCGGAGGCGGCGCCGAACACGACGACACGTCCGGTGAAGGGTTTGGTGACCGACAGGCTGGCCTCGAACGTGGCCTGTCCCACCGATTCCAGGACCAGGTCGACCCCGCCGGTCAGGCGGGTGATCTCCGCCGCCAGATCGGGGTGCCGGCTGTCCAGGACCTCGTCGGCGCCGAGCGCTTTGACCGTGTCGTGCTTGGCCGGTGACGCCGTGGCGATCACGCGTGCACCGTAGTGGCGGGCGAGACGGACAGCGGCCTGCCCCACGCCCCCGGCCGCAGCGTGAATGAGCACCACCTCACCCGTCTTGATCTCGCCCAACGGCTTCAGTGCCGCCAAAGCGGTCGCCCAGTTCAGTACCAGGCCGAGCGCTTCGGCGTCGCTCCAGCCGGAAGGCACGGGAAGTACACCCGCGGCGGGCATCGTCATGTACTGCGCGAAGGCGCCGGGCCCGGCTCCGACGACGTGGGTGCCGAGCTGAAGCGGACTCTCGACGTCCGGGCCGACACCCACGATCTCGCCGGCGGCTTCGAAACCTGCCACGTAGGGCGCCTGCGGGCCTCCTCCGTAAGTTCCATGGGTCTGCATGACGTCGGCGAAGTTGACCCCGGCGGCGCCGACGCGGATCAGGTACTCGCCGGACCTCGGGACGGGGCGGCGATGTCCGGTCGTGAGGGTCAGATCCTTCGGTCCCAGGTGCGACTGCTGGACCAGTGCTCGTACCGTCTGCTCGGCGGTGTGCCGCTGCTCGTCGATCTCCATGCACCGAACCTAGGAACCTCACACTTGCGTCAAGGTCAAGCGGCGCTCACGGATCAGCGCGGCGGGCCTCCTGAAGGTATGCGTCGAGGGCCGCCTGCTGATCGCTGAGAACGGCGATGCGTGCCGCGAGTCGATCGCGATAGCCCTGCACCTCGTGTAAGAACTCCGCGCACACCACATCCGTACCGACGTCGGGTTCATCCGTGAGGCGGGGCAGAACTTCCCTGATCAACCGCACGGGCAGTCCGGATTCCAGCAGCGAGCGGATGACGAGCACCCGGTCGATCGTGGACTGGCAGTAGTCGCGGAACCCATTGCTAGATCGGCCAGGGACGATCAGGCCCTCATCCTCGTAGTGCCGCAACGACCGCGCACTCACGCCGCTGACTCTGGAAGCTTCACCGATCTTCATACTTGGAGGCAACGCCCGGGAGCACCGCGACCTTCCGGCGGTGTGCCGTGATGGTCACGTTGCCGCCGCCACCGCTCGTGCGGCCCTGTGCGGTGTGGCGCGTCTCGATACAGGTCGCCGGGTCGATACGCCACCTCGGTACAGGGACCCATGTCACCGGTCTTCAAGTACACGTCATCATCGGGTCGGTCTTGGTCCACCCAGAACCGCACCCACACGCCGTACACCGGATCCGCTGAGCGATTGGCCACTTCGATCCGGCGGTCATCGCACGGGGTGGCGCTCGGCTTGTCGGCCGGGGAGTCCTCCTCGTCCGATGGCACGCAGAAACTCCCATGCCACTGTCCCCATGACCAGATGCGTTCTGCCTGCTTACGACTCTCGTCCAGGGCTTCCTTGCGTGACTGGTCAAGCTGGTCACGGGCTGTCGCCGTGCCCCAGTAGGTGGCGATGCCGGTCAGGACGAGACCGCCCACAGCAGCCAGCGCGCCCAGAACGGCGCCGATGTGCACCCAGGGGATGCGGCGCCACCATCCGGGGTCCCTCTGCGGCCGAGCCGGCGTCTGGATCGGCGTGGAGCGTCGCCGCGCCGGTCGGACGCGCGTGCGCCGGCCTGGATCATCCTGCATGTGCCCTCCATCAAGCCGTTGGAGAACAGGACGCCTTCGCGGTTCCGCTGGATCCCGGCTCGGGTCCCTTTCCGATCCGCCGTCCATACGCCGAGGCCCCAGCGCTCGCCGGCCCACCGCGCCCGAACCAAACCTGCGGCGTCTTTACGCCATACCGCCGGCTCCGGGTTGTGGACCTGGTGCGCATTCCGCAACCCCGGCCCAATTGCCCAGGTCAGCAGCAGTGCCGATCATGCCCAAGCCGTCACCGGCACGAACGAACTGTCCTGGCGGAACAGGTCCGTGCCGTCCGGGCGTTCCACGCGGAGCTGGTAAGCGTAGTGGCGCAGGTAGTACCCGGGGTAGTTGTACGACTCGAAGCGGACGGAGCCGGATGCCGTGCCGGTCCGGAGGATGAACGTGGCGTCCTTGGCGAACGTGCTGGTGCCGTCGTTCGGGTCGAAGCGGGCGCGGAAGTCCCAGTGGCGCAGGTAGTTGCCGGCCGTGTCGCGGAAGGAGTAGCCGCTCGCGTCGGCCAGCCCGGCGACGACCGTGAAGGTGGCGGCCTGCTTCTCGGCGGTGGTGCTGGAGGCGCTGACCACGGGCAGGTTGAGGAGCGAGGACTGCTGCTGCCAGTAGCGGGTCGAGTAGTTGGCCGACCGGAAGGAGCGGGTGGTGTTCCGGGCGAGGCTCGGGCCGCCGGCGACCGTCTCCTTGACGACCGTGAAGTGCCGTGCCGTGCCGGAGATCCCGGGGAGCGCGGCCGGTGCGGACCAGGTGGCGAACGTGTCGTAGCTGTCGCTGTAGTAGTACGTGCCGTCGCCGTAGCCGTCGAAGAAGATGCGCCAGCCGCCGTTGTCGAGCCGCACCAGCGCCGGGCCCTCGCGGTAGCTGCCCCAGCCCGCCCAGTCGCCCGTCCTGCGGATCGTGTAAGGGCCGGTGAGGTTCGAGGCGGTGGCGTACTCGATGTACTTCGTCGTCTCGTTCTTCGGGAAGGCGTGGTACGTCGAGCCGATCTTCACGATGAACGTGTCGATGTGGTTGGCGCCGATGCCCGCGAGCGCCACGGGTGGACTCCACGCGGTCAGGGCGGAGTTGGTGGCCCGTAGCAGATACGGCGTGAAGATCCACTCGTCGTTCGTGGTGGAGCACGAGACGATGATGCTGACGCTGCCGTCGCTGTCGACGAACCACTCGGGCGCCCAGGCGCGGGAGAGGTTGGTGACGGGCACGGTGTAGTCGTACAGGAACGTCCAGTTGACGCGGTCGGAGCTGCGGGCGAAGCCGATGGTCCTGCTGGTGTCCTGCCAGGTGCGCGTGGTGTAGGTGACGTAGTAGTAGCCGTCGGTGTGTCTGATGACGCTCGCGTCGCGGATCCGGCCCGCCGGCGGCGTGTACGCGGAGGAGCGCAGCAGCCGGAAGTCGGTGGCGTCGTCCGACTGGTAGACGTTGACCGTGCCGTCGTTGCTGTTGAGGAACGGCACGATCGTGTACCGGGTGGCGGAACCGTTCGGCGGTGCGGCGGCCAGGGCGCTGCCGAGCAGTCCGGGCGCCTCGCCCAGCAGCACCGCTGAGGCGGGCAGGGCGGCCAGGGCGCGCAGCAGCGTACGGCGGGACGGGGCGACGGGGCGTGAGGTCACGGGCGGCTCTCCCTGAGACACAGGGATCGATATACCGAACAAGGTTCGGAAATTCGATCAGAAGTGGGGGCTCAGAAAGTAAGGGCGAGGCCGAGAGGCGTCAATGGTTTGAACATGAGCGAATGAGCCCAGTGAGGAAGATGTGGCCGATGGGTGAATTTCCACAACTGCCGTCGACGTTCCACCACCGGCCATCGGACGTTACCGTTCGGTAGAGAGGTTGCTTCCGGAGGTGTCCGTATGACGCTCGACCGTGCCGCAGGCCTGGTGGAGACCGCCCGTGCGCTGGCCGCCGGGGACGTGACGTCCCGGGCGCTTGTCGAGCGGACGCTGGCGCGGATCGAGGCGACGCAGGGCAGCATCAACGCCTTCCGGATCGTCCGGGCCGAGGCCGCGCTCGCCGAGGCCGAGGCCGCCGACCGGGAGCTCGCCGCGGGCGTGCGCAAGCCGCTGCTCGGGGTGCCCGTGGCGGTGAAGGACGACATGGACGTGGCCGGCGAGCCGACCGCCTTCGGCTGCTGCGGGGAGTTCCCGCCGGTCGCCGAGGACGGCGAGGCGGTACGGCGGCTGCGCGCGGCCGGGGCCGTGATCGTCGGCAAGACCAACACCTGTGAGTTCGGGCAGTGGCCCTTCACCGAGGGGCCGGCCTTCGGCGCGACCCGCAATCCGTGGAGCACGGCCCACACACCGGGTGGTTCCTCGGGCGGCTCGGCCGCCGCGGTCGCGGCCGGTCTGGTGCCCGCCGCGCTCGGCTCGGACGGCGCCGGTTCGGTGCGGATCCCGGCCGCGTGGACCCATCTGGTCGGCATCAAGCCGCAGCGCGGCCGAGTCTCCACCTGGCCGCGCGGCGAGTCCTTCCAGGGCATCACCGTCAACGGCACCCTCGCCCGCACGGTCGCCGACGCGGCCCTGCTGCTGGACGCGGCGAGCGGCAACCACGCGCAGGACCCGCACCGGCCCCCGGCCGTGGACGCGTCGGCGGCCGTCGGCCGCGACCCCGGGCGGCTGCGCATCGCGCTCGCCCTCAAGCCGCCGTTCACGGCCGTGCCCGCCCGGCTCCTGCCTCAGGTGCGGACCCGGGTCGTCGAACTCGCCGAGCGACTGGCGGCGTCGGGGCACACGGTCGAGGAGGCGGACCCGCCGTACGGGCAGATCGGGCTGACCTTCGTGCCGCGCGCGACGGCCGGGATCGCCGAGCGGGTGGCCGAGGCGCCCTTCCCGGCACTGCTGGACCGGCGCACCCTGGGAGCGGCCCGGCTCGGGCGGCTGCTCGGCGGGGCGCCGCTGCGGGCCGCCCGGCGGGCGGAGACCGCCCTGCACCGTCGTATCGGCGGATTCTTCACCTCGTACGACGTCGTCCTCGCGCCCACCACCGCCGCTCCCCCGCCCCGGATCGGCGCCCTGCTGGAACTCAGCGGTTTCGCCACCGACCGGGCGATGATCGCCGCCTGCCCGTACGCCTGGCCGTGGAACGTGCTGGGCTGGCCCGGCGTCAACGTGCCCGCCGGTTTCACGGCGGACGGTCTGCCCGTCGGGGCCCAGTTGCTCGGCCCGGCGAACAGCGAACCGCTCCTGGTGCAGGTGGCCGCGCAGTTGGAGGCGGAGCTGCGCTGGCACGAGAAGTGGCCGGCGCCGCCGGTCACGGAACGTTCCGCTGCCGCCTGAGCGACCGTACGCGGCTCCGCACGGCGGACCGGTCGGTGGCCGGGCTCATGGCAACACCCCCTAGGGTGCCCCCGTGACCGCGTTTACCGATGAGGACGTCCCGGGCCGCTCCGGCCCCTCCGCCACCACCCAGGCCGATCCGCGCGAGGTGGGCCGGGTGCGCACCGAGTACTCGCCCGCGCACGACGGCGACCCCGACCCCGGCGAGATCGTCTGGACGTGGGTTCCCTTCGAGGAGAACGACGGGCGCGGCAAGGACCGCCCGGTGCTCGTGGTCGCCCGCGAGCCGTCGGGGACGTTCCTCGCCGTGCAGTTGTCCAGCAAGCGGCATGACGGCGATCGGGAGTGGGTGCCGATCGGCAGCGGACCCTGGGACCGGTCGGGCCGCGAGTCGTGGGTGGACGTGGACCGGGTCCTGCGGCTGCACGAGGACGGCATGCGCCGGGAGGCCTGCGCCCTGGACCGTATGCGGTTCAACCTCGTCCGGCACCGGCTGCGGGAGCGCTACGGCTGGAGCTGAAGGCCTTCTCGAAGGCGCCCCGCACCGCTCCGTCCGGCGTCCGGTCCAGCACCCCGAACACCACGTGCTCGAAGGCCCCCGTGAAGCGCCCGCCGGGTGCCAGCAACGCCCGGAACGCCCCGGCGACCTGCGCCGGGTCGTTGCGGAAGACGCCGCATCCCCAGGCGCCCAGCACCAGGTGCCGGTAGCCGTGGGCGGCGGCCGTCTCCAGGACCCGTTCGGCGCGGACGGCGAGGGCCCGCGGCAGTTCCGGGGCTCGTTCGGGTGCCGTGCGGAGCACCACGCCCGCGTTGGGCGCCGCCGAGGTCAGGAAGCCCGCGGTGTACGGCTCGTCCAGCAGGCGGCCCCGGTCGTCCCGGAAGACGGGCACGGCGGGTGAGTGGATGACACGGTCCGTGTAGAACGGGTCGCGGTGGGCCCGGTGGTGGTCGTAGAACGGGCGGGCCCGGAGCAGACAGGTGTACAGCGCCGAGGCCCGGCACAGGGCCTCTTCCTGGGCCTGGGCGCCGTTCAGGTAGCCGCCGCCTGGGTTGCGGGCCGAGGCGAAGTTCAGTACGGCCACGTTCCCGCCGAGCCGGCGGGCCGCCTCCAGGCTGCTCTCGCCCGTGACCTCGACCCGTGTCCCGGTCACCCGAGTGGAGGGCACCGGCACCGGTTCCGGGCCGTACATGCGCGTGCCCTCGCGGGCGGCCCGGAGCTCGGCCGCGATGGACACCTCGCGCCCGTCCGGCGCCCGGTAGGCGCCGGCCGCCACGATCTGCTCGGTCTGCTGGGCGACACCGCGCAGGCGCGCGCTCACGGCGCCACCCCCGTGTGCGCCGTGACCGCGTGCCGCGCGGTCCGTCTTGTCGTGCTCACGCAGGCATGGTCGGTGATGCCGACCGTGCGGTGCAACGGAGTTTTCGCCACCGGAGAACACCGGGGAAAGCGCCGGGAAACGCCCGTCCGGTCCCGATGACCGCCCCGGAACGCCCCGGTACGCCCCCTTGTGCCGAGCGACACGAGGGACTTGGGTGGGACGAGTGATCCCGGCCCGGGCCGCCGAAGAGCCCGGACCGGTGGCATGGTGGAATCTCAGGAGGATCCCTACATGTCCGAATCGGTAGGTGGCTGTACCCGGCCACGCACCTCACTGTCCGAAGCCGAGGTCGAGGCGCTCGTCCGCGGCATCTGTTTCAAGACCGGCCCGCCGCGCCGCCTCGGCGTCGAGGTGGAATGGCTCGTCCACGAGCTGCGCGCACCGCAGCTCCCCGTCACACCCGAACGACTCGACGCGGCCTACGCCGCACTGCGGCCCCTGTCCCTGAGGTCGGCGCTCACCGTGGAGCCCGGCGGCCAGCTGGAGCTGAGCTCGCCCCCCGCCGCCTCGCTGACGGAAGTCATCGCCACCGTCTCCGCCGACCTCGACGCCGTCCGCGCGGTCCTGCGCGACAACGGCCTCACGCTGGTCGGCCTCGGCCACGACCCCTGGCACGAGCCCCGCCGGTTCCTGCGCGAACCGCGCTACGACGCCATGGAGACCTGCCTCGACCGCACCGGCCCCTCCGGCCGCGCCATGATGTGTGCCTCGGCCTCCGTGCAGGTGTGCGTGGACGCCGGCCACGAGGAGCCGGGGCCTCTCGGCCATGTGCGACGCTGGTGGCTGGCCCATCACCTCGGCGCGGTCCTGGTGGCCGCGTTCGCCAACTCCCCGCTCGCCGGTCACCGCCCGACCGGCTGGCTGTCCACCCGGCAGCTGATGTGGACCCGGATCGGCGCCGGCCGGGCGGGCGGACCGCCCCTGGACGCCGACCCGCGCGGCGCCTGGGCCCGGCACGTGCTGGACTCCCCCGTGATGTGCGTACGGCGCGACGCCGGGCCCTGGGACGTCCCGGAGGGGCTCACCTTCCGCGAGTGGATCCGCACCGGCGTCCCCCGGCCGCCGACGCGGGAGGACCTCGACTACCACGTCACGACGCTGTTCCCGCCGGTCAGGCCGCGCGGCCACCTCGAACTGCGCATGATCGACGCGCAGCCCGGTGACGACGGCTGGATCGTGCCGCTGGCCGTGACCGCGGCGCTGTTCGACGACCCGGAGGCCGCCGAGACCGCCTACCGGACCGTGAAGCCGCTGGCCGAGCGCACACTCGGGATGCCCGCGCCGCACAACCCGCTGTGGGTCGACGCGGCCCGCAGCGGTCTGGCCGACGCCGAACTGCGCGAGGTGGCCGTCACGTGCTTCACGGCCGCGCTGGACGCCCTGCCCCGGCTCGGCGCCGCGCCCGAGGTCATCGAGGCCGTCACGGCCTACCTGGACCGCCATGTCGTCCTGGGCCGCTGCCCCGCCGACGACCTGCTCGACCGACAGCGCGGCACGGACGGTCGCGCCCACGGGAAGGACCTGCGCCCATGACCGACACCAGCCCCGCTGTCGACACCGATACCACCGACCCCGAGATCCTGCGCGAGCGCGCGGTCGCCTCGCTGGTCGTCGCCCGCGACCGCACCACCCTGCTGACGAGCTGCGTCGAGGACCCCGACCTGACCGCACAGCACTCGCCGCTGATGTCGCCGCTCGTGTGGGACCTGGCGCACATCGGCAACCAGGAGGAGCAGTGGCTGCTGCGGGCCGTCGCCGGGCACGAGGCGATACGGCCCGAGATCGACGGCCTCTACGACGCGTTCGAGCATCCGCGGGCCGAGCGGCCGAAGCTGCCCCTGCTGTCGCCCGCCGAGGCCCGCACGTACGCGGCCGACGTGCGCGGCCGTGCCCTGGACGTGCTGGAGAAGGCCGCGTTCCACGGGACGCGGCTGACGGAGGCCGGGTTCGCCTTCGGGATGATCGCACAGCACGAACAGCAGCACGACGAGACCATGCTGATCACCCATCAGCTACGCAGGGGACCGCAGGCCCTGACGGCGCCCGACCCCGATCCGGTACCGCTGTTCACCGGTCCGTCCGAAGTCCTCGTCCCCGGCGGCCCGTTCACCATGGGCACCTCCGACGAGCCGTGGGCCCTGGACAACGAACGGCCCGCGCACCGGCGCGAGGTGGCGCCCTTCCGGATCGACACCACGCCGGTGACGAACGGCGCGTACCAGGCGTTCATCGAGGACGGCGGCTACGACGACCCGCGCTGGTGGACCGCGGACGGCTGGGCCCACATCCGCCGGAACTCCATCTCGGCCCCGCTGTTCTGGCGACGGGACGGCAGGCAGTGGCTGCGGCGGCGCTTCGGCGTCACCGAGGTCGTCCCGCCGGACGAGCCGGTGCTGCACGTGTGCTGGTACGAGGCCGACGCCTACGCCCGCTGGGCGGGACGCCGGCTGCCCACGGAGGCCGAGTGGGAGAAGGCGGCCCGGTACGACCCGGCCGGCGACCGCTCCATGCGCTACCCGTGGGGCGACGCCGACCCGGGCCCCGAGCACGCCAACCTCGGCCAGCGGCACCTGCGTCCGGCGCCCGCCGGGAGCTACCCGGCCGGCGAGTCATCGCTCGGGGTACGGCAGTTGATCGGCGACGTGTGGGAGTGGACGGCGAGCGACTTCCTGCCGTACCCGGGGTTCAGGGCGTTCCCGTACAAGGAGTACTCGGAGGTCTTCTTCGGGTCCGACCACAAGGTGCTGCGCGGCGGTTCGTTCGCCGTGGACGCGGTGGCCTGCCGGGGCACGTTCCGCAACTGGGACTACCCGATCCGGCGGCAGATCTTCTCCGGGTTCCGCACGGCCCGCTCGGAGGATGTCTGATGTGCCGTCATGTGGCGTACGTGGGACCGGCGGAGCCGCTCGGCCGGTTCCTCGTGGAACCCCCGCACGGACTGTACCGGCAGTCTTGGGCGCCCCGGCGACAGCGGTACGGCACGGTCAACGCCGACGGTTTCGGCGTGGGCTGGTACGCCGAGGGCGACCCGGTGCCGGCCCGCTACCGCCGAGCGGGGCCGATCTGGGCGGACCTGTCGTTCGCCGATCTCGCCCGAGTCGTACGGTCCACCGCACTGCTCGCCGCGGTGCGGGACGCGACGCTGTCGGGCGCGGACGCGGAGGCCGCGGCGGCGCCGTTCGCCGCGGGGACCTGGCTGTTCAGCCACAACGGGGCGGTCAAGGGCTGGCCCGGCTCGCTCGCGCCGGTGTCCCGCACCCTGCCCCCGGAGGACCTCCTGTCGCTGGAGGCCCGCAACGACTCGGCGCTCGTGTGGGCCCTGGTCCTGGCCCGGTTGCGGAGCGGCGACGAGCAGGGCCAGGCGCTGGCCGACACGGTCCTGGAGGTCGCCGCCGCCGCGCCCGGTTCCCGGCTCAACCTCCTGCTCACCGACGGCGACACCATCACGGCGACCGCCTGGGGCGACACCCTCTGGTATCTCACCCGGCCCGGCGGCGGCACCGCCGTGGCCTCCGAGCCCTACGACGACGATCCGCACTGGCAGGAGGTTCCCGACCGCACCCTGCTCGCGGCGAGCCGCACGGACGTGCTGCTCACACCGCTGAAGGAGCCGGCCGACGCCTTCGTGCCCGCATCTCCCGAGGAGCCCCGTACGTGAGCCCGTTCCACCTCACCCGCACCCTGCCCGAGGACGCCACGGACGCCGCGCTGCGCGCCGACGTCCACCGGGGTCTGACCGACCGTCCCAAGACGCTGCCGCCGAAGTGGTTCTACGACGCCCACGGCAGCGACCTGTTCGAGAAGATCACCGAACTGCCCGAGTACTACCCGACGCGCGCCGAACGGGAAATCCTCGTGGCGCGCTCCGGCGACATCGCCGCGGCGACCCATGCCCGCACGCTGGTCGAGCTGGGCTCCGGCTCGTCGGAGAAGACGCGGCATCTGCTCGACGCCCTGACGGACCTGCACACGTACGTCCCCGTCGACGTCAGCGGGAGCGCGCTCACCCAGGCCGGGCAGGCGCTCGCCGCCGAGCGGCCGGGTCTCGACGTGCACGCGCTGATCGCCGACTTCACCGCGGAGCTGACGCTGCCCGACACGCCGGGGCCGCGGCTGGTGGCGTTCCTCGGCGGCACGGTCGGCAACCTGCTGCCCGCCGAGCGCGCCGCGTTCCTGGCGAACGTGCGGGCCCTGCTCGCACCGGGCGACGCCCTGCTGCTGGGCACGGACCTGGTCAAGGACGAGGAGGTGCTGGTCCGGGCGTACGACGACGCGGCCGGGGTGACGGCCGCGTTCAACAAGAACGTGCTCACCGTGATCAACCGCGAGCTCGGCGCCGACTTCGAGCCCGCCGCGTTCGACCACGTGGCGCTGTGGGACGCCGAGCACGAGTGGATCGAGATGCGGCTGCGCTCCGCTACGGCGCAGACCGTGAAGGTGCCGGCGCTCGACCTCGCCGTCGACTTCGCGGCGGGCGAGGAGTTGCGCACCGAGGTGTCGGCGAAGTTCCGGCAGGAGGGTCTGCGGAGCGAACTGTTCGCCGCGGGGCTGGATCTGGCCCACTGGTGGACGGACGGCGCGGGCCGGTTCGCGCTGTCGCTGAGCGTGGTGCGCTGACGTCCCCGTGCCCCTGGACGGCGGCGGGGCGGGAGACGACGTCTCGCGCTTCGTCGCCGCTTGGGGCACGGTGGAGTGACGTGTGACACCCGTCACTGAAGAGGAGCAGCGGCATGTCGAACCACACCTACCGGGTCACGGAGATCGTCGGCACCTCCCCCGACGGCGTCGACCAGGCCATCCGCAACGGCATCGGCCGGGCCTCAGCGACCCTGCGCAACCTGGACTGGTTCGAGGTGACGGAGGTGCGCGGACGGCTCGAGGACGGGCAGATCGCGCACTGGCAGGTGGAGCTGAAGGTCGGCTTCCGGCTGGAGGACGCCGAGTAGTCCGCCGTCCTCCGAACGGCCTACTCAGTCCGGCAGCGGTGCCGAGGTGGAACGGCCCGGCTGCTTGCCCTCCGGCGGGTAGTCGCAGTCGATGCTGCTCACCTCCCGGTCGCCGTCCTCCGAGTCGACGATCGCCACGCCCGTGCAGGCCCGGCCGTGTTCGTCGGTCCACGTGACGATCTCGCTCCGGTCGGGCTTCGCGCAGCCGGTGAGCAGCACGGCGCCGACGAGCGCCGCTGCCGCGAGCGCGCCCCCACGACTTCCCTTCATGGCATCCCCCGTATGTCCGAGTGCGCTGTCCGGCACGGGCATACCCGGCGGAGGTGAACACTCCGCCAACGCGTGCTCTCAGGTGCGTCCTTCCCGCTCCTGCGCCGCCTTCAGCTCGGCGGACCGGGCAGCCCAGTCGGCCCGTACGACGGTGAAGCCCGCGCGCCGGGCGTCCTCGCAGACCAGTTCGTCGTCGTCCACGAGGACACGGACCTCGCGGGTGCGGGCGAGCCGCCGCAGGATCTCCAGCTTGGTGAACCGGGCGGGCCTGCGGTCGGCGTCGCGCCGCATGTACACCCGCCCCTCGGGCAGTTCCTGCGCGGCGAGCCAGTCGAGCGTGTCGCGCCGGCAGCGCTCGGGCCGCCCGGTGAGGTAGACGATCTCGCACTCCCGCGCGCTCTCCTCGACCAGGGCGATGCCCTCCGGGAGCGGCGGGTCCTCGGGCGCCGCCGCGAAGAAGCCGTCCCAGTCCCGCGGCCTGCGCTCCAGGAACCGCTGCCGGTGCGCGGTGTCGGCGAGGGTGTTGTCCAGGTCGAACACGGCCAGCGGAGCCTCACGGCGATCGTCACTCACGCCGCCCACCCTAGGCCGTCCGGCGGCCCCGGTCGCCCGCCCGGGGGCGGGCCGACCGCGTGTGGTGCGCGGCGACGGGGCCACCGCCCGGGTCGCGGGAGGCGGGACGCCCGGGCCGCGCCCGAAGCCGGCGCGTCGCCCGCCCCGTGCCGCCCCGGGCCGGCGGTAGCTGCAGTGCTCACCCACGCCCGGCCCGGGGACACGGGAACGGGGCCCCACCCGGAGCCCCCCCTCGCGCCCCACCCCGCGCCCAGTCCCCGGTCCGGGAGCCACCGCCTGGGGCGCGAGAGGCGGAACGCCGGCCCGGCGCCCGAAGCCGGCGCGTCGCCCGCCCCGTGCCGCCCCGGGCCGGCGGTAGCTGCAGTGCTCACCCACGCCCGGCCCGGGGACACGGGAACGGGGCCCCACCCGGAGCCCCCCCTCGCGCCCCACCCCGCGCCCAGTCCCCGGTCCGGGAGCCACCGCCTGGGGCGCGAGAGGCGGAACGCCGGCCCGGCGCCCGAAGCCGGCGCGTCGCCCGCCCCGTGCCGCCCCGGGCCGGCGGTAGCTGCAGTGCTCACCCACGCCCAGCCCCGGGACACGAGAACGGGGCCCCACCCGGAGCCCGTCTCTCGCCCCACCCCGCGCCCAGTCCCCGGCCCCCGGCCCCAGAGAACGGGCCCGTGCCCCAGGCCGGCTCGCCACCGGGCGGCGAGCCCGCTGCCCGGCTCCCCGTCCGCGAGGACACGGGGCCGCGCCCGGAGCCCGTCCGTCGCCCCGTCCCGC
Source organism: Streptomyces sp. SID5464 (assembly GCF_009862985.1). Taxonomy (NCBI): domain Bacteria; kingdom Bacillati; phylum Actinomycetota; class Actinomycetes; order Kitasatosporales; family Streptomycetaceae; genus Streptomyces; species Streptomyces sp. SID5464. The sequence continues at coordinate 22,816 of NZ_WWIQ01000059.1, read as the reverse complement.
GCCCAGCCTCCAGTCCGTACCCCGCAGCCCCGCAGCCCGCAGTAACGGGGCCCTGCCCATGGCCGACCCGAACACCCGGGCGGCTGGCCGACTACCCGCCTCCCGGTCCACGGGAACCCGAGGCCCTGCATGGAGCCCGCCCCCGTGAAACGAGCACCTCCTCCGCCCGCGCCTCCCGACCCCGGCAACCTTCACCCCTCTGGCGGCCACTGCTCTGCGACACCCACGTAGGTACAGGCAGGAGGCCGTATGCGTAACGCAGCGATCTGGTCGATGGCGATGGCGGGGGCCGCGGTGGCCATGGCGCTGGGCGGGCCCGTGGAGCCGGCGGTTGCGGCGGGCGCGACCCTGGTCGTGGCGCCCACCGGGGACGACTCCGGCCCCGGCACGCTCGACCGGCCGCTGAGGACCATTCAGCGGGCGGTGGACCTGGCGAGGCCCGGTGACACCATCAGCGTGCGCGGCGGGACGTACGCCCTCACCGACAACATCACCATCGCCACCTCGGGTACCGCGTCCCAGCCCATCACCCTCTCGCCGTACCAGGGCGAGCGCGTGGTCGTCGACGGGGAGAAGCTGCCCGCCGGCCACACCCCGGTCGGCGGCAGCATCCCGCGTGCCGAGCGCGGGGCGGTCCACATGGAGGCGTCGCACTGGCGGATCTCGGGTCTGGAGATCGTCAACGGCCCGTACGGCGTGTACTGCGACGGCTGCAACAGCAACGTCTTCGCGCGCCTGAGCACGCACGACAACTACGAGTCCGGCTTCCAGCTCCAGGGCGCATCGAGCAACAACCAGATCCTGAACCTGGACAGCTACGGCAACCGCGACCCCCGCAAGAACGGCGAGAGCGCCGACGGCCTGGCCGTCAAGGAAGGCAGCGGTTCGGGCAACCTGGTGCGCGGCGCCCGGCTGTGGAACAACGTCGACGACGGCTTCGACGCCTGGAAGTTCGCCTCCCCGATCACGATCGAGAACACGGTGGCGTACGGCAACGGCTTCAACCGCTGGAACTTCCCCGACTTCGCGGGCGACGGGAACGGCTTCAAACTCGGCGGTGGCAGCCCGGCCCCGGCGGTGTCCCACACGGTCCGGGGCAGCGTCTCGTTCAAGAACGCCAAGCACGGCTTCACCGACAACGGCAACCCGGGCTCCCTCGCCCTGAGCCGCAACTCCACGTACGCCAACGCCGGTACGGGCTTCGACGCCGACGTCTCGGCCGGGACCGCCAGGCTCACCGGCAACCTCGCGATCGCGGACCAGCGCCCGGCGGCCGTCGGGTCCGGGACGGTCGCCGACGGCAACTCCTGGAACCTCGGCGGAACGTGGAACGCCGCCTCGGTCCTGAGCACCGACCCGGCCCCGCTCACCGGCCCCCGATCGGCGGACGGCTCGCTGCCGAAGGCTCCGGCGTTCCTCGTACCCCGGTCCGGCACCGCCGTCGGCGCCCGTTTCTGAACAGGTCGGCCGGAGAAAAGGTCCGTACTATTCACCGGGCCGACCTTTTCCGGCAGGCCGTCGCACTATCGCCAACCTTCAACTGTGGCGTGAACGAGCCATGCACAGCCGTCAATTGGTCCTCACAGTTGATGGCTCAAGCGTCGCACTGACATACTCCGCATTCAGCCTCGCCACCACCCGTGGCCGGGGCTGGTCGGGGATCCCCACACAGAACCCCGAGGCCGTCCGCGTGAATCCGAACAGCGAGTTTTTCGGTTTCACGAGACCCCCACAGAGCCCGCACCCCCACAGTGCGTCCGGCATCCCTCCACCCTGCTCGAAAGCCGGACGAGAACACTGACTCGAAGGGGTCGAGTGCGGGGCACGTAGCAGCGAAGAAGGTGCGCCTGTGCCCGAATTTCCACCGCGACGGGACGACACTCCCACATTCCCGCTTCCGCACATCGAACACACTCCGCCGTCTCGCATATCCGATCATCCCGAATTCCACTCTCTGCGTCGCGCGCAGCGCCGGTTCGGCATCCGGGCGACGATCTTGTCCGTCGGCGGATTCCTGCTGTATGTGCTGTTGTCGAGTTTTGTGCCCGCGGTGATGAACCAGCCGCTGTTCGGCCACCTCACGATCGGACTCACCCTCGGCCTCGGCCAGTTCGTCATCATGGGCGTGACCGCGTGGTGCTACGTCCGGCACATGCGCACCCGGGTCGATCCGCTCGCCCGCGGCCTGAGGTCCCGGCAGTACGAGAACGAGAACCGCCGCACCCGCTCGGCGGCGCCGCCCCAAGGGGCCGGGCAGCCCCTCCAGCACGGCACGAGGGGGTTCCGCACGTGGTGACGCTCGCCGCCATCGACGACAGCAGCCTCCAGCTCACGTTCGTACTGTTCCTGACCGTGGTCGTGATCACCCTGTTCACGGCACTGCTGACGGCGCCCCAGCGGGACGAGATCAGCGAGTTCTACCTCGGCAACCGCGCCATGTCGCCGTTGCGCAACGGCCTCGCCATGTGCGGCGACTACCTGTCCGCCGCCACCCTGCTGGGCAGCACCGGCCTGGTCGCCCTGACCGGGTACGACGGACTGATGTACCTCGGCGGCACCACCGTCGCCTGGATGATGGTGCTGCTGCTCATCGCCGAACCCCTGCACCGCACGGGCAAGTTCACCCTGGGCGACACGGTGGCGCTGCGCCTGCCCCGGCAGCAACGGCCGGTGCGGGTCGCGCTGGCCGTCTGCATCCTGGCCATCGCCACCCTCTACCTGGTGGCCCAACTCGTCGGCAGCGTGGCTCTGCTGACCCAGTTCACCGGCGTGCCGAGCGGCACCACCCGCACCCTGTGCGTGGTCGTGATCGGTGCCTTCGTGATCCTCTACGCCTCCCTCGGCGGCATGCCCGGGGCGACGGTCATCCAGATCATCAAGGCCGTGATGCTGATCGCGGGCGTGCTGTTCACCGCGGGCTGGGTGCTCTACCGCTTCGACTGGAACCCGAACGCCCTGCTCGAAAGGGCGGCCGACCGCAGCGGTACGGGCCTGGCCTTCCTCGAACCCGGGCTGCGTTACGGTGGCACGGTCAGCAACAAGCTGGACTTCCTCAGCCTCGAACTGGCCATCGTCCTCGGTCTCGCCGCCCTTCCGCACGTGCTGATGCGGCTGCTCGCCCCGCGCAGCAGCGGTGTCCTGCGCTCCTCCGTCCTGTGGGCCATCGGCCTGGTCGGCGCGGTCTGCTTCGGGGCCGGCATCCTCGGCCTCGGCGCCACCGCGCTCCTCGGCCGGGACGCCATCGAGAGCACGGACCGCACCGGCAACGCCTCCGTCCTGCTGCTCGCGCACGAGCTGGGCGGCAGTGTCCTGACCGCGCTGCTGACCTGCCTGGCGTATCTGACCCTGCTCGCCGTGGCGGTGGGCCTCACCCTGGCCGCGGCCTCGTCCCTCGCGCACGACCTGTACAGCGAGGTGATCCGCAAGGGCCGGGCGAGCCAGACGGAGGAGCTGACCGTCGCCCGGCTGTCCGGGGCGGTCATCGGCACCCTCGGCATCCTGCTCGCCCTCGTCGCCTGGGGGGCGAACACCGCGACGCTCGCGTTCCTCGCCTTCGCCATCGCGGCGTCCGCGATCCTGCCGACGATCGTCTACACCCTCTTCTGGCGGCGCTTCACGGCGAAGGGAGCGCTGCTCAGCCTCTACGGCGGTCTGCTCAGCTCCGTCCTGCTCGCCGTCTTCTCCCCCGTCGTCTCCTCCGCCCCGGCCTCGTTCTACCCCGAGGTCGACTTCGCCTGGTTCCCGCTCCAGAACCCCGGCATCGTCTCCATCCCGTTGGGCTTCCTGCTGGGCTGGCTCGGCACGGTGCTGGACAAGGGCCCGGCCGAGGAGAGCACCGCGCACGAGGAGTTCGAGGTGCGGATGCTCGTGGGCGCCGACGACTGACGCTTCGGACCGGGGCACCGGCCTCCGGGCACCGGCCACGGCCGCGCACCGGGGACGCGAATTGTTAATGGGATCCATTTTCATGTAGCGTCCTCGGTGCCTGCCCACCGAGGAGGAGTCCCATGGCTGTCCCGAAGCGGAAGATGTCCCGCAGCAACACCCGTCACCGCCGCGCCCAGTGGAAGGCCGCCACGCCGACACTGGTCCCGGTCACCGTCGACGGCGTCCGTCACCTCGTACCGCAGAACCTGGTCAAGGCCTACGAGCGCGGGCTGCTGCGCCCCGAGGGCTGACCCCGTGCCGTACGAACGACTGCCCGTCACGGTGCTCTCCGGATTCCTCGGGGCGGGCAAGACCACCCTGCTCAACCACGTCCTGGCCAACCGCGAGGGCCTGCGCGTCGCCGTCATCGTCAACGACATGAGCGAGGTCAACATCGACGCGGCCCTGGTGCGCGGCGGCGAGGCCGCCCTGTCGCGGACCGAGGAACGCCTGGTCGAGATGACCAACGGCTGCATCTGCTGCACGCTCCGCGACGACCTGCTGGACGAGGTGGACCGGCTGGCCCGCGAAGGCCGGTTCGACCATCTCCTCATCGAATCGTCCGGGATCTCCGAACCCATGCCCGTCGCGGCCACCTTCGCCTTCGCCCGCGACGACGGCGCCACCCTCGACGACGTGGCCCTGCTGGACACCATGGTCACGGTCGTCGACGCGGCCAACTTCCTAGCCGAGCTGGACAGCGGCGACGACCTCGCCGAGCGCGGTCTCGCCCCGTACGAGGACGACGAGCGCACGGTCAGCGACCTGCTCGTCGACCAGGTCGAGTTCGCCGACGTCCTGGTCCTCAACAAGCTCGACCTGGTCGACGAGGAGGCGGCGGCCCGGCTGCGGGCGGCCCTGACCCGGCTGAACCCGGTCGCCCGGCTGGTCCCGGCGACGCACGGCCGGGTGGACCTCCGCCAGGTGCTCGGCACCCGCCTGTTCGACCTGGAACGCGCCCAGCAGGCACCGGGATGGGTACGGGAACTCAACGGCGACCACGTCCCCGAGACCGAGGAGTACGGCATCTCCTCCACCGTCTTCCGCTCCGAACTCCCCTTCCACCCGGGCCGGTTGTGGACCCTCGTGACGGAGGGACTCGACGCGGGGACGTACGGGCGGATCCTGCGGTCGAAGGGGTTCTTCACCCTGGCGAGCCGCCCGCACGTCACCGGGCTGTGGTCGCAGGCCGGGTCCGTCGCCCGGTTCGAGCCGTCCGCCGCGCGTGACCACGAGGCGCCCCACGCACAGGAGCTGGTGTTCATCGGGACGCAGGTCGAGCATGACGCCCTGCACACCGCGCTGACCGGCTGCCTGATGCGGCCCGGCGAGAGCGTCCCGGCGGCCGACCCGTTCCCCGCCTGGGACACGGACGGCTTCACGGACACCTGCGAACACGAGCACGCCGCACAGCTCCCGGCCTCCCTCCACTGACCCCGGGCCGCGGCGCCCCCGGCCTGCCTATGCTGGTGAGAGGCGGTCACGCTCGGCAAGAGCGCGAAGGGAGCCGCACGTGACGGAGACCGCGCTGCGGCAGGCACGAGACGCCGTGGCCCGGGAGGCGTGGGCCGAGGCGTACCGCCTCCTGCGCGGCCTGGACGCCGGCCGTCTCGCCCCGGACGACTGTGCCGCGCTCGCCGATGCCGCCTGGTGGACCAGCCGGGTGGAGGAGTCGATCACCGCACGGATGCGGGCCTACTCCGGCTACACGGCACGGGGCGACGCCCGGCGGGCCGGATACTGCGCCTGGATGCTCTTCTACGAGCACCAGCTGGCCGGGCACACGGCCGTGGCCGCCGGCTGGCTGCGCCGGGCCCGCCGGCACCTCGGCGGCGAGCCGGAGTGCGCCGAGCAGTGCTACCTCGCCTGGATGGACGCGGAGGAGGCGCGGCAGCGCGGCGCGTTCGGCGAGGCGATGACCGCCGCCCGCCGGATGACGCACCTCGCCCGGCGCTGCGGCAGCCCGGACCTGACCGCCATGGGAGTGCAGGCGCAGGCCGGGGTCCTGGTGGCCGAGGGCCGGGTCGCCGAGGGGCTCGACCTCCTCGACGAGGCGATGTGCTCGGCCACGGCGGGCGAACTCAGCAGCTTCTTCACCGGGTGGGTCTACTGCCTGGGGCTCCAGCAGTGCATGGCCTGTGCCGACCTCGAACGCGCCGCCGAGTGGACCGACGCGGCCATGCGGTGGTGCGCGTCCATGCCGGCGGAGAACAACTACCGCGGGCTGTGCCGGGTGCACCGCGTGGAGGTACTGGAGCTGCGCGGCAACTGGCCGGAGGCGGTGGCCGAGGCCGTACGGACCTGCGAGGAGCTGCTGCCGTACGAGCGGCGGATCGCCGCGGAGGCCTTCTACGTGACCGGGGAGATCCAGCGGCACCGCGGTGAGCTCGCGGCTGCCGAGGAAGCGTACGCGCGGGCGCACGAACTCGGCCGCGATCCGCAGCCCGGCCTCGCCCTGCTGCGGCTGGTCCAGGGCAGGGCGCGGGCCGCGGCGTCGATGCTGCGTCCGGCCCTCGCCGGTCACGAGGGGGCCCCTTGGGCCGGCAGCCTCGGACGGTGCAGGCTGCTCGCGGCCCAGGTGGAGATCGCCCTCGCGCTCGGCCGGCTGGAGGAGGCCCGTACGGCGGCCGGGGACCTCGGTGCGCTTGCCCGGGAGTGGCAGCGGCGGTGCGGTTCGGCGACGACGCCGCTGCACGCCAGCGCCGCCGCGGCGGACGGCGCGGTGGCGCTCGCGGAGCGTGACCCGGACCGCGCGCTGCCCCTGCTGCGCCGCGCCCTTGCGCTCTGGCTCGGGCTCGACGTCCCTTACGAGGCGGCCCAGGTGCGGATGACCCTGGCCGCCGTGGACGGCGCATGCGGGGACGAGGAAGGGGCCCGGATGGAGTTGCGGGCCGCGCGGCAGACCTTCCAGCGGCTGGGTGCCGTACCGGACGCCCGCCGGGCCGCGGCCCTGCTGGCCAGCGCGCGCCGACGGGATGCGGGCGGGCTCACCGAGCGTGAGATCGAGGTGCTGCGGCTGGTCGCGGCGGGGCGGACGAACCGGGCCGTCGCCGCCGAACTGGTGATCAGCGAGCACACCGTCGCCCGGCACCTCAACAACATCTTCGCGAAGCTCGGCGTGTCCTCGCGGGCCGCGGCGACGGCGTACGCGTACCGGCACGGGCTGGCCGCCTGATGGGCTGTTCGGCCCATGCCGAGTCCCCGGAGATGGGCCGTTCCGGCGATGAACCGCCCCGGCCGCAGGCGTAGACAGGTGCTGTACCCGAAGCGGCGAACGGAAGGCGGGTGGCGGTCATGACCACCTCCACACCAGCCCTGGACGAGCGGCTGCTGGAGCGGCTGCGCGGCGCCCTGCGCGGTGACATCGTCCGGCCCGGCGAACCGGACTACGACGAGGCCCGCAGGGTCTACAACGCCCTGCACGACAAGCACCCGGCGATCGTCGTCAGGGCCGTCGACGCCGGTGACGTCATCGCCACGGTGGACTTCGCCCGCGACCAGGGGCTGCCGCTCGCGGTGCGCGGCGGCAGTCACAGCGTCCCCGGCTACGGCACCTGCGACGACGGTGTCGTCCTCGACCTGGGGCGGATGCGCGGCGTCCGCGTCGACCCCGGGGGGCGCACGGCCTGGGTCGGGGGCGGCGCCACCTGGGCGGACGTCGACCACGCCACGCATGCCTTCGGCCTGGCCACCACCGGCGGGATGGTCTCCACGACGGGAGTGGGCGGCCTGACGACGGGCGGCGGGATGGGCTACCTGGCCCGGCGCTGCGGTCTGGCCTGCGACAACCTGGTCGCGGTGGACCTGGTGACGGCCGACGGGTCCTTCCTGACCTGCACCGAGGAGCACGACGCCGACCTGCTGTGGGCGGTGCGCGGAGGCGGCGGGAACTTCGGCGTCGTCACCTCGTTCGCCTACCGTCTGCACCCGGTGGCGGACGTCCTCGGCGGGCCGACGTTCTACCCGCTCGACGGCGAGGTGATCCGCCGGTACCGCGAGCTCGTCGCCGAGGGCGACGAGCGGCTCGGCGCGGTGCTCGTCGTCGGGCTCGGACCGCCGGTGCCGTTCCTGCCCGAACACTGGCACGGTCGGCCCCTCTGCGGCGTGATCACCTGCTGGACCGGGCCGGAGGCCCAGGACGACGAGGTCCGCGCCCGTGTCGCCGGGCTGGGGCCGGTACTGGGCCGGCACGTGGCGCGCATGCCCTACCCGCTGATCAACACCCTGTTCGACGCCCTGGTGCCCCCGGGACTCTTCCACTACTGGAAGGGCGCCTTCCTCAAGGGCCTGCCGGACGGCGCCGTCGACGCGTTCGTCGAGCACGGCGCCACGACACCCTCCCTGCAGAGCGTGACGATCGGCTTCCCCCTCGACGGCGCCTGCCACCGGGTCGGGCCACAGGACACCGCCTTCTCCTATCGGGACGCCGACTTCTCGATCGCGCTCAGCGCGACCCTGACGACGCGTGAGGACTGCGAGGCGCAGAAGGGCTGGGTGCGCGCCTTCCACGGGGCGCTCGAACCGCACTCCCTGGAGGGCGCTTACGTCAACTTCCAGGACAGCGACGACGAGCACCGGGTGCCCGTCAACTACCGCGGGAACCACGCCCGACTGACGGAGCTGAAGCGGCGTCACGACCCGGGCAACCTGTTCCGCCTCAACCACAACATCGCTCCGTGAGGACGAGGTGTGCACGGGCCGGAGGAATCCTGTGGGCCCGCCGGTGTTGAACCCTGTATGAGCTCCGTGATCGCGACGACCAGGTTCTCCGTCCTCGACCGCTCCCGCACTCGCGAGGGGCACACGCATCCCGAGGCGCTGCGTGACACCGTGCGGCTGGCCGGGGAGCTGGAGGGGCTCGGGTACCACCGGCTGTGGGTCTCGGAGCATCACGGCGTACCCGGGGTCGCCGGTTCCGCGCCGACCGTGCTGGCGGCGGCCGTCGCCGCCGCGACACGGACGATCCGGGTCGGCACCGGCGGGGTGATGCTGCCCAACCACCGGCCGCTGGTCGTGGCCGAGCAGTTCGGGGTGCTGGAGTCGCTGTTCCCCGGGCGGATCGACATGGGGCTGGGACGGTCCGTCGGCTTCACGGACGGGGTGCGCAGGGCCCTGGGCCGTGACAAGGAGGACGCCGAGGACTTCGAGGCCCAGCTGCGGGAGCTGCTCGGCTGGTTCCGGGGCACCTCCCCGACCGGGGTGCACGCCCGCCCCGCCGAGGGGCTGGCCGTGCCGCCGTTCGTCCTGGCCATGGGCGAGGGGGCCGGCATCGCGGCCCGCCTCGGCCTGCCCATGGTGATCGGCGACCTCCGGAACCGGGACAGGATGCGGCGCGGCATCGACCACTACCGCGACGGTTTCCGCCCCTCGGCCTGGGCGAGCGAGCCCTACGTCGTCGTCTCGGGCACGATCGCCGTGGCCGCCACCCCCGAGGAGGCCCGGCGGCTGCTGATCCCGGAGGCCTGGTCCATGGCGTACTCCCGCACCCGCGGCACCTTCCCGCCCCTGCCGCCCGCGGAGAGCGTGGATGCGCTCACGATGACCGCCAAGGAGCGCGGCTTCTACGAGTCCGGCCTCACCGGCCACATCGCCGGCACCGAGGAGCAGGTCGCGCACGAGCTGGAGACGGTGCTGAAGGAGACGGGAGCGCAGGAGGTCCTCGTCACCACCAGCACGTACGACCGCGAGGCCCTGCTGGACTCCTACCGGCGGCTGGCCGCGATCGCCTCCGGTTAGAGTCGTTGCCCATGCACGACTGCCACGGCCCCCACGACCCGTACGTCCGTGTCCGCGGCGCCCGCGAGCACAACCTCAAGGGCGTCGACGTCGACATCCCCCGGGACGTGCTGGCCGTGTTCACCGGCGTGTCCGGCTCGGGCAAGTCGTCGCTGGCGTTCGGCACGATCTACGCGGAGGCGCAGCGACGCTACTTCGAGTCGGTCGCGCCGTACGCGCGCCGGCTGATCCACCAGGTGGGCGCGCCGAAGGTCGGGGAGATCACCGGTCTGCCGCCCGCCGTCTCGCTCCAGCAGCGCCGCGCGGCTCCGACCTCACGCTCCTCGGTCGGCACCGTCACCAACCTCTCGAACTCGCTGCGCATGCTCTTCTCCCGGGCCGGCACCTACCCGCCCGGCGCCGGGCGCCTCGACTCGGACGCCTTCTCGCCCAACACGGCGGCCGGCGCCTGCCCGGAGTGCCACGGGCTCGGCCGGGTGCACCGTACGAGCGAGGAGTTGCTGGTCCCCGACCCGTCGCTGTCGATCCGCGAGGGCGCGATCGCCGCGTGGCCGGGCGCCTGGCAGGGCAAGAACCTGCGGGACGTCCTCGACGCGCTCGGGTACGACGTGGACCGGCCGTGGCGGGAGCTGCCCGCCGGCGAGCGTGAGTGGATCCTGTTCACGGACGAGCAGCCGGTGGTCACCGTGCACCCGGTGCGGGACGCGGACCGGATCCAGCGCCCGTACCAGGGCACGTACATGAGCGCCCGGCGGTACGTGCTGAAGACCTTCTCGGACTCCAAGAGCCCGACCCTGCGGGCGAAGGCCGAGCGGTTCCTCACCAGCGCGCCCTGCCCGGCGTGCGGTGGCAGCCGGCTGCGGCCCGAGGCACTGGCGGTGACGTTCGGCGGCCGGACCATCGCCGAGCTGGCGGCGCTGCCGCTGGTGGAGCTGGCCGCCGCGCTCGACGCGACGTCACAGACCGCCCGGGTCCTCACCGACGACCTCACCTCGCGGGTCGCGCCGGTCGTCGAACTCGGTCTCGGCTACCTCAGCCTGGACCGGCCCACCCCCACCCTGTCCGCGGGCGAGCTGCAACGCCTGCGCCTCGCCACCCAGCTGCGCTCCGGCCTGTTCGGTGTCGTCTACGTCCTCGACGAGCCGTCGGCCGGGCTGCACCCGGCGGACACCGAGGCCCTGCTCGTCGTGCTGGAGCGGCTGAAGGCGGCCGGGAACTCGGTGTTCGTGGTGGAGCACCACCTCGATGTCGTACGCGGTGCCGACTGGCTGGTGGACGTGGGTCCGCACGCGGGCGAGCACGGCGGGCGCGTGCTGCACAGCGGCCCGGTCGCCGAGCTGGCGGCCGTCGAGGAGTCGGCGACGGCTCGCTACCTGTTCGACCGCTGCCCCGCCCCGGCGCGCGTGGTCCGCGAACCGAGCGGGTGGCTGAGGACCGGGCCGGTCACCCGGCACAACCTGCGCGATGTGTCCGCCGAGTTCCCGCTCGGCGCGTTCACCGCGGTCACCGGAGTGTCCGGCTCCGGCAAGTCCACGCTCATCGGCGAGATCACCGAGGAGACGGCCGGGGTGGGCCGGCTGGTCTCGGTCGACCAGAAGCCGATCGGACGCACCCCGCGCTCGAACCTCTCGACGTACACCGGCCTCTTCGACGTCGTGCGCAAGGTGTTCGCGGCTACCGACGGGGCGCTCGAGCGGGGCTTCGGCGTCGGCCGGTTCTCCTTCAACGTGGCGGGCGGGCGCTGCGAGACCTGCCAGGGCGAGGGGTTCGTCAGCGTGGAGCTGCTGTTCCTGCCGAGCACGTACGCGCCCTGCCCGGACTGCGGCGGGGCCCGGTACAACCCGGAGACGCTGGAGGTGACGTACCGGGGGCGGAACATCGCGCAGGTGCTGGATCTGACGGTGGAGAGCGCGGCCGAGTTCTTCTCCGACACCCCGCCCGTGGCCCGCAGCCTCGGCACCCTGCTCGACGTGGGACTGGGCTACCTCCGCCTCGGTCAGCCCGCGACCGAGTTGTCCGGCGGCGAGGCCCAGCGCATCAAACTGGCGAGCGAACTCCAGCGCGGCAGGCGCGGCCCCACGCTCTACCTCCTCGACGAGCCGACGACCGGCCTCCACCCGGCCGACGTTGACGTCCTGATGCGCCAGCTGCACGGCCTCGTCGACGCCGGGCACACCGTGATCGTCGTCGAGCACGACATGTCCGTCGTCGCGGGGTCGGACTGGGTCATCGATCTCGGCCCGGGCGGCGGCGACGCGGGCGGCCGGATCGTGGCGGCGGGGCCACCGGCGGACGTGGCGCGCTCGGCGGAGAGCCGAACGGCGCCGTATCTGGCGCGCACGCTGCCCGGGGGCCGGTGAGGCGCGTCCGGTGCGGGCAGGAACATCCTGCGTCGTACGTCGGCCGGTACTCGGGGCATGCGCACGGCGAGCCGCCGTCGCGGGGGCCGGCCGCGGCGAGCGGCTGCCGCTGATCGGCGATCCCGGTGGCCGCGGCCCGCCGGCCCCGCGCGGCGGCACCCGTTCAGCGACCGGGCCGCGCCTGCGGCCGCACGGCCCTGTCCCCGGCCCCGGGACGTGCCGCGCAGCCGGAGCCACCCTCACGGGCGGGACGGGCGCCACCGCACGGTCGGCGCAGGTCCTACGCCACGAGCACCGCGTGCGTCCACGACGGCGCCGTCGTCTCCGGTGGCTGGGCGGCGCCCGCCAGAGCACGGCGGTCGGGGCTGCTGCCCGGTGGGATGGGGGCGCGGACCTCGACCTCGGCGACCAGGCCGCGGGTCGTCGCGACCCGCCACAGGGAGGCGAGCAGGGTGTCGTCACCGACGAACGCGGCGGCGGTGGTGCCGGTTCCGCCGGTGAGCCGGTAGCCGATCCGGACCGGCTGGACCGGCACCCCGGCGTCCAGGGCGGCCTGGAAGACGGCCCGGCGGAAGGGGCCCTGGGCCCGGCCGCACCAGGTGCTGCCCTCGGGGAAGGCCGCGACGGCGGCGCCCTCGCGCAGGGCCCGGGCGATACGGGCGACGGTGTCCGGGAGGGCCCGCAGCCGGTCCCGGTCGATGAACAGGGTGCCGCCGCGGGCGGCGAGCGGCCCGGCGACGGGCCACCGCCGTACCTCGGTCTTGGCCAGCATCCGGGCGGGGCGTACGACGGCGAGCAGCGGGATGTCCAGCCAGGAGATGTGGTTGGCGACCAGCAGCAGTCCGCCGGTGGGGGCGGCGGCGCCGTTGACGCGGACCCGGACCCCCGCGGCCCGCACGATCCACCGGCACCACCGCCGGATCAGGGACGCCGGTATCCGAGCACCGAGCGGCGAGAGCGCGATCCCCGCGAGCAGGAGCAGCACGACCCCGGTGAGCCGCAGCACGGCACGCGGCACGGCCCGCGCCGGCACCACCGCCGGCGCCTCCACACAGGCCTGCGGCGTGCAGGGCGCGGTGGGCAGCCAGGCACTCATCAGGCGGGGACGAGGGACAGGAAGTGCCGCAGGTAGCGCGGGTTGACCCGGCTCATCGGCAGCAGCACGTACAGGTCGGCGACGCCGAAGTCCGGGTCGTGGGCCGGCTCGCCGCACACCCAGGCGCCGAGGCGCAGGTAGCCGCGCAGCAGGGCGGGCAGTTCGACGCGGGTGGCGGGTGCGGGACCCGGGACCCACGGCAGCAGCGGCTGGACGCGGTACTCCTGCGGCGACAGGTGCTTGGCGCTGACCCGGTCCCAGGTGGCGGCGGCGAGGGTGCCGCCGTCGGCGAGCGGGACGGAGCAGCAGCCGGCGAGCCACTCATGGCCCCGGTCGACCATGTAGCGGGCGATCCCGGCCCAGATGAGGCTGATGACCGCGCCGTCGCGGTGGTCGGGGTGCACGCAGGAGCGGCCGACCTCGACGAGCTCGGGCCGGATTCCGGCGAGGGAGCTCAGGTCGAACTCGCTCTCGGAGTACAGCCGCCCGGCGACCGCCGCGCGCTCGGGCGGCAGCAGCCGGTAGGTGCCGACGACCTGGCCGGTCGTCTCCTCGCGGACGAGCAGGTGGTCGCAGTACGCGTCGAACGGGTCGACGTCCAGCCCCGGTTGCGAGCCGGCCAGCAGGGCGCCCAGCTCCCCGGCGAAGACGTCGTGCCGCAGCCGCTGCGCGGCACGCACGTCCTCCTCGTTCCGGGCGAGGGCGACGGTGTAGCGGGTGGGGGCCGTGGGCTGCGCGGGGCGGTCGACGGTCAGTACGCCGGTCATGGCTCTCTCCTGGTCACGGGCCGGGGGCGGCGAGCGGTGCCGCCGCCACTGTTGTGCCCATGCCGCCTGACCTTCGCGTGACCAGTGCCAGGAGCGCGGATGCCGGGATGTTGAATGCCAGGAGCGCGGAAAGGCGAGACGGGGCCGGTGAGCACCAACCGGCCCCGCCCGTCCGCACCACACGGCGAACGCTTCTACCTGCCCGGACCTACCGCTTGCTCACCTTCCGCGTGGCCCGCAGCCACTCCTTGTTCATGCCGGTGATGGACATGAGCGGAATGCCCTTGGGGCACGCCGTGGCGCACTCTCCCGTGAGGGTGCACCCGCCGAAGCCCTCCTCGTCCATCTGCGCCACCATGTCCAGCACCCGCGTCTCGCGCTCGGGCGCCCCTTGCGGCAGCACGTTCAGATGGTTGATCTTGGCGGACGTGAACAGCATCGCGGCGCCGTTCGGGCACGCGGCGACACACGCACCGCAGCCGATGCACTCGGCGTGTTCGAAGGCGAAGTCGGCGTCCGGCTTCGGCACCGGTGTGGCATGTGCTTCGGGAGCCGCACCCGTCGGCGCGGTGATGTACCCGCCGGCCTGGATGATCCGGTCGAAGGCCGAACGGTCGACGACCAGATCCTTGATCACCGGGAACGCGGACGCCCGCCACGGCTCGATGTCGATCGTGTCGCCGTCCTTGAACGACCTCATGTGCAGCTGGCACGTGGTCGTCCGCTCGGGCCCGTGCGCATCGCCGTTGATGACGAGCGAGCACGCACCGCAGATGCCCTCGCGGCAGTCGTGGTCGAAGGCGACCGGCTCCTCGCCCTTGAGGATGAGCTCCTCGTTGAGGGTGTCGAGCATCTCCAGGAAGGACATGTCGGAGGAGATCCCGTCCACCTCGTACGTGGACATGGCGCCTTCGGCGTCGGCGTTCTTCTGCCGCCAGACGCGCAGGGTGAGCTTCATGCGTAGCTCCGCTGGGTGGGGTGGACGTACTCGAAGACCAGGTCTTCCTTGTGCAGGGTCGGAGCCTCGCCGGTGCCGTTGAACTCCCAGGCGGCCGCGTACGCGAACTCGTCGTCCTTCCGGGCGGCCTCGCCGTCGGGTGTCTGGGACTCCTCGCGGAAGTGGCCGCCGCAGGACTCGCTGCGGTGCAGCGCGTCGAGACACATCAGCTCGGCCAGTTCCAGGTAGTCGACGATGCGGTTGGCCTTCTCCAGCGACTGGTTGAACTCCTCGCCGGTGCCGGGGACCTTGATGCGCCGCCAGAACTCCTCACGGATCTGCGGGATGCGCTCCAGCGCCTTGCGCAGTCCCGAGTCGGTGCGGGCCATGCCGCAGAACTCCCACATGAGTTCGCCGACCTCGCGGTGGAAGGAGTCGGGTGTGCGGTCGCCGTCGACGGACAGCAGCAGGTTGAGCCGGTCCTCGGTCTCGGCCAGCACCTCCTGGACGACCGGATGGCCGGTGTCGACCTGGTCCGTGTGCGGGTTGCGGGCGAGGTAGTCGTTGATGGTCGCCGGGAGCACGAAGTAGCCGTCGGCCAGTCCCTGCATCAGCGCGGAGGCGCCGAGCCGGTTGGCCCCGTGGTCGGAGAAGTTGGCCTCGCCGATCGCGAACAGGCCGGGGACGGTGGTCTGGAGGTCGTAGTCGACCCACAGGCCGCCCATCGTGTAGTGCACGGCGGGGTAGATCCGCATGGGCACCTGGTACGGATCCTCGTCGGTGATCCGCTGGTACATGTCGAAGAGGTTGCCGTACTTGGCCTCGACGGCCCCCCGGCCCATGCGCTTGATGGCGTCGGCGAAGTCGAGGTAGACGCCCTGGCCGCCGGGGCCGACGCCCCTGCCCTCGTCGCAGACGTTCTTCGCGGCGCGGGAGGCGATGTCACGGGGCACCAGGTTGCCGAAGGACGGGTAGATGCGCTCCAGGTAGTAGTCGCGCTCGTCCTCGGGGATCTCGTTCGGCGGGCGGTCGTCGCCCCTGGCCTTCGGCACCCAGATGCGGCCGTCGTTGCGCAGCGACTCGCTCATCAGCGTCAGCTTGGACTGGTGGTCGCCGGTGCGCGGGATGCAGGTGGGGTGGATCTGGGTGAAGCAGGGGTTGGCGAACCAGGCGCCGCGCCGGTGCGCCCGCCAGATCGCGGTCGCGTTGGAGTTCATGGCGTTCGTCGACAGGTAGAAGACGTTGCCGTAGCCGCCGCTCGCCAGTACCACCGCGTCCGCGAAGTACGTGTCGATCTTGCCGGTGACGAGGTCCCGGGCGACGATCCCGCGCGCCCGCCCGCCGACGACGATCAGGTCGAGCATCTCCGTACGCGGGTGCATCTCGATGTTCCCCGCGGCGATCTGCCGGCTGAGGGCCTGGTAGGCGCCGAGCAGCAGCTGCTGTCCCGTCTGGCCACGGGCGTAGAAGGTCCGCGACACCTGGACGCCGCCGAAGGAACGGGTGTCGAGCAGGCCGCCGTACTCGCGGGCGAACGGCACGCCCTGCGCCACGCACTGGTCGATGATCTCGACGGAGATCTGCGCGAGGCGGTGGACGTTGGACTCGCGGGCCCGGAAGTCGCCGCCCTTGACGGTGTCGTAGAACAGCCGGTGGATGGAGTCGCCGTCGTTGCGGTAGTTCTTCGCGGCGTTGATGCCGCCCTGCGCGGCGATGGAGTGGGCGCGGCGCGGGGAGTCCTGGTAGCAGAACTGGACGACGTGGTAGCCCTGTTCGGCGAGGGTGGCCCCGGCGGAGCCGCCGGCGAGGCCGGTGCCCACGACGATGACGGTGTGCTTGCGCCGGTTGGCGGGGTTGACCAGCTTGGCCTCGAAGCGGCGCTTGTCCCAGCGCTCGTGGACGGGGCCCTTCGGGGCCTTGGTGTCGACGACCGGTTCGCCGGTCGCGTAGTCGGTGTAGGTCATGTCAGCTCACCACTCCGGTCATGACGCCCACGGGTACGGCGATGAAACCGGCCGTGAGCAGCAGCGCGAGGACGTCGGCGACGGTCTTCAGGGCACGGTCGCGGGTGCGGCTGCCGGCGCCGAGGGTCTGGGCGGCGCTCCAGAAGCCGTGCCGGACGTGCAGGCCGAGCGCGAGCATCGCGACGATGTAGATGACGTTGCCGTACCAGGTGGAGAAGGTGTCCACGACGTTCTGGTACGGGTGGCCGGGCCGGAAGCCGGGGTGCACGGTGCCGGTCGTGAGGTCCAGGATGTGCCAGACGATGAACAGCCCGAGGATGATCCCGCCCCACCGCATGGTCCGCGTCGCGTAGCTCGCGCGCGGCCTCTTGTGCACGTACTTGCCGGGCCGTGCCCTGATGTCGCGGCGGCTGAGCTGGTACGCGGAGACGGCGTGGGCGACGACGGCGGCCACCAGCACGATCCGGACCAGCCACAGCGTCCACTCGTAGTGCATGAACGGCTCGCCGACGGTGCGCAGCCAGTGGGCGTAGTGGTCGAACTCGCCGGCCCCGAAGAAGATCTTCAGGTTCCCGATCATGTGGACGACCAGGTACAGCAGCATGATCAGCCCGCTGACCGCCATCACGGTCTTCTTGCCGAGGGTGGAGTCCCACACGGTGCGTGCCATGGACGGCCGTCGGTCCGTCCGCGTTGCCAGAGCCATGTCACAGCACGCTACGGACACGGAGCCGATCGGTCCAAGACATGGTGCGGCTTGATTCCATAGGCCGGGGCTATCGTACGAGTATGCAGTTCCACCAGCTCCAGTACTTCGTGGCCGTCGCCGAGACCCGGCACTTCACCCGGGCCGCGGATCTGGTCCATGTCGCGCAGCCGTCACTGTCGCAGCAGATCAAGGCGCTGGAGCGGGAGCTGGGCGCGGACCTGTTCCTGCGGGCGCGGGGCAACATCACGCTCACGGACGCCGGCGAGGCCCTCCTGCCCCTGGCCCGGCGCATCCTGGCCGACGCGGACACGGCCCGGCACGAGGTGCTGGAGCTGGTGCAGCTGCGGCGGGGACGGGTGCGGCTCGGTGCCACGCCCAGCCTGTGCACGGGCCTGCTGCCGGACGTGCTGCGCGCCTTCCACGACCGCTACCCGGGCATCCGGCTGCTGATCGAGGAGGGCGGTTCGCACGACCTGGTGCGGGAGCTGGCACGCGGCGCGCTGGACCTCGCCCTGGTGGTGCTGCCCCTGCCGACGCCGTCCCCGGCGCTGACGACGGTGGAGCTGCTGCGCGAGGACCTGGTCGTGGTCTCCTCACCGGACGCGCCGAGACCCGGCCGGGGCCGGCGCACCGTACGCATCGCCGACCTGGAGGGCGAGCGCCTGGTGATGTTCCGGCACGGCTACGACCTGCGCGAACTGACCGTGGCCGCGTGCCGCGCGGAGGGGTTCGAGCCGGACTTCGCGGTGGAGGGCGGGGAGATGGACGCGGTGCTGGGGTTCGTGCGGGCGGGGCTGGGGGTGGCCGTCGTGCCGCGCATGGTGGCGGCGAGATCGGGCCGCGGCCTGCGCGTCACGCCGCTGGCCCGGCCCGGTCTGCACCGCACGATCGCCCTGGCCCACCGCAGCGACGTGGCGCCGCCCCGGGCGGCCAGGGAACTCCAGCGCATGCTGCTGGAACGGTGAGCGGCGGCCGGTGCCCGGGGGCGTTCCCCTCGGCGGGTCAGCCCAGGCTGGCGTTCTGTTCGTCGGAGGTGGTCCGGTCGGCGGAGCTGGTCCGGTCGGCGTCCCGGCCGGGGCCGGCGGACTCTTCGTCGGCGGTCTCTTCGTCGGCGGGCGCGGCGTTCCGGCGGGACAGCAGGGAGACGGCCAGGGCGAGCAACCCGCCGATGGCCGCCTGGACGGCGCAGTAGATCCAGAAGCGGCTGTCGCCGTCGGGCGAGTCCGTGGCCCGCTGGTAGAACCAGCCGCCGGCCCACGCGCTCGCGAACGCACCGATGCCGGTGGCCAGGCGCTGGTTGCCGAAGACCACTCCCGGGCTGTCGGGCGAGTAACGCAGCGCCTCCAGCTCGCTCTTGAGGAAGAGCACCACCTCCCCCAGGCTGATCAGCACGACGCCGACGACGACGGCGAGGAGTCCGGCCCACCCGATCAGCAGCAGGCCGCAGGCGAAGAGCGCGAAGGACAGGGCCGTGGCGAGGGGAAAGCCGAGTCCGTTGATGCGTTTCGCCAGCACGGGCTGGAGCGCGACCACGAGCAGCCCGTTGATCAGCAGCAGGACGCTGAAGACGGTGGACGAGTAGTGCGCCACCACGTACAGGCTCAGGTAGTTCTGGAAGAACATGTACGCGTAGAAGCCGAGGGCCGCGGTGATGACCGGCGGGATGAGCAACAACCGCACCGCGCCGCCGCGTTCTTTTCGCGGCTCGGGCCGCCGGATCTCGGCGTCCGGGGGCAGCGCCTTGACGTGCAGCAGCGTGACGGCGGCGAAGATGCCCGAGGCCACCGCGAACACCGCCATCGGCGCGCGCATGATGAAGAGGCCGGAGATGAGCGGGCCGAGCGCCATCCCGCTGTTGAGCGCCGCGTTGTTGAGGGACAGGAAGAGGGGCCGGCGGTCCGCGTCGCAGTCCCGGACCACGTAGGCCTTGTTGGCCGGGAGGTACAGCGCCACGCCGACCGCCGACAGCAGCAGCGCCGGGATCGACAGGGCGGGGGCCCTGATGGACACCACGAACAGCGCGAAGCTGATCGTGCGGATCACCAGGGCCACCACCATGGTGCGCCGGAGCCCGAACCTGTCGGCGACGTACCCGCCGACCACGCCACCGGACATCTGCACGAACGACGCCACGGCGATGACGAGGCCGACGACCTCCAGGTCCATCTTCATCCGGTCGTGCAGGAAGAAGGACATGAACGGCATGACCATGAAACCGGCCAGCGGGATCAGGAACGAGGCCGCCAGGAGGAGCCTGAAGGTCGGCGACAGCTCGTTCATGCGCCTCAGGCGTCCGAGTGCTGCGTTCAGCATGCGTTGCTCCAGCGAGGGATCGTGCGAGGTGGTGCGAGGCCGGGGCCGGCCCCGCCGCCGAAGCCGGTCTGTCAGGATGGCACGACGGTCGACAGGGCGGCGCGCAGGGCCAGTTCGGCATCCCGCAGGGCCCGGCTCGGCGCTCCGGGCGACGGCACGTAGTGGTTGTAGTAGCTCGACCCCTCCGTGTGCGGCCCCAACAGGAAGATCCGCTCCTGCACGGCGCCCGCGGCGTCCACGGCCCGGCCTTCCCGGGTCACGTCCAGACCGGTCGTGCTCGCGCTGCGGTGCCGCAGGGTGCGCAGCCGGCCCGCCTTGGCCAGTCCGCCGAGCAGTGAACCCTCGGCCTCGTCCGCCGCCGGTTCCTGCACATGGGCCAGGACGACCCGGTCCGCCTCCAGCCGGTGGGCCGCGGCCAGAGTCGTGGACTCCAGCGTCCACACGGCGCCGTCCGTGGAGCGGCGCAGCAGGCTGTGCGCGCCGGGTGCGGGACGTACGACACCCGCCTCGATCAGCGCCAGCAGCTCGGCCGAGCGGTCCAGTTGGGGGCCGATGACCGTGCGGTTGACCAGGGAGACGAAGTCCGAGAAGAAGTCGCCCATCGACTCGTCGTCGAGGCCCGGCGGATCCACCACGGCGCGCAGGACGTCCCGGTGGTCCCGCAGGACCTCCAGCGCCTCCTTGACGGGGCTGACGCCCAGGCCCGCCCGCGCCTCGGCGAGGTCGTCGGCGACCCTGGCGACGAACCAGTCGGTGTAGTCCTGGTACGTCTCCCAGGAGGACGGCCCGGCGGCAACGGAGAGCAGACCGCTCACCGGTGACGGCCCGAAACGTTCGCGTGCCCGCGCGAGCAGCGGCTCGGCACCCTGGGTCCGCACCAGGTCCGCGAACTCCCGCCGGGCCGCGTCCGCGTCACCGGTGTGCCGGGCGAGGCAGGCCCGGTAGTAGGTGAGGTCGATCTCCGCCTCGACCAGCGGCACGATGTCCTCGGCGAAGTTCAGCCGCCCGCCCGGTCTACCCTCGCGCAGTTCCCGGACGCGCGTGGGCGTCAGGACGAGCGGCTCGCACTTGATCCGCCCGGGGTTGAGGACGGGCCGGCTGCGATAGGGCAGGCCGTTGCGGGAGGCCAGGACGATCCGCGGTTCCCGGCCGCTGGGCAGGTACCGTGTCTCGCCGTTCTCGCCGGTCACATGCCGCCCCCCGCGCCCGAGGGTGAGGCTCGCGATCACGTCCATGGCGGTCAGGCCCATGCCGAGCACCACGACGCGTTCCCCGGGGCGCACCGCCTCGACCGCGTCGGGCAGCGGGTAGGGGCACGTGATGGTCGCCGGGTCGGTCTCCTGACGCTGCGGCTGGTGCAGGGTGTGGTGCCCGACCGTGAGGAACGCCGCGTCCACGACGACGGAGGTCCCGTCGTCCAGAAGCACCTGCTCACGGTCGCCCAGCTGCACCAGGCCGGTGGCCGACGCCTGGTGCCGTACGACGCGGAGCCGTTCGGGAGCGGCGCCGACGATCCGTTCGGCGGCCCAGGCCAGATAGTCGCTCAGCAGCCTGCGCGGCAGGAAGTCGTTGGGCCGGACGGCACGGCCCACGCCGGGGCGGACGGTGTAGCCGTCGTCCTGGACGCGCAGGTCGCGTTCGAGGCACCAGTCGTACAGGCTGGGCCCCGGGATGCCTGCCGGGCCCGTCACCATGGCGGCGTCGGCGAACGCCGTCAGCTGCGAGCAGACGGTGTTCAGCAGCAGGTAGTCCGGCTGGTCGGCCCGGTGGAAGCCGGGGCCCGGTGGCCGCGGGTCCACCAGGTGCACGGTGAGGTCGAAGGGCTCCGCCAGGCACATGCTGACGAGCCGTTCCAGGACGCCCAGCCCGCGCGATCCCATGCCGACGACAGCGATGCTCGGGCCGGGGCGGCGGCTCTCTGTGGAGGCGGACATCTGGTTCACCACCGGCTGGTCTCGCCGAAGAAACCGGGGATTGCCGTGGTCTGCCCCGCTGCCCGCGCCTTGTCGAGCGCATAGGCCCCGACGGCGAGGTCGAGCACGCCGAGCCCGAAGGGTGAGAAGATCACCGGCTTGCTCCCGTCCACGGTGACGTCGCCGTTCAGGACGTCGGCCAGGGTGCCGTCGACGAAGTCCCGGTTGCCCACGAGCTGTTCCGCCAGGTGCGGCGAGGTGTTGGCCTTCAGGCAGTGGTCCACGTCGTCGAGGATGTTGTGCGCGCCCAGGACCACCTCGGGGGCCAGATCGCGCAGCGAGACGTTCAGCACCAGTTGGCCCGGGCGGAAGGACCGGGTGACGTACGGTTCCAGGGCCGTGGTCGCGAACACCACGACGTCCGCGTCCAGGGCCTCGTCCAGGTCCGGTGTGAACCGGGCGGTCCGGCCCCGCTCGTTCAGGTGCTCGGCCAGCAACTTGCCCGAGGGCTCGTGGATGTCGTGCACCAGGTAGGTGTCCGGCCGGCAGCCGACGACGTGGAGGTACTCGCAGATGTTGCGGGCGATGACCCCACCGCCCACGACCGCGACCCGGCCGCCGGCGAGCCCCTCGGGGCGCAGGGCCCGGGCCGCCACGGCGGCGGATGCGGCGGTGCGCGCGGAGCTGATGTTGGCGGCTTCCAGACAGGCGATGGGATAGCCGGTCTCGTAGTCGTTGAGGATCAGGACGGCGGAGGCCCTGGGCCGGCCGGCGGCCACGTTCTTGGGGAAGCTGGCTATCCACTTGATGCCGGCGAGCTGCACATCGGCCCGCAGCAGCGCGGGGAGCGCGATGATGCGCGAGTCCGGCTTCTCGGGGAAGCGCAGGAAGTAGCTGTCCGGGTTGATGGTCTCGCCGGCCTGGTGGTCCCGGTAAGTGCGCTCGACGATGTCCACGACCTCGTCGCGGTGCTGGTCCAACTGCTGTCGCACTGCCTCACCGGCGACGACTTCGAATGTGAACACGGTTCTCCTTAAGGGACGTTCGGGGTTCTGTCGCTGCGGCTTCTCATCTCCGCACCAGCAGGCCGCGGC
>NZ_WWIQ01000058.1:21374-108814 GCF_009862985.1 Streptomyces sp. SID5464 | reverse complement strand
GAGTAGGACGCCGCCGAACAATTTTTGGGAAAACCCCCGCATCGAAAGATGCGGGGGTTTTCTGCGTTTAGGGTCGAGCCATGCGCTATGACCTCGTGATCTTCGACAACGATGGTGTCCTCGTCGACAGTGAGCCCATCTCCAACCGGCTCCTGGCCGCCTATCTGACCGAACTCGGGTTCCCCACCTCCTACGAGGACTCCCTGCGCGACTACATGGGCTCTGCCATGCACCGCATACACGACCTGGTGGCGGAGCGGACCGGGCGGCGGCTGCCGCTGGACTTCGACGATGTGTTCCACGCTCGGGTCTTCGCGGCATTCGAACGGGACTTGAAGGCGGTGGCCGGCGTCGAGGAGGTCCTGCAGAAGCTTGCCGCCGACTCCGTGCCGTACTGCGTGGCGTCGTCCGGGAGTCATGAGCGGATCCGGGTGGGGCATCGGACGACCGGGCTCGACCGGTGGTTCGACGAGGGGCGGATCTTCAGCTCGCAGGATGTGGGGAAGGGCAAGCCGGCTCCCGATCTGTTCCTGTTCGCCGCCCAGCGGATGGGGGTCGCGCCGGAGCGGTGTGTCGTCGTCGAGGACAGTCCGCTGGGCGTACAGGCGGCGGTCGCGGCGGGGATGGACGTGTACGGGTTCACCGCCATGACGCCGGCGGAGAGACTGACCGGGGCCGGGCGGCTCTTCTCCGACATGAAGGAGCTGACCGAGCTGCTCATGTGAGGGCGTGGAAGCTGAGTCGAATTCATCTTTGGCTGGATCTACCCATGAGTAAGCCTGAGGCCTACGCTCGCCGCCATGACTGATGTGCTGCGGCGCGGCAGGGCCTCGTTGGCGTTCAGCTTCTTGGTGCAGGGGGTCGCCTTCGCTCTGCTCGTGACGCGGATTCCGGCTATCCAGCACCGGTACGGGGTTTCCGACGCGCTGCTGCCGGCGTTCCTGGCCGCTGTGCCGGTCCTCGCCGGGGTCGGGAGCGTGAGCACCGAGCGGCTGGTGAAGCGGGTGCCGCCGAGCCGGCTGCTGCGGTGGTCCCAGCCGGTGGTGCTGTTGGCGCTGCTCGGGGTCGGGGCCGGGGAGCGGATGGTGGAACTGGGGGTCGCGCTCGCGGCGTTCGGGCTCGCCGTCGGAGTGCTCGACGCGTCGATGAACATGCTCGGGGTGAGCCTGCAGCGGTCGTACGGGCGCAGCATCATGCTCAGTTTCCACGCGGCCTACAGCCTGGGCGGGATCGTGGGGGCCTCGCTGGCGTGGGCGGGGGCGCACTGGGATCTGGCGTTGTGGGTGTCCTATCTGCCGGTCGTGGCGGTGCTGCTGCCGGCTGTGCTGATGGGGAGCCGGTGGTACGTCGACGACGGGGATGCGGCGCCGGCGGTGGAGGAGAAGGCGGTGGGTGAGGGTCAGGTCGTCGTCTTCAAGTGGCTGCTGCCGTTGTGTCTGGTGATGACGGTTGCGTACATCGGGGACTCCACGGTCTCCAACTGGAGCGCGAAGTACCTCCAGGACGTGCTGGGGAGCTCGGAGCAGATGGCGACCGTGCCGTACAACGTGTACATGGTGACCACGCTGCTGGGGCGGGCGATCGGGGATCTCGGGGTGCGGCGGTTCGGGGCCGTCGCCGTCGTGCGGAGTGGGGCGCTGGTGGCGGCGGGTGGGTTCGCCGTGGTGGCGGGGGCGCCCGGGGCGTGGGTGGGGATGCTGGGGTTCACGCTCCTGGGGCTCGGGTTGTGTGTGCTGGTGCCGCAGACGTTCGCGGCGGCCGGGAGGTTGTTCCCCGGCGCTTCGGACGCTGCCGTGGCGCGGCTGAATGTCTTCAACTATGTGGGGTTTTTGATCGGTTCGCCGTTGGTAGGTGCGCTCGGGGACCTGTGGAGCTACCGCGGGGCCATGCTCGTGCCGATGGTGTTGGTGCTGGTGACGCTGGTGTACGCCCGGTCGTTCGCTGCTCAACCGGACCGATACGGTGGCGGGCATGAGCGGCCGCGCACAGCTGATGTGGGACGAGGCAGTAACGGGCTATGACTTCGGTCCGGGGCATCCGATGGACCCGGTCAGGCTCGCCCTGACCCGGACACTGGTCGATGCCTTCGGGCTGGACCGTGAGGTGGAGGTGGTCGCCGCGAAGGCGGCCGGGGAGTCGACGCTGCGGCTCGTCCACCGGCAGGACTACATCGAGGCGGTGAAGGCCGCGTCGGTGGATCCGGGGGCGGCGGACCAGTCGTACGGGCTGGGGACGATGGACGATCCGGCCTTCGCCGGGATGCACGAGGTGTCGGCGCTGATCGCCGGGCAGTCGGTGGGGGCCGCGGAGGCCGTGTGGCGGGGTCAGGCGCTGCACGCGGTGAACTTCGCGGGCGGGCTGCACCACGCGATGCCGGGCGGCGCCTCCGGGTTCTGCGTCTACAACGACGCGTCGCTGGCGATCGCCCGGCTGCTGGAGCTGGGGGCCGAGCGGGTGGCGTACATCGACGTCGACGTGCATCACGGGGACGGGGTGCAGGCGGCGTTCTGGGAGGATCCGCGGGTGCTGACGATCTCGCTGCACGAGCACCCGCGGACGCTGTTCCCGCAGACGGGGTGGCCGGAGGAGACCGGGGCGGACTCCGCGGAGGGCTCGGCGGTGAACGTGGCGCTGCCGGCCGGGACGGGGGACGCCGGGTGGCTGCGGGCGTTCCACGCGGTCGTGCCGGAGCTGATCGCCGGCTTCCGGCCGCAGGTGCTGGTGACGCAGCACGGGGCCGACACGCACTTCGAGGATCCGCTGGCGCATCTGGCGGTGTCGCTGGACGCGCAGCGGGCGGTGCAGGTGGCCTGTCACGACCTGGCGCACGAGTACGCCGACGGGCGGTGGGTGGCGCTGGGCGGGGGTGGCTATGCCGTGGTGGACGTCGTACCGCGGTCGTGGACGCATCTGGTCGGGATCGCGGCGGGCCGGGCCGTGGAGCCCGGGGCGATGATTCCCGAGGGCTGGCGGCAGGAAGTGTTCGCGAGGACGCGTCAGTTGGCCCCGGCGCGGATGACCGACGGGCGCTGGCCCGTGGCCTTCCCCGGCTGGGAGGAGGGCTACGACCCCGCGGACCGGCTGGACCAGGCGGTGCTGGCGGCTCGGCGGGCGGTGTTCCCGCTGCGGGGGCTGCTGGCCTGAGAGGCCGGGTGTGAGGCCGGCCGTACGCCGACCGTGCGGTGTTCGCCCGTTCCCGGGACGTGTCAGGCGCCGGTC
Organism: Streptomyces sp. SID5464; assembly: GCF_009862985.1. Classification (NCBI taxonomy): domain Bacteria; kingdom Bacillati; phylum Actinomycetota; class Actinomycetes; order Kitasatosporales; family Streptomycetaceae; genus Streptomyces; species Streptomyces sp. SID5464. The sequence goes on along the minus strand of NZ_WWIQ01000058.1, from coordinate 105,595 downwards.
GCGCACGATCGCAAGGTGCTGACCCCTGAAGCCCTTCGTGCGCACCTGGTCGGCGCGCGGCTCGCCGGGACCGTGGCGACCTCGCGTGAGGAGAGCCTGCGCAGCTACCGGCTCTTCGCCGCCCGGGATCCTCGTGTGCTGCTCGGTATCGATCCCGAAGGCGCCTGGGACCAGCGGGACCTGATCGAGCTGATGGCGGACCGGTGCGGGGTTTCGGCCGATTTCCGGTGGACTTCCGGCCAGGACGTGATCGATCCGGAGCGCACCGTGGCCGCGCTGGACGCCTTCGCGGAGCGCCTCGCCGAGGCAGCCCGGCGGAGCGCACCCGTACTCCTGGGCACCGGGCACCCCCACCGGCTGCTCGGTTTCTACGCCGCCCTGGCAGACGCGCTGTCGGCGGCGGGGTGTGCCGTCCTCAGCCCGGCGCAGGGTCGTCGTGTCGACATAACGACCCGGTTCGGCCTACGCACGTACAACCTCGACTACGTACGAGGAGTCGCGCTGGTGCGGGGACCCGGTGTGGAACGCCCCGGTTGTGTGCCCGGCGCGCATACGCACTCACCTCTCCCGGTTCGTACCGCGCTGGCCGCTGCCGCGGAGGCCGGCGGGCCCCTTCCCGAGCTGGTCATCGGGGACCACGGGTGGGTCTGCGGGGCAGGTCAGCTGGGGTTCGAGGCCATCGGGGCGGCCGATACGGACGACCCCGCCCCGTTCGTGGGTGAGGCGGAGGGGTCCGTCTCCGTCGTCGTTCCACTTGATGACGGTGTGCGGTCTGATTACTACCTGCCGCTTACCCGCTACGTACTCAATCGGGCGTGTCTGTCACAGTAGGCCGCCGATGGGTGCACCTCTTCCCCACTCGCATCACCCGCCCCTACATTGGGGAGTGAGCACGCAGCGACGAAGAGTCACCGGAAGGGGAAGCCGGTGGCCGTCGAGTGCGGAAGGTTCAGGTGTGTCATGGCTGCAGCTGGCGAGAGGCCTCTGAACGAGGTTCAGTTCCTTACCGTGGCGGAAGTCGCCTCGGTGATGCGAGTGTCGAAGATGACCGTGTACCGGTTGGTGCACAGCGGTCATCTGCCCGCGATCCGTGTGGGGCGGTCCTTCCGCGTCCCGGAGCAAGCGGTTCACGAGTACCTCCGCGAGAGTTACGTGGGGGTGGAAACCGCCTGACGGCTGGGGCGGGGTGGTCCCTCACAGGGCACTCGGGACCACCCTGGCCCCCTCGATTACGACCTCAGCGCTCGGGCGGGTAGGCTAGCCCCTCGTAGGTCGTGTGGGCCCATGGCGCCCAAACAACCGAGTGATGAGAAGTGAGCGAGGGTAGTCGTGGGCTCTGTTATCAAGAAGCGGCGCAAGCGGATGGCCAAGAAGAAGCACCGCAAGCTGCTCAAGCGCACGCGCGTCCAGCGTCGCAACAAGAAGTAAGTTCGCGACGCGGACGCCGCGAGAGCGTTGCTGTGGCCCCCCACCACCGGTGGGGGGCCACACGTGTTCCGGCTCGTACGTCCGGCTGCTTGTCGTCACTTCGCGCATCGGGTGGTCATCACAGCGCAACACCGACCCGCTAAGTTGGCTCCACGGGGGAACGCGGCGGGCAAGAGGTTTTCTGGAAGGAAGGCGCGGATCTTGGGCAAGGTCGTGCTCGTGACCGGTGTGGCCCGCCAGCTGGGGGGCCGCTTCGTACGGCGGATCCAGCGTGACCCCGAGGTGGACCGGGTCGTCGCCGTGGACGCGGTGCCGCCCGAGCACCATCTGGGTGGCGCGGACTTCGTCCAGGCCGACATCCGGCAGCCCGGAATCGCGCGCGTGCTGGCCGAGACGGGCGCCGACACGATCGTCCACCTGGACGTGACGGGCACGCCGCTGGGCAGCGGCAACCGGGCGTCCCTGAAGGAGACCAACGTCATCGGCACCATGCAGCTGCTCGGTGCCTGCCAGAAGTCCCCGAGCGTGCGGCGGCTGGTCGTGAAGTCCAGCACCAACGTCTACGGGTCGGCGCCCCGCGACCCGGCCGTCTTCACCGAGACGACCCCGCCCAAGTCCCTGCCCAGCGGCGGCTTCGCCAAGGACACGGTGGAGGTCGAGGGCTATGTCCGCGGCTTCGCGCGCCGCCGGCCCGACGTGGCGGTGTGCGTGCTGCGGTTCGCCAACATCCTGGGCCCGACCGCGGACACCCCGCTCGCCTCGTACTTCGCGCTGCCGGTCCTGCCGACGGTGTTCGGCTACGACCCGCGGCTTCAGTTCGTGCACGAGGACGATGTGATCGAGGTGCTGCGGATCGCCTCGCACGAGCCGCGGCGGGGCACGCTCAACAGCGGCACCTTCAACATCGCCGGTGACGGCGTGCTGCTGCTCTCGCAGTGCTCCCGGCGCCTCGGGCGCCCCACCGTGCCCCTGCTGCTCCCGGCCGTCACGTGGGCGGGCTCGTTGGTGCGTACGCTGGGGATGACGGACTTCTCGCCCGAGCAGATCAGGCTGCTCACCCACGGCCGGGTCGTGGCCACGGGCCAGATGCGCGAGACGCTGGGATTCCAGCCCAAGTACACGACCGCGGAGACGTTCGCGGACTTCGCACGCAGCCAAGGTCCCGGACTCCTTCCGCCGGAGGCCCTTGCGGGGGCCGTCGACCGGATCGCCGCGCTGCCCCTCGCGGGCGGCGGCCACCCCCCGACGCAGAGCGCCAACTGAGGAGCGCATCAACGATGGCGGATGCCAAGGTCATTCCGTTCGACGACGACCGGTCCCGCGGGGGCGCCGTGCAGCGTCCGCAGCGACGCCGGAGCGCGGGGAACCGGCGCCCGGGCACGGAGTCCGGGCCGGTCCGTGAGGTGCAGCCCCTGCCCACCAGGGCTGTTCCGCAGGATGATGTCCCTGTGACGTCTGAGGAACAACCGCCGGAGGGTTCCCAGGGCGGCGAGGGTGCCCTGGAGCGGCGTATCGCGGGCGGCCTGGCCTTCCTGCGCCGCCGCCTCACCGGGGACTACGAGGTCGACGACTTCGGCTACGACGAGGAGCTCACCGACCAGGTCCTGATGTCCCTGCTGCGCCCGCTGTACGAGAAGTACTTCCGGGTCGAGGTGAAGGGCATCGAGAACATCCCGTCCGAGGGCGGCGCCCTGATCGTCGCCAACCACTCCGGGACGCTGCCGATGGACGGCCTGATGATGCAGGTCGCCGTGCACGACAACCACCCGGCGGGTCGGCATCTGCGGCTGCTCGCCGCCGACCTGGTGTTCATGCTGCCGGTGGTCAACGAGCTGGCCCGCAAGCTCGGTCACACCCTGGCCTGCGCCGAGGACGCGTCCCGGCTGCTGGAGCAGGGCGAGCTGGTCGGGGTGATGCCGGAGGGCTTCAAGGGTCTCGGGAAGCCCTTCGCGGACCGCTACAAGCTCCAGCGCTTCGGCCGCGGCGGCTTCGTCTCGACGGCGCTGCGCGCCGGGACGCCGATCGTGCCCTGCTCGATCGTGGGGGCCGAGGAGATCTACCCGATGATCGGCAACGCCAAGACGGTCGCGCGGCTGCTGGGTTTCCCGTACTTCCCGATCACGCCGACGTTCCCCTGGCTCGGGCCGCTCGGGGCGGTTCCGCTGCCGACCAAGTGGACGATCCAGTTCGGCGAGCCGATCCCCACGGACGGCTATCCGCCGGAGGCCGCCGAGGACCCGATGCTGATGTTCAACCTGACCGACCAGGTCAGGGAGCAGATCCAGCACACGCTGTACAAGCTGCTGGTGCAGCGCCGGTCGGTCTTCTTCTGAGGCACCGCGCACGGCCTGAGGCGCCGCGTACGACTGGGCAGCGCCTACGACGATGGGGGCGCCCCTCTGCCGAGGAGCGCCCCCACTGTCGCACCGCCGGCTAGTCGGTGTCCTCGCTGTCGACGCCCAGCCCGGGCAGCAGGTCGGGCAGGAGCGGCGGGAGCGTCACGTCCGGCTGGGGGATGGGCGGCTTGCCTTCAGCCGACGGCGAGGTGCTCGCGTCGCTGTCCTGCTGCGGCGGGTCGAGCAGGCCGCCGGTGTTGCCGCCGAGCAGGCCGTCCTTTTCACTGCCGGCCGAGTGGCTGGGGCTGCCGCTGTCGGCGCTGCCCTTGTCGGAGTGGCCGCGGCCGCTGTCGCTGGGCCGGGCCGACCGGTCGGTGGCCGAGGAGCTGCTGGAGGCCGATTCGGAGGCGCCCTTCCGGTTGCCTTCGCCGCCGCTCCGGGACGGGGGCTCAGGCAGCAGGGACCGCAGCGGGGCCACGTCCTCCTCTATGGCGTCGAACACCGACGACACCTGGTCGCTGACGTCCCCGAGCTGGACGGGGAGCTTCTCGCGCAGTTCGCCCCAGGCCTGGCGGTGGGAGCGGGAGAACGCGGACAGGGCCTGGATGGGCTCAAGGGAGTCCGGGTCGCGCGCGTACGCCTCGCTCAGCAGCCGGTGGCCTTCCGACGCGTCGTGCCGCATGCCGGACAGGGCGCGGCGGATCTCGCCCAGGGACTCGTGGTCCAGCGGGCCGCTGCGGCCCCGCTCCATCAGGCGGCGGGCTTCACTGAGCCGGGTGGAGGCGTGGTCGAGATAGACCCGGCCGCGCTCGTCGGCGCCGTCGGCGAGGCCGAGCTTGACGTCCTCGATGCCGCGCTTGAGGCCGTAGAGCGAGTCGCCGGGCAGGGCGTCGGAGCTGGCGGCTGCGACTCCGCCGAAGGCGCTCGCGGCCACGCCCACGCTGAGCCCGCCCGCGGTGAGGCCCTTGGCGAGGCGGGAACGGGGCCGGAACTTCTTCAAGGGGCTCGCCCGGTGCGCGCCACGGGCCCGGGTGGAGCGCTGCTCGGGGACTGCGCCCTGCGTCGCCCCGCCTCCCGCGGTGCCCTCCTGGAGCATGGCCTCGAACGCTGCCACCAGCTGGGCCCGCTGGACGACCTTGACCTCAGGGTCGAGCTCCGGCTTGGGCAGCGCGCCGAGACCGGAGGCGAGCGCCAGCAGGCGTGCCGGTTCGGTCGGCTCCGCAGCGGCCGGGGCCGGTGCCGATCCTTCGGACTGCTCGGCCGCCGTGCCCTGCTCGGACTGCTCCTGAAGGGCCTGGGCGAAGGCGTTCGCCCGCCGGTGCGCCGATACGTTCGCGATCACTGGCGGCACCTCCTCTCGTCATGACGGTCGACTCCCCAGGGGGTCCTGAGGGTTGCACGCCCTGACCGCGACCACACGATCGAGTGATCGGAGCCGGTCAGGGGGTGACCACAGGGAGCCTGCATCCCGCACAACGAGCGGCGCGGCACTTGGGTTACGGACGCCGGATGATCGGATGCCGAAGTCAACAGACTTTCACGGACTGTGAGTTGGCCGTCGCCGAGCGTACGGCCGGGTCAGCGGGCGTCTTCCGGGAGGAGCCGGGCGAGGGTGCGCACGGCCCGGTACTGGAGGGTCTTGATGGCGCCCTCGTTCTTGCCCATGACGCGGGCGGTCTCGGCGACGGAGAGGCCCTGGAGGAAGCGGAGTGTCACGCACTCCTGCTGCTGGGGGTTGAGCCGCCGTACGGCGTCGAGCAGGGCGGCGTTGGAGAGGGACTCCAGGACGGAGTCCTCGGGGGAGCGCTCGACCTCGTTGGCGTCGAGCATCTCGCCGGTGGTGACCTCGAGGCGGAAGCGGCTGGACTTGAAGTGGTCCGCGACGAGGTTCCGGGCGATGGTGACCAGCCAGGCGCCGAAGTCACGGCCCTGCCAGGTGAACGTGCCGATGCGGCGCAGTGCCCGCAGAAAGGTCTCGCTGGTGAGGTCCTCGGCGGTCGCCTTTCCTCCGACCCGGTAGTAGATGTACCGGTAGACGGTGTCGCTGTATTGGTCGTAGAGACGGCCGAAGGCGTCGGCCTCGCCGGCCTGGGCGCGCTCCACGAGGTCCATCATGCGGGCGCTGTCGCTGTCCGCCGCCGGCCGTCGGGCGGTGGCGGCCGCGCCGGACGGGCGCCCTCGTCTGCCGACCGCGGCGCTGCCGTCGGCCAGTGCATAGCAAGGGCCTACGGGCGCGGCGGTGGCGAATGCGGGGCCGGCGTACGCGGTGGGGACGAAGCCGCGCAACAGGTCGAGGACCGTTGCGCGCAGCGTAGCCAGGCCCGAGGCGTCAACCCCGACGTGTGGGTACACGGGACTCCCAGAGGCAGAGCTTCCATCACGTGCAGTGCGGGACCTTTCACCCGTCGTAGCGACGGAGGGGTACCGGTTTGCGTCTGAGGAGAATAACGCTTCGTGTAGGCCCTGCTACACCGAGTTGCTCAAATCATCGATTACGTCGCTTCCGTAACCGATTGACGCCGCATCAAGTGCCAGAGAGTGAGCGGTTGTTGATCGGAAAGGTTCGGATTGAGGCTGGGTCCAGGGCGTGTTGTGGCCGTGTCCAGCCAAGAGGACTGGATGCGAGGTTGTGGGGGTACGCCAGTTGGATTTACGGGGCTTGTCATCCCGTAGACGAAGGTGTCCCGGATTGATCGGTCGCCGGCCCTGAGCGGTCGTCAGCGGCGACGGCGGTGCAGGGCGATCGCCGCCGCCGTGCCGCCGGCCACCGCGCCCACGCCCGCCGCGGCCGGGATGCCGACCTTGGCCGCCTTGCGGCCGGTGCGGTAGTCGCGCAGGCGCCAGTCCAGGTCGCGGGCGTGCTTGCGCAGCTTGGAGTCCGGGTTGATGGCGTAGGGGTGGCCGACCAGGGACAGCATCGGGATGTCGTTGTGCGAGTCGCTGTAGGCGGCGCAGCGGCCGAGGTCCAGGCCCTCGGCCGCGGCCAGGGCGCGGACCGCCTCGGCCTTCGCGGGGCCGTGCAGCGGTTCGCCGACGAGTTTGCCGGTGTAGACGCCGTCGACGGACTCGGCGACCGTGCCGAGGGCGCCGGTCAGGCCGAGGCGGCGGGCGATGACCTGGGCGATCTCCACGGGGGCGGCCGTCACCAGCCATACCCGCTGGCCGGCGTCCAGGTGGGCCTGGGCCAGGGCGCGGGTGCCGGGCCAGATGCGCTCGGCCATGTACTCGTCGTAGATCTCCTCGCCGATCGACTGGAGCTCGGCGACGCGGTGGCCCTTGACGATCGACAGGGCCGAGTCGCGGGCCTCCTGCATGTGTTCGGGGTCCTCGACCCCGGCCAGCCGGAACCACGCCTGCTGCCAGGCGAACCGGGCGAGGTCGCGCGTCTCGAAGAACTTCCGTTTGTACAGGCCCCGTCCGAAGTGGAAGAGGGCGGCGCCCTGCATGACGGTGTTGTCCAGGTCGAAGAAGGCGGCGGCACGGTCGTCGCCGTGGACCGGGAACTGCGGTTCCTCGGTCGTGCCGGCGGCCTCCTGTGAGGACTTGCGGGCAGCCTCCGCCGAGGCCTCGCCTGCCAAAACGCTCCGCGCCGTGGCGGAGCGCCTACGGGGAGTGAGCCATCCGAGAGCGGCCATGGCGTGAGCATAGCCAGTTTGTTCGGGGTTTCCGGAGTCGAGAGGTTTGGAGCCTGTGAACTCTCGGCAAGCGTGTCGTTAAAGAGGTCGTCCGGGCCGGACGTGGTCGGCGTGTCGCCCGGCGCTTTCGTGAGGGTTCCCCTCGTTCACGGGCGCGCGACAATGGCCGACATGAGTCCCCTCTTTCGTCGCAGGCCCCCTCGGGACCGGCTCGTCACCCTGATCCGCAAGCCCGGCTGTCATCTGTGTGATGACGCACAGGTCGTTGTGGAGAAGGTGTGCGGTGATCTGGGAGTCCCCTGGGAGCAGAAGGACATCACCGAGGATCGGGAACTGCACGCCCAGTACTGGGAACAGATCCCGGTCGTGCTGGTGGACGGCAGGCAGCACACGTTCTGGCGCGTGAACGAGGACCGCCTGCGCAAGGCGCTCACCGACTGATCCCGCCCGGTCCGGCAACTGACCGAGCAGTCCAAAGAGGCCGCCGGGTCGCTTAGGATCGGCGGTGGCTGGTCTCGGGGGCGGGAAACCACAGAGGAGAGTGTGCGGTTTTGCCCCCAGAAGCAAAGGAACGGTGGCGCGTATGCGCCGGTTCCTCACGAGTGCGCCGGGGGCGCGTGACCCCGGTCACGTTGGCCGGGCAAATCGGACACCATCTTTGTGCACGCGTTCACAAAGACATAGCCTGCTTTCGACGGGGCGGTCATGTAGGGACGTATGACCGCCTACAGCCCCGCTCTACCCGCAGGAGCACCGTGGCAACTGGCCGAACTCACCGACCGGCGACCCGCAGCCGAGGGATTCCCGAGGCCACCGTCGCCCGGCTTCCGCTGTACCTCCGCGCTCTGACCGCGCTGTCGGAGCGCTCGGTGCCCACGGTCTCCTCCGAGGAGCTCGCGGCCGCGGCGGGGGTCAACTCCGCGAAGCTGCGCAAGGACTTCTCCTACCTCGGCTCCTACGGGACCCGGGGCGTCGGCTACGACGTCGAGTATCTCGTCTACCAGATCTCCCGCGAACTGGGCCTCACCCAGGACTGGCCGGTCGTGATCGTCGGTATCGGTAACCTCGGCGCCGCCCTGGCCAACTACGGCGGGTTCGCCTCCCGCGGCTTCCGGGTCGCCGCGCTGATCGACGCCGACCCGGCCATGGCGGGCAAGCCCGTCGCCGGGATCCCCGTGCAGCACTCCGACGACCTGGAGAAGATCATCCAGGACAACGGCGTGTCGATCGGCGTCATCGCCACCCCCGCCGGTGCCGCCCAGGCCGTCTGCGACCGGCTCGTGGCCGCCGGTGTCACCTCCATCCTGAACTTCGCGCCGACCGTGCTCTCCGTGCCGGACGGCGTGGACGTGCGCAAGGTCGACCTCTCCATCGAGCTGCAGATCCTCGCCTTCCACGAGCAGCGCAAGGCCGGCGAGGAGGCCGCCGCCTCCGACGGCGGCGTCCCGGCCACCGCAGCGCGCAGCGACTCCGCCGACCAGGGGCCCGACGGGGACATGCCCGCCGTGATGCCGGCATGAGCCTCCTCGTCGTCGGACTCAGTCACCGCAGCGCCCCGGTCAGCGTCCTGGAGCGGGCCTCGCTCAACGCGGACGCGCAGGTCAAGCTGCTCCAGGACACGGTCGCCGCCGAACCGGCCGCCGAGGCCGCGGTGCTCGCCACCTGCAACCGCATCGAGCTCTACGCCGACGTGGACAAGTTCCACGCCGGTGTCGCCGAGCTGTCCACGCTGCTCGCCCAGCACAGCGGGGTCGGCCTGGAGGAGCTCACTCCCTATCTCTACGTGCACTACGAGGACCGGGCCGTCCACCACCTGTTCTCGGTGGCCTGCGGGCTGGACTCGATGGTCGTCGGCGAGGGGCAGATCCTCGGCCAGATCAAGGACTCCCTGGCCCGGGCGCAGGAGCTGCACTCCGCGGGCCGGCTGCTGAACGACCTGTTCCAGCAGGCCCTGAGGGTCGGCAAGCGCGCCCACTCCGAGACCGGCATCGACCGCGCCGGCCAGTCCCTGGTCACCTTCGGCCTGGAGCAGCTGGCCGCGGGCGGCGATGTGGAGACCTGGGCCCGGGGCAAGAAGGCCCTGGTCATCGGCGCCGGGTCGATGTCCTCGCTGGCCGCGGCGACGCTCGCGCGGGCCGGGGTCGCCGAGGTCGTGATCGCCAACCGCACCTTCGACCGCGCCGAGCGCCTCGCCCGGATCCTGACCGAGGGCGACGACACGGACGTGCTGGCCCGCGCGGTCCCGATGGAGTCGGTGCCGGTCGAGCTGACACGTGCCGATGTCGCCGTCTCCTGCACCGGCGCGACGGGCCTGGTCCTGACGGCCGAGTCGGTCGCCGCCGCGGTGGACGGCCGTACGGCAGCCCCGTCGGCCGTGTCCGACGGTGACGGGCCGCCCGCTCCGGGCGGCGAACCGGGCCGGGCGACGGCCACGGGAGCGCAGCGGGGCAACCTGCCGGCCACCGGACTCGGCGGCGAGGACGGCTGTCCGCTGGACCTGCCCGCGGTGCAGGGCACCGCCGGATTCTCCGTGCTGGGCGAGGCGGCCGTGGCCGGTATGGCCGCCGCCGACCTGGAGCAGCACGCGGCGTGGGTGGACAACGGCACGGTGGGCGGCGCCCAGCGCGCGGCCCGGCCGGGGACGGCCGGCCCGCTCGACCCCGCCCCGGACGCCGACGCCATCGCCGCGCTCGCCGCGACCGTGGCCGCCGTCGGCCGGATCCCCGAGCGGCGCAGGCCCGAGCCGGTCGACGAGCCGCCGCGGCCCGAGCCCGTGCTCTTCCTGCTCGACCTGGCGATGCCGCGCGACATAGACGCGGCCGCGCACCGGCTGACCGGGGTGCGGCTGGTGGACATCGAGTCGCTGGCGGAAGCCTCCGCGGGCGCTCCGATGGCTGCCGATGTGGACCAGGTCCGGCGTATCGTCTCCGACGAGGTCGCGGCCTTCGGGGCGGCACTGCGGGCCGCGCACATCACGCCGACCGTGGTCGCCCTGCGCACCATGGCCGCCGATGTCGTGGCCAGCGAGATCGCCCGCCTGGACGGACGGCTGCCCGGCCTCGACGACAAGCACCGCGCGGAGATCACCCAGACCGTGCGGCGCGTGGTGGACAAGCTGCTGCACGCGCCGACGGTACGGGTCAAGCAACTCGCGGCCGAACCCGGCGGCGCCGGGTACGCCGACGCGCTGCGGACCCTGTTCGACCTCGACCCGGAGGCGGTTGCCGCCGTCTCCCGGGCCGAGGACAGCACAGAGAAAGACCGAGGGCCGGCATGAACGACAAGGCGCTGAGGCTCGGCACCCGGCGGAGCAGGCTCGCCATGGCCCAGTCCGGGCAGGTGGCCGAGGCCGTGAGCCGGGTGACCGGGCGGCCCGTCGAGCTCGTCGAGATCACCACGTACGGCGATGTCTCGCGTGAGGCGCTCGCCCAGATCGGCGGCACGGGTGTGTTCGTGACCGCCCTGCGCGACGCGCTGCTCAAGGGCGAGGTCGACTTCGCGGTGCACTCGCTGAAGGACCTGCCGACCACGCAGCCCGACGAGCTGGTGGTGGCCGCCGTACCCGCGCGGGAGGATCCGCGGGACGTGATCGTCGCCCGGGACGCGCTGAAGCTCACCGACCTGCCGAGCGGGGCCCGCATCGGTACCGGCTCGCCGCGCCGCATGGCCCAGCTCAACGCGTACGCGCGCAGCCACGGCCTGGACATAGCGACGGTCCCGATCCGCGGCAACGTCGACACCCGGATCGGATACGTACGCTCCGGTGAGCTCGACGCCGTCGTGCTGGCCGCCGCCGGACTGAACCGGATCGGCCGGGGTGACGAAGTGACCGACTTCCTGTCGGTCGACACGGTTTTGCCCGCCCCCGGCCAGGGGGCACTGGCGATCGAGTGCACCGCGGGCAACGCGGACCTCGTCGCCGCGCTCGCCGAACTCGACGACCCGTTCACGCGGATCGCCGTGACGGCCGAGCGCTCACTGCTCGCCGCCCTGGAGGCCGGTTGCAGCGCCCCTGTGGGCGCGCTGGCCGACCTGTTGGCCGACGGGCAGATTGTCAAGGAAATGCGCCTGCGCGGCGTCGTCGGCACGACCGACGGCACGCGCATGGTGCAGCTGTCCACCACCGGTCCCGTGCCCGAGACGCACGACCGGGCAACGGCGCTCGGTCGCGAACTCGCGGCCGAGATGCTCGCCCAGGGCGCGGCCGGTCTGATGGGGGAGCGAGCACATTGAGCCCCACCACCCTTTCCGCCGGTCCTGAACACGGGCACGTCACCTTCCTGGGTGCCGGACCCGGAGATCCGGGACTGCTGACTCTGCGCGCCGTCGAGGCGCTGGCGAACGCGGACGTCCTCGTCGCCGAGCACGAGGTGCTCGACGTCGTACGCCAGCACGCCAGGCAGGGCGTCTCCGAAGTGCACACGGACTCGGATCCTTCCCAGGATCCGGCTCCGGGCACAGGAACGCCCCAGCTGACGGTCGTTGACGGTACGTCAACCGCCGCAGCCGCCCCCGCGGTGCGGGATGCCGCACATCTTGTCATGGAGGCCGCGCGGGGCGGCAGGCGGGTCGTGCGTGCGGTGTCCGGAGACCCGGGCCTCGACACGTACGCCGCCGAGGAGATGCTGGCGTGCGCCGCCGCCGGGGTGCCCTTCGAGGTGGTCCCCGGTATCGCGAGCGCCGTCGGTGTGCCCGCGTACGCCGGTGTGCCGCTGCGGGACGCGCAGGGCGCGGACGTGCGGTTCGTCGACGCGCGCACGGCCTCGGACCGGTGCTGGACGGAGGTGGGGGCGTCGGACGGCACGGTCGTCGTGTCCACCACGCTGGACTCCGTCGCGGCGGCGGCCGGCGAGCTCGTCTCCGCGGGTCGCAAGCCGGACACCCCGATGACGGTCACCGTCGCCGGTACGACCACCCGGCAGCGCACCTGGACCGCCACGCTCGGCACGATCGCGCAGACGCTGAAGCAGGCCAAGGTGCTGCCCTCGCCCGAGGGCGGCCGGCCGGTGATAGCCGTGGTCGGTGAGCGTTCCGCCGCCGCCCAGCGCGACCAGCTCGCGTGGTTCGAGTCCAAGCCGCTGTTCGGCTGGAAGGTGCTCGTACCGCGCACGAAGGAGCAGGCGGCGTCGCTCTCCGACCAGCTGCGGTCGTACGGGGCCGTGCCGCACGAGGTGCCGACCATCGCCGTCGAGCCGCCGCGCACGCCCCAGCAGATGGAGCGGGCGGTCAAGGGGCTCGTGACCGGCCGCTACGAGTGGATCGCCTTCACCTCGGTGAACGCGGTCAAGGCCGTGCGGGAGAAGTTCGAGGAGTACGGGCTCGACGCGCGTGCCTTCGCGGGCATCAAGGTCGCGGCCGTGGGCGAGCAGACGGCCAAGGCGCTGATCGCCTTCGGCGTGAAGCCGGACCTGGTGCCGAGCGGCGAGCAGTCGGCCGCCGGGCTGCTGGAGGACTGGCCGCCCTACGACCCGGTCTTCGACCCGATCGACCGGGTGTTCCTGCCGCGTGCCGACATCGCCACGGAGACGCTGGTCGCCGGGCTGATCGAGCTGGGCTGGGAAGTCGACGACGTCACGGCCTACCGGACCGTGCGGGCCTCGCCGCCGCCCGCGGAGACGCGCGAGGCGATCAAGGGTGGTGGCTTCGACGCCGTGCTGTTCACGTCGTCGTCGACCGTGCGGAACCTGGTCGGTATCGCCGGCAAGCCGCACAACGTGACCGTGATCGCGTGTATCGGCCCCGCTACCGCCAAGACGGCAGAGGAGCACGGGCTGCGGGTGGACGTGATGGCTCCCGAGCCGTCCGTGCACAAGCTGGCGGAGGCGCTGGCCGACTTCGGCGCGAAGCGCAGAGCCGCCGCTGTGGAGGCCGGGGATCCGGTGACGCGGCCGAGTGAGCGGCGTCCTGGGGCTCGGCGGCGGCGTTCGACGACGTGAGCCCGTAGGGCGTCGGCGGATCGAGGTTGTGGGCTGCGGCTACGCGGGGGGCACCGCGTGGCCGTAGCGCAGCAGGTTGGACGGGTCGTAGGTGGCCTTGTCGTGGCGGAGGCGGTCGTAGACCTTCGGGGTCCAGGCGCGGGCGCGGTCCTGTTCGTCGCCCGGGGTGCCGTGGATGTTGACCATGGTGTGGCCCGTGCCGTACGGGGCCATCGCCGTGTAGAGCCGTTGCGTCGCCTGTTCGATGGCCTCGGCGGCGGGTGGGGCGGCCAGGACGCCGACCGAGTCGATGAAGTACAGGGCGTCGCGGGCGCAGACGGCGTCCTCGACGGGGGACGGGCGGGACATCGCGCCGCCCATGTGGCGTATCTCGACCATCAGCAGGGGATGGTCGGCGCCTGCGGCGGGGCCGGCCTGCTCCAGGAACGTGCCGATGGCGTCGGGGGTCAGATCGCGCAGGAGCAGGCACGACTCCCTTGCGGGGAGCGGGTCCTGCGGTTCCATGTGGATGCGGTCCAGGGCCGCGTGGTCCATCACCTCGACCGTGTCGACGGCCACGGGGGCCGCTTCGCGCAGAGGTGCGATCAGTGCCTCGCCGTCGGCCGGGAGGCCGGGCCAGGCGATCGCCACGCGGGCCCAGAAACCGCCGCGCAGCGGTTCCGGGATCTGGGGGATGGGCGGCAGGCGGAGGATCGTGAACGCGCTGCACATCTGGTCCGGGACGGTGCGCGTCCAGTCCGCCCAGGCCCGCAGCAGGGCTTCGGCGTGTTCCCCCCGGCAGTAGATGCCGCCGCCGTAGAGGCGGGGGAGGGGGAGCAGTTCGGTGACCAGTGAGGTGACGACGCCCACGTTGCCCTTGCCGCCGCGCAGGGCCCAGAACAGTTCCGGTTCGTGCTGGGGGTCCGTTTCGCGCAGCCGGCCGTCCGGGGTGACGACCTGGAAGGAGCGGACCAGGTCGGCGGCGTAGCCGTAGGCACGGCCGAGGACCGGGAGTCCGCCGCCGAGGGTGTAGCCGATGACGCCCGCGTCCGTGGAGGTGCCGCACAGGCCGGCGAGGCCGTGCGGGGCGCCCGCGGCCATGACGTGGCTCCACTTCGCGCCCGCGGCGATGGTGGCCGTGCGGGTGGTGGGGTCGATCCGTACGTCGGTCATGCGGGCCGTGTTGATCAGGAGGCCCTTTTCGATGGGGAAGTTGGCGCCGTGGCCGGTGGCCTGGACGGCGACGGGGGTGCCGGTGGCCTTCGCCCAGCGCATGGCGGTGACGATGTCGTCGGGGCCCGTCGCTCCGATGGCCACGTCCGGGGTGTGCAGGGCGGCCAGGTTGAAGCCGGTGACCTCGTCGGCGTAGGCGGGGTCGCCGGGGCGCAGGACCGGGCCGTTGATCTCCGAGAGGGCGAAGATGTCGGGCGTGTCGTGGCGGGTGGTCATCGCGTCCTCCGTGGGTGGCGTACGGAGGGACGGCGGCGGCGGGGGGTGGTGCTGGCCGTCGGGGTCCTTGTCCTGGGTGTTCTTTTCAGGATGGACCTGGGGGGTGGTGGGCGCATTGTGGGGCTGTGGGGTGCCTGGTGCTCGGCGTGTGGGGGCCGGGGCCGGGTGGGCGCGCAACTCGGCGCGACGAGGTGCCGCTGCACCCACCCGTACCGCCCCTAGCGGCACGCATGCCCGCAGCTGGGTCCGACAGTGCGTCGGCATCGGCGGGTGTGGGGCGGGCGTAGCGTAGGTGGCATGACGACGTACGGATCTTTTCCCGGTACGCGGCCGCGGCGTTTGCGGAGCACTCCCGTCATGCGTCGGATGGTCGCCGAGACCCGGTTGCACCCCGCCGATCTCATTCTTCCGGCCTTCGTGCGGGAGGGCGTCAGCGAGCCGGTGCCGATCGCGGCCATGCCGGGGGTCGTGCAGCACACCCGGGACAGTCTGAAGAAGGCCGCCGCGGAGGCCGTCGCGGCGGGGATCTCCGGGATCATGCTGTTCGGCGTGCCGGAGGAGTCGAAGAAGGACGCCGCGGGGACGGCGGGGACCGACCCGGACGGGATTCTCCAGGTCGCCATCCGGGACGTGCGGGCCGAAGTCGGTGACGACCTGCTCGTCATGTCCGATCTGTGTCTCGACGAGACCACCGATCACGGGCACTGCGGGGTGCTGGACTCCCAGGGGCGGGTCGACAACGACGCGACCCTGGAGCGGTACGCCGAGATGGCCCAGGTGCAGGCCGACGCCGGCGCCCATGTGGTCGGGCCCAGCGGGATGATGGACGGGCAGATCGGCGTCATCCGTGACGCCCTCGATCAGATCGGCCGGGAGGATGTCGCCATCCTCGCCTACACCGTGAAGTACGCCTCCGCGTTCTACGGGCCGTTCCGGGAGGCCGTCGGCTCCTCCTTGCAGGGGGACCGGAAGACCTACCAGCAGGATCCCGCGAACGTGCGTGAGTCCATGCGGGAGCTGGCCCTCGATCTGGAGGAGGGCGCCGACATGGTCATGGTCAAGCCCGCCGGGCCGTACCTGGACATCGTCGCCCGGGTCGCGGACGCCGTGGACGTGCCCGTCGCCGCCTACCAGATCTCCGGCGAGTACTCGATGATCGAGGCCGCCGCCGAGAAGGGCTGGATCGACCGGGACCGCGCGATCATGGAGGCCCTGACCGGTATCCGGCGGGCGGGCGCCCGGAGCATCCTCACCTACTGGGCCACCGAAGTGGCCCAGCGGCTCAAGGATCAGTAGGACAGGGCGTCGTCCCTGTCCCGCAGCCAGTACGTGACGGTCAGCGAGCTGTCGTAGTACACGCCCCCGGAGGGCAGCCGCGGGATCGCCGAGGGGCCGCCGCTGCTGTTCGGCGTGCGGCCCTGGAAGCCGACCGTGAGCTTGTGGCCGGTGGTGCCGCCGTCGCCGCTGCCGTCGGCCGCCGACAGCAGCACGCCCGCGTAGCCGGACTCGCCGGGGGCCAGGGTGGTCACCGCCTGCGGCTTGGAGTCCTCGATCGGCTGCGGGGCCCACTGCATCTCGTCGAAGCGCAGCACCGGGTAGTAGGTGAGGTCGCACATCTTCGAGCCGGTGTTCTTGACCGTAATCAGCATGTGGTTGAGCGGGCGGGGGACCGGCTGGGCCGTGACGGTGGTGTTCGTGCCGTTGCAGGAGACACGGTCGGCCGGGGCGGCGGCCCCGGGCTTCGTGCCCTGCGGATTGCCGGGCTTCGCGCTCGGGTCCTTCGCGTTCGTGGCCTTGCCGGCAGCCGCGGTCCCTGCCGTGTTGCTCGCCTTGTCGGCGGCCGCCTTCGTGGGCGTGGTGCTCGCGGTCGCGGTCGCGGTCGCCGTCAGCTGCGGCTCGGCCGCGCCCTCGTCCTTCGTGCCCGTGCCGTCCTGGCAGGCGGTGAGGGCGAGCGCGGCCAGGAGGGCGGCGGGGAGAGCGTGGTACGTGCGCATGGGTGGTTCCCTTTCGGACAAAGGTCGTCGGCAAGAAGGCCTGAGCGAGCCGCTCCACCGGTCGTCCGGGAGCGGCGTGCTTGGATGACCAGAGCTTGTGCGGTGATCCGTCCCGGCCGCCACGACCGGCGGGGGATCAGGGACGGTGGAACGCCCGCACCGGCCTTGACCAGGGGAAACGACCCTCCCCTGGAATGGGGGAACGGGACATGGGGGATGGAGGAACGGTGTCGGAAGGCACGGCTGCGGCGGACTTCGCCGCGTTGCTGGGGGAGTTGAAGGAGCGGTCCGGGCTGAGCTACGGGGTGCTCGCCAAGCGGCTGCACATGAGTACGTCGACGCTGCACCGGTACTGCAACGGGGATGCCGTACCCACCGATTACGCGCCCGTGGAGAGGCTCGCCCGGCTGTGCAAGGCGTCGCCCGAGGAACTCGTCGAGCTGCATCGGCGGTGGGTGCTGGCGGATGCCGGCCGAGGGCGCAAGGGGGCCGGCGCCGCTCCGGCCGGGGAGGCGGTGTCCACGGAGACGGCGTCCTCGCAGGCGGCGCCCACGGAGGCGGCGTCCGAGGTGGAGGCCCCTTCGGAGGCGGGCCTTGCGGAGGAGACGGGCGAGAGCGTTTCCGAAGAGTCGGGTGACGTTGTTTCAGCAGGGCCGGTGGACCGCCGCCCGCGCCGTCCACGTCCCGCCCTGCTCGCCGCTGCCGTCGTGGCCGTCGTCCTGAGCGGGGTCGGGCTCGCCGTGGCCCTCCCCTCCGGCGGGGCGGACGACGACGGGCGTCGTGGCTCGGCGGCTGTCTCCGACGGCCATCGGCAGCAGCCCGATGGCGGCCCGGCCGCATCGCTGTCGCCGTCGGGCAGTTCCTCTGCCGCCAGCGGCAAGAAGAAGAGCGGAAAGGACGCCGCCTCCGCGACGCCCACCTCATCCGCCTCCGCCTCCGCCACCGGTAGCGGTAGCGGTGCCGGGGCCGACCGCCCGGGGCGGGACGCCGCCGCGGGACCCGCTCCCCTCACGGTGCGCACCGAGCCGCACGCCTGGGAGAGCCCCTGTTCCCAGCGCTACCTGGTGAACCGGCCGCCGGGGCGCGTGGGGCCGCCGCCGCTGGAGCAGGACGCGCCCGCCTGGGTGGGGGCGATGGGTGCCGTGCCGTCGGGGCAGCAGTATCTGAAGGTCACCGTGCAGGGCACCGGCAAGGAGACGGTGGTCGTCGACGGGCTGACGGTCCGGATGGCCGGCAAGCGTGCGCCGCTCGCCTGGAACGACTACGCCATGGGCTATCCGGGCGTCGGCTGCGGGGGCAACGTCCCGACCCGTTCCTTCACGGTCGCTCTCGACGCCGCGCGTCCCGCCGTCGTCCCGGAGGCGGGGCACGACGACTTCCCGTTCAAGGTGAGCGAGTCCGACCCGGAGGTCTACTACATCCGGGCCGACGCCTCCGCGTACGACGTCAGCTGGTACCTGGAGCTGAACTGGTCCAGTGGCAGCCGGAGCGGCACGCTGACGGTGGACGACCGGGGCAGGCCCTTCCGCACGAGCGGGAACAACGGGCGTCCGGCGTACGAGTTCCCGCTGGGCGGCGACAAGTGGGTCCCGGCCGGGACCACCGACTGACTCAGTGGAACTCGTGCACCAGCTCGATCCTGCCGACGATGTGGGCGTTGAAGTTGGCGCCGTCGTGCTTGACGTTCCAGTCGCGCGCGATTCGGGCGGCATGGGCACCAACAAATCAGTTGAACCGTTAGGTTGTTGACCGTCGGAGTGGTTACTGATTGAACCACCTACTCTCCAGGGAGACGTCCATGTCCGGTGACGCCCTCAGTCAGGATCCCGCCGAGCTGCAGAGGAGGATCGACAGCAGCAAGGCGCACCCGGCCCGGGTCTACGACGTCTTCCTCGGCGGCAAGGACCACTACCCGGCCGACCGGGACGCGGCCGCCGCCGCGCTCGCCGCCAACCCCCGCGGGTACCTCGACGTACGGCACAACCGCGACTTCCTGCGCCGTGCGGTGACCACGCTGGTGGAGCAGGACGGCATCCGGCAGTTCCTCGACATCGGCACGGGACTGCCGACCGCCGAGAACGTGCACCAGATCGCGCAGCGCATCGCGCCCGACGCGCGGGTGGTGTACGTCGACAACGACCCGGTCGTGCTCGCGCACGCGCGGGCCCTGCTGACGAGCGGGCCCGAGGGGCGCACGGACTACATCGACGCCGACCTGCGGGACCCGGCCCACATCCTGGAACTGGCCGCCAAGACCCTGGACTTCGACCAGCCGGTCGCGCTCTGCCTGGTCGCCGTCCTGCACTTCGTCGCGGACGAGGAGGCGTATCCGCTGGTGCGCGAGCTGCTCGACGCGCTGCCGGTCGGGAGCCGGCTGGTGCTCAGTCATCTCACCGAGGACCTCAACCCCGAGAACATCCGCGCGGTCCAGCGGACGTACACCGAGCGGGGGTTCACCTTCGTGCTGCGGTCCCGGGCGGAGGTCGAGCGGTTCTTCACGGAGAACTCCCTGGAGATCGCCGACCCGGGGATCGTCCCGGCGCACCGCTGGCGGCCCGACCACGCGGCTCCCGTCCCCGAGCGGCCGGAGGAGTCGTACCTCGCCGGTCTCGACGACATCGAGAAGGTCCGCTACCAGGACATCAACGACGTCACGGACGCCGACATCAACGTGTACGCGGGGATGGCCGCCAAGGGCTGAGCAGCGGCTCCCCGTCCGGATCGCGGAAATGTGTTTGTAGGCGGCACGTACTTCTCTAGGCTGCGGCGCACACGTCGTCACCGCAGTCGAAGGAGCCGTGTCATGACCGTCACCGAGCCCGCGCCCGCCCACTCTCCCGTGCCGCCGCTCGCCGCGCGGGCGCGGTCGGTCGGCGGTTCTCCCGTGCGGGACATCCTCGCCGTGACCGCCCGCCCCGAGGTGATCAACTTCGCGGGCGGGCTGCCGGCGCCGGAGCTGTTCGACGCGGCGGGCATCGCGGCCACGTACCGGGCCGTCCTCGCCGAGGAGCCCGCGCGGGCGTTGCAGTACTCCACGACCGAGGGCGAGCCCACGCTGCGGGCCGCGCTCGCCGACCGCGCCACGGCACGCGGACTGCCGACCGGTCCCGACGATCTGCTCGTCACCACCGGTTCCCAGCAGGCCCTCTCCCTCCTCGCCACCGCGCTGCTCGAACCCGGGGACACCGTCCTCGTCGAGGACCCCTGCTACCTGGCGGCCCTTCAGGCGTTCGGCTTCGCCGGAGCGCGGGTCGTGCCCGTGCCCGGCGACGAGCACGGTGTCGATCCCGAGGCGCTGGAGGAGCTCGTGGTGCGCGAGCGGCCCAAGCTGCTCTACACCGTGCCCACCTTCCAGAACCCCACCGGCCGCACGCTGCCCGCCGGGCGGCGCGCCGCCGTGGCCGCGGTCGCCGCCCGGCGCGGGCTGTGGATCGTCGAGGACGACCCCTACGGGCAGTTGCGCTACGACGGTGAACGCGTGCCGTGGATCGCCTCCCTCCCGGGCGCCGAGGACCGCACGGTGCTGCTCGGCAGCTTCTCCAAGGTGATGGCACCCGGTCTGCGGCTCGGCTGGCTGCGCGCGCCCGGTGAGCTGCGGCGCGCCTGTGCCGTCGCCAAACAGGCCGCCGACCTGCACACGCCGACCGTCAACCAGCTCGCCGCGGCCCGGTACCTCGCCGACCACGACCTGGACGCCCACGTCACGCGCGTCTCCGGCGTGTACCGCGAACGCCGGGACGCCATGCTCGCGGCGCTGCCCGGCGCGCTGCCCGAGGGGTCGGTCTGGACCCGGCCCGAGGGCGGCATGTTCCTCTGGGCGCGCCTGCCGGAGCCGTACGACACGACGGCCCTGCTGCCGCAGGTGGTGCGGCACGACGTGGCGTACGTCCCCGGCGCCCCCTTCTACGCCGGCACGCCCGACCGCACGACCCTGCGGCTGTGCTTCGTGACGCAGACGCCGGAGGAGATCGAGGAAGGGCTGCGGCGGCTGAGCAAGGGGCTTGCCGGTACGCCGGGGGCCTAGGACCAACGTCGGAGCGGCATGTCCGGCTGTGGGCCGCGGACCGGGTGGGTCCGGTGTGGTTACGGTGACGTCATGCTCGACTCCATTCCGTTCGACCTCGACGTGTATCTCCGGCGGATCGGGTGGGAGGGGGAGCGGCAGGCCGACCCGGCCACGCTGCGCGGTGTGCATCTGGCGCACATGCGGGCCCTCCCGTTCGAGAACCTCGACGCACTGCGCGGCAGGGCCCCCTCCCTCGATCCGGCCGACCTCGTGGCCAAGCTGGTCCACAGCCGGCGCGGCGGCTACTGCTACGAGCACAACACGCTGTTCGCCCACGCGCTGGAGGCGCTGGGCTTCCGGGTGACCCTGCTGGCCGCGCGGGTCGCCGTCGGCGCCGACACCCTCGCGAGCCGGCCCCGCACGCACATGGCGTTGCTGGTGGAGGTCCCCGGCGAACCGCGGCCGTACCTCGCGGACGTCGGCTTCGGGGCGATCGGCGCGCTGCTGGAGCCGGTGCCGCTGGTCGCGGACGTCGAGTTCGCCGGGGCCGGGCGGCGGCACCGCCTGGTGCACGTGCCGCACGACGGCCCCCTGGAGATGTGGCTGCTCCAGGCCCACGACCCGGGGAAGGACGACTGGAGCGGCCAGTACGCCTTCACCCTGGAGCCCTTCGAGAAGCCCGACTTCGACGTCATCAACTGGCACATCGCGACCAACCCGCGCTCGCCGTTCGCCCAGCGCGTCTACTGCCAGCACATCAACGCCACCCGGCACCTCCTGCTCGACGGCCGGCTCCTCACGGAGTCCCACCCCGACGGGACGGTCACCGAGCGTGAGGTGACCGGTGAGGCGGAGGCGCGGCGGCTCCTGGAGGAGGAGTTCGGCATCACCGCGCCGGAGGGGATGACGCTGCTGAGCGGCTGACGCGGGCGTCGAAGCACTCGCGGCTGCCTCCCGTCGCCGGGCGGAAGCAGGCCCGGACGGTCGTGCCGGGGCGGGCTTCGGTCATGGGCGTGTAGACGTAGGACTGGGCGGCGATGCCGTCCGTGATCTCGGCGGCGTGCGGACGGCGGCCCCCGTGGGTCCTGTTCAGCTCCAGTCGGTCGCCGATCCGCGTGCTCCACATCCGGGCCCAGCCGGCCTCGCACTTGTCGCTGTAGCGCAGTTCGAGGTGGGCTCCGGTGGACGTGCGGTGCGAGGCGAGAGTGAGCGGGGCAGCGCCGCATCTCATGTGCATCGGGCTCCTGCCCTCGCAGGCGGCTCCCCGGCAGCGGGGCGCCGGGGCGGACGGGGGCGGCGGGGACGGCCGGGGGTCGCCGGACTGGCCCACGAGGAGGACCAGGGCCACGGACAGGCCGCCGGCCGCTAGCGCGCACACCGACGCGAGTACCGCCAGGGCCGCGCCCCTGCCGGCGGCGGCAGACCGGGCGTCCGCCTCCGGGTGCGCGGGCGGGTCCGCAGGTGTCGTCGGAGCCGCACGGCCGCTCCACTCCGACTCCGCCAGTTCCCACAGCGCGAGACACCGGCCCTCCGGTTCCCCCGCGAGCCGGCACAGCTCCCGCACCGCCTGGCGCGGCGGGAGCGTCCTGCCGTTGAGGTAGCGCTCCCAGGACGACTTGCTGAAGGTGGTCTTCGCCGCCAGGGCCGCCAGGCTCAGGCCCGTGCCCGCCTTCAACTCCCTCAGTGCGGAGGCGAGCCGGGCACGTTCGGGCGGCGGCGGGCCGGGCGGGGTCCGCGTCATTCCCGCAGGGCCTTCCAGGTGTGCGGGCCGATGATGCCGTCCACGACCAGGCGCGCCCGCTTCTGGAGGTCCCTGACCGCGCGTTCCGTGTGCGGGCCGAAGATGCCGTCCACGACGCCCGGTGAGAGGCCCGCCTCACGCAGCAGGCACTGTGCCTCGGCCACCTCCGGTCCGGCGTGGCCCTTCGCCAGGATGGCCTTCATGGTGCGGCTGTTGCCCGCGTACCAGCGGCCGTCGATCCGGTCCGCGCGGCAGGTGTACCGGGTCCGCTCCGACTCCTCGGGCGATCCCGGTGCCGTCGTGGCGGAGGCGGTGAGGCCGGCCGCCACCGCTCTGCCCTGACCGTCCGTGAGCCGTACGGCCAGCAGGACCGTGGCGGCGACGGCCAGCACGAGGGCCACGGATCCGGCGATCAGCGTGATGCGCAGTGCCCGGCCGTGGGGACGGGGGGTGTCGGTCCCGGGCTCGGTCCCGGCCGTCTCGCCCTGTCGATCCACCCGATCCGGCCGATCCGCCCGATCGGTCAGATCCGCCGGGTCCGCGTGGCCGGCCCCCTTGCCCCACGCCTCGGTGGCGACCTCGTGCAGTGCGAGGAGGCGGGTCGGGTCGTCACCGCCGAGCCGGGCCATCGCCTCGACGGCCTCCCTGGGCGGGAGCGACCTGCCGGCCAGGTAGCGCTCCCAGGACGACGTGCTGTACCCCGTCTTGGCCGCGAGCTGGCGCAGGCTCAGTCCGCTGTGGTCCTTCACCCGGCGTAATCGCACCACCAACTGCCGTACGCACGGGTCCAGTTCTTCGGGCAGCCCTTTCCAACGCGACATGTTCCCCCCACTCGCGTTCGTGGACCGTGGTCAGCGGTCCCCGTCACCGCCGCATTCTGCATCAGCATCCACGCGGTGCCCCATACCTAGGTTCCGTTCTCCCCGCCGCCCCCTACCGATTCGGCCACACCCTGCCGCGACCGTCCCGCCGTGTCGTCCCGGCGTACGGCGTCCCCGCAGGTCAGCGTGTGGGACGTCCCGTCAGGACGTCACTTGCGCGGCGACTGTGGCGGCTCCGGGCCCCGGGGCCGCAGTCTCGTTGCCACGCAGCACCCAGGAGCACTCGCAACCATCGGAGGGGAACTCATGCGAGCACTCACGAAGACACTCGTCTGTGCCACCACCGCCATCGGGATCGCCGTCGGGGGCCTGGCGACGGCCGGTCCCGGTGTCGCGGCGGAGACGAGGCCGGCGGCGAGCGCCGAGGTCAGCCCGCTCGCGGTCGTCAACCTCGGCCTGACGGTCGAGGAGGCCAAGAAGGTCCAGCGCGTCCTGAAGGAGCACTGGCAGTACCAGGGCAAGATCGACGGGAAGCTCGGCACCGACAGCTGGAAGGCGCTCCAGCGCTTCCTCAAGAAGCACTACGGCTACAAGGACAAGATCGACGGGAAGGTCGGGCCCAACACGGTGATGGCGCTGCAGCGCTGGCTGAAGGCCAAGTGGGGGTACAAGGGCGAGATCGACGGAGACCCCGGGCCGGGGACCCGCGCCGCGTTCAAGCGCATGGCGAACGCCTGCCCCAACTGCTGACCCGGCACCGCCGGTTCCGTCGACAGACCGCGGCCCGTCCTCCCCACGGGGGAGAGGACGGGCCGCACCCGTGTGCGGGCGTACGGGCCGCAACCCTCAGCGCGAGCGTTCCGCCAGGGTCAGCAGCAGGTGCGCGGACTCCGGCCGCAGGAAGTCGGAGTGGGCGCCCGAGGGATGCAGCCGGGTACGGCGGCTGCCGCGGTAGAGCCAGTCGGCGTCCACGTTGACCAGCCGGTGATCCAGCGTGGCCTGCTCGTAGACCTCGGACGTCGGCAGCAACCTGGTCGTGAACTGGGGAACCGGTGCCGCACCGGCGCCCGAGTGGCCGATTCCGGGTGCCTTCTCGGCGCGCAGGTGCCAGAAGCCGGTGGCCCGGTCCCAGCGCGAGTGCGTCAGGGCGAGCGGGCCGCGCAGGGGTGCGCCGGGCCGCCCGTCGCGCGGGAACAGCGTGTCGAAGTACCGGACGAAGGCGTCGCGCGGGGCGGCCATCTGGAAGATCAGGGCGCTGTCCACGGTGAACGGGCGGCGCGGATCGTGCGGTGTGCTCCAGCCGAGCACGGGAGGCTTCTCGGCGGCCCGCTGCACCGCCTCGCACAGGAACCGGCCGCCGAAGGAGTGCCCGACGAGGTGGAGGTACTGCCCGTGCCGGTTGGCCAGGACCGCGGGGCCCGTCGGGTCGGTGCGTTCGGTGTCCAGGTAGCCGAGCAGGTGGCCGAGGACGTACGGGGCGTGCCCGGTGCCGTCGGCGCTCATCGCGTGGGCGCGGTCGCGGATGCGGCGGTAACCCTTGAGCGTGGGCAGGCTGGACGACGGCCAGCGCACCACCACGCACCAGGGGCGGTAGCCCGCCTTCAGCCCGGGATAGCGCTCCGGCGCCGCCTCGTACAGGTCCAGGGAGTGCCGCAGCAGGCGCTGGGCGGTCCGGGTGGCGCTGCTCGGCGCGGTCTGCCAGCCGTGCACGTACACGTGGATGTCGGTCGCCCAGCGCGGGACGGCCAGGCTCCGCGCCAGGTGCTCGGCGACGCGGCCGGCGGGCACGGGCACGTCGCTGCCCGGCAGTGTCAGCCTGCCCTTGTCGTCCAGGTCGATCTCGACGGGCGCGGGCAACCGGGTCCGCGGGCCGGTCATGAGACGAGCCTCAGCCGGCTGTCGATGCCGCAGTGCAGCGAGTAGGCCAGGGCGAGCGGGTTGCGGAACTCCGAGGCGAACCGTCGCACCAGCAGCCGGCTTATCTCGCCGGCGGTGTAACGGCCGGTCAGATACAGGTCCAGAAAGGCGTACGCGTACTCCGTCGCGAACTCCTGGGGCATGTCGATCTGCGGGGCGAGGACGCCGTCCGCGCCCATGTCGATCAGTTCCTGCCCGAGGTGCTTCAGCCGGCCGGGCGCCGCCGCCCGTGCCGTGCCGCAGGCGTTGAGCAGCACGAACGGCTTGAACCTGGCCCGTGAGTCGTGACGGAAGCGGCGCCGTTTGCGGGACACCACCGGCCCGTCGATGTGCTCGTCGTCGGAGAGCCGGATGGACAGCCCCGGGGTCGACGGTCCGCTCTGCACCATGCGGCCGTGGCACCAGAAGTACATGACGTCCTCGTTGAGCACCGGCCCCGCCAGGGCGTGCAACAGGTCGCTGCCCCGGGAACGCACGATCAGCCGGGAGCGCTGCTCCAGCAGCTTGTGCACCTCGCGCGCGCGGCCCACGCGGTCCAGGGAGTCGTCCTTGTTGAGGCTGGTGGTGGCCAGGTCGCGCTGGCCGAGCGGGGCGTGGTCCCAGGGATAGCCGGTGGTGGTCTGCTCGACCTGGTGCCGGTGGCCCAGGAACGCCTCCCAAGGCGTGGCACACGCCGCCGGATCCACGGCGAGCATGGGCCACGGCAGATACAGCCGGGAGTCGAAGCTGATCCGCAGCGTCTCCTTGCCTGCAAGTGCGGTCAGCAGGAACTCGCGGAAACGGCCCAGGTCGTAGCCGCTGCCGTGGAGCATCACGTCGAGCAGGTCGTACCCCTCCTCGGCCAGCTTCGCCGTCACCGAATCGGCCCGGTCGGCGAGTTCGCTGAGGTCGGCGGTCTCCGCGAAGGGCCGGCTGCCGACCAGCGCCCCGGACTCGTCGCCCTCGCTGCGGTAGTACACCACCAGGTCGTGCCACCTGTTACGCAGGCGGTCCGCCCGCTCCAGCAGGTCGTCGGGGGAGACCTCCAGCGGCGCCTCGTGCCAGCGCGGGAACGCAGGGTCCGAGGACGCGTCCGGGGCGCAGGCGAAGATCGTCAACACCTTCTCGCTGGTGCGGTACAGCTTCACCCGCAGCTCCGCCGGCGGTTCCCCGTCCGGCGGACGCGGGGTGCTCCCGGGCTGCGGCGGCACCCCCGTGAAGCCGTGGGAGGGGTCCCTCAGTACCTCCACGGCCAGATCCTGCGGCATCCGGGTCAGTCCTCCCTGGCACCCTGCACGTGGACAACGGTCTTCAGCTCCTGCAACACCAGCCCCGAGGCGTGGTCGTACAGCGTGAACCGGACGTCGTGGGCGCCCGGCCCGGGGGCGGCCAGGGTGAAACGCGTGGGAGCGCCTCCGGAGTCGTACTCGGCCGTGGCCGGGTCGACCGTGGTCGCCGTGGGACAGCTGACGGCCACCACCAGCCGCGGCGGCACAGCCGCCGTCGTACCGTCCTCCCGCTCCAGCCCGACCTCGATCGTGACCGGCCGCCCGGCCGTCACGTCGTCCGTGAGCAGCGTCAGCCGGGCCCGCCAGGCCGGCCGCGCGGTGCGCAGCCGCCAGCGGAGCTCCGCCGTGTCGGGGTGGTCCGGGCCGAACGTCCGCTCCCAGCGCGCGAGCAGTTCCTCGTGCGACGGCGCCGAGTCCGGGTCGTCGGCCTCCAGACAGGCGAAGGCCAGCTCGGCCAGGCTCTCCAGGGTGTCCGGATGGTCCGGGCCGAACATCCGGGCCCGCCCGGCGTGCACGGCCTTCAGCAGAGCCACGGCGGCCGCGGGATCGCCCGCGTCGGAGAGGGTGTGGGCGAGCTGCGTCGCCAGGGTGGGGAGGAAGCCGCCGAAGCGATCGGCGAACAACTCGACGAGCACGCCCAGGCGGAGGGCCTCGTCGTCGTACTCCTCATCCTCCTCCGCCGGTCCACCGGTCGAGGCCGGCTCGCCTTCCCGCGCGGCTGCCTGATGATGGACACGGACGACGTCGTCGACCGTTTCCGGATAATCCAGCCGAGCCCGCAACAGCGCGGTGCGGCGCAGCAGGTCCCGCAGCACCTCCAGCGCCTGCTCCGGCTCGTCCGCCTGGGCCAGGGCGTGCGCCAGCACCGGCAGCACTTCCAGGGTGCGCCGGTGGTTCGGGCCGAAGAGCTCGGTGGCATCGTCGACCAGGTTCCGCGCCCACCGCACCGCGTCGTCCGCCGGACCGGTGTCCGCCGTCAGCCAGGCAAGGTTGCCGCGCACCCAGAACGTCGTCTCGTGTTCCTCGGGGAGGACGTCCTCGCACTGCTTCAGCAGCTCCTCGAAGACCGCGGCCGCGCGATGGGGGTCGCCCGCCTCCCAGCAGGCGTGTCCCAGGAGATTGCGGCAGCCGAGGGTATCGGGGTGCTGCGGGCCCCGCGTGCGGTTGCTGTCGTCGACCAGCGCCATGGCGTCCCGTACGCTCAGCACGCGCTGACCGGCCTGGAGCCGCGCCCAGATCAGGCTCCGGCGCGCGGCATGGACCGAGCTGTGGTCGGGACCGTGTATCCGGGCGCGGTCGTCCACGAGCGATGCCCGCAGTCGCACCTCGTGCGCGACCTGACCCGCCGTGCTGTACGCGGCGGCGAGGGTGGCGCGCGCGGTGAGCGTCCTGGGGTGGTCCGCGCCCAGGACCCGGGTGGCATCGGCGACCACGCTCGCGGCGGTCGCGACGGCCCGGCCGGCGGTGGACGACCCCAGCCAGACCCAGGCGATGGTGCGCCGAAGGGCGAAGGTGTCGGGATGATCGGGACCGAGCAACCGCTCGTGGTCCCGCAGCAACACGTCCAGGTCCCGCAGCGCTCCCGCACGGTCCCTGGTGTGCTCCCGCCAGCGGGCCAGCATGGTGCGGTCGTCGAAGTCCCGCGGACTGTCGGCCCCGTGGAACCGGGCGAGATCGTTCACCAGGTCCTGGCCGAGCGCGACCGCCCGGTCGTGATCGCCCTGCTCGGCGAAGGCCGTCGCCAGCAGGTACCTGGTCGCCAACGTCTCGCCGTGATCCGCCCCATGGAAGCTGGTCCGGTCCTCCACCAGTCCTTCGAACGCGACGATCGCCCGCCGGTACGCGCCGGACCACATCCAGGCGTACGCCTGCCACGAGCGCGCGTTCAGAGTGCTGACGTGGTCCCGGCCCCGCACCCGCGAGCAGTCGGCGACCAACTGGCCGGCGAGTTGGGCGGCGCGGCTGTAGTCGCCCGACGCACAGTGCGCGCTGACCAGATCGAAGCGCACGTCGAGCACCTGCGGGTGGTGGGGCCCGAACAGACGCCTGCGCCCGTCGAGCACGGACTCCAGCGTGCTGAGAGACAACTGGTGCCGTCCGGCCGCCTTCTGCACCAGGCCCAGATCCCGCCGGGCGCGCAGCGTGCGCGGATGATCGGCCCCCCAGATGCGGGTCCACGCCTCGACGGCTTCCTCGTACAGGGCGACGGCCCGGTCGTGCCGCTCGGCGGCCGAGCAGGCGTCCGCCAGGTTCTCCAGCGTGAGCAGCGTGTCCGGGGCGTCGTCGCCCAGCAGCCGGCGGTGGTCGGCGAGCAGTTCCGTGAACCCCGCGATCGCGCCCTCGTGGTCGCCGGCGCCCAGCCGGGCCAGCGCCAGGCCGTTGCGGGAGTTCAGCGTCGCCTGCGCATCCGCGCCCAGGACCCTGGTCCGGGCCTCGACCAGTTCCTCGTAGACCGAGATGGCGCGTTGATGCTGTCCCGCCGAGCGGAAGACCCAGGCACACCAGCTGCTGGCCTCCAGCGTGTCCGGATGGTTGGCGCCCTGCACACGGGTCCGGTCGGCGAGGAGCGCGTCGAACACCTCGCCCGCCCGGCCGTACTCACCGGCCGAGCGGTAGGCCGCGCCCAGCCACGACCGCATGCCGAACGTCAAGGGGTGATCAGGGCCGTGGACCCGCTCATAGACCTCCACGAGCCCGCCGTACAACTCCAGCCCCCGCGCGTAGCGCTCCTCCTCGACGAACACCTGGGCCAGGGAGTGGCGGATCGACAGGACGCGCGGATGGTCGTGGCCCAGCAGGGGTTCCATGTCCTGGAGCAGGTTCTCCAGTTCCGCGACCGCGCTCGGGTGGTCGCCCGCCCACTGCCGGGTGCGGGCCAGGGACTCGCGAGTGGCGAACACATCGGGGTGCTCGGGGCCGAGGACCCGGGTGCGGTCCCGCAGCAGCTCCTCGAACACCTCGATGGCGGCCGGCAGATCAGAGGCCTCGCGCAGGGCGTAGGCCAGATGGGCGCGCGCGGTGAGGGCCGCAGGATGATCGCCGCCCTGTTCGCGGGCGCGGTCCGCGACGAGTGCCCGGCGCTCGCGGACCGAGCGGGCGTGGTCCCCCATGAGCTGCCGGGTGTAGGCCAGCGCTTCCCGCGCGCGCAGCGTGTCCGGGTGGTCCGGGCCCCGCACCCGCGCGTAGTCGGCAATCACCGCTTCGTAACCCGCGACCGCCCGGACGTAGTCGGCCCGCTCCCGATGAGCCTCCGCGATGTCGTCGCGGTAGTCGAGGGTCGCTGGATGGTCCGGCCCCTGGATACGGGCGCTGTCCGCCGCCAGCGACTCGAACTCCGGCAGCGCCGCGTCCGGTCCGTGCGCCTCGGCCAGCTCGTACGCCAGGTCCTTGCGGCTGCGCAACGTATCGGGATGGTCCGGGCCCTGCACGCGCTCCCGGGCGGCGACCACCTCCCGGTACAGGGCCACCGCCCGGCGCGGATCGCCCGCGGCGGAGTGCGCGGCGGCCAGCCAGCCGCGGCTGGTGAGCGTGTCGGGATGGTCGGGGCCGTGCTCGCGCCGCCGGTCCTCGACCGCCTGCTCGTACAGGGCCAGCGCGGTGCGGTGGTCACCGGCCTCACGGTGGGCGTAGGCGAGGTTGGTACGACTGGCGAGCGTGTCCCGGTGCCCCGCCCCCAGGAGACGCTCCCGGTCGGCGACGACCGCCGCGAACTCCTCCACGGCGGCCTGGTACCGGCCCGCGGTCTGGAGCGCGTAGGCCAGGTCGTTGCGGCTGCCGAGCGTGTCCGGGTGCTGCTCGCCCTGGATCCGGCGGCGGTCCGCGACGACGGCCGTGAGCTCGTCGACCGCCCGCATCACATCGCCCGCCTTGCGGTGCGCGTACGCCAACCGCTGCCGGGCGGCCAGTGTCTCCACGGCGTCCGGGCCGCACCGCTGGCGCCGGTCGAGGTAGACGTTCTGGCACAGCCGGACCGCCCGCGCCGGATCGCCGGCCTTCGCGTGCAGCTCCGCCAGGCGGTCGCGGTGGTCGAGCGTGGTGTCGTCGTCTACGCCGAGCAGCGCCTCGCTGCCCTCGACGGCCCGCGTCATGAGCGGGATCGCCAGGACGTGTTGCTCCCGCGCCACCAGCTCGTCGGCGCCCCGCCGGTACATCTCGACCGCCTCGGCGGCAGGTTCCGCGGCCGGTCCGGTCTCCGCGAGCGCCTGGACGTGGATCAGCAGCCGCCGTACGCGCTCGGCCGGGGCGCCGGACAGCTCCGCCGCCAGCGCCCGCTCGGCGAGGTCCCGCGCCTCGGGCACCTCGGGCGGCTCGGCGTGCCGCAGCGTCTGCTGCACGAGGCGGTGCAGGGTGAGGCCCTCGGGGCCGGACGTGATCAGGTGGTAGTCCCGGAGCGCGTCGAGCGCCTCCTCGACCTCGCGCTCGGGCCGGCCCAGATGCCGCAGCACCTCGCGGGGCGTCGCCTCCGGGGCGTACCAGGCCAGCGTGTACAGCAGCGGAACGGCCAAGGGACGACGGGACCGGATGGACTCCAGGCTCGTGCGCCAGATCTGGGCGATCGTACGGCCCGAGCGGCCCGCCCCGTCGTTGAGTACGGCGTCCGGGACGCGGGCCAGCTTCGCCTGGTAGGCCGCGAAGCCGATGCCGGTCTCCCGGAGGTAGGCGCCCGCCTGCGTGAGCGCCAGGGGCAGATGCCCGAGGTTCTCGGCGAGCCGCGCGGCCTGCTCCCGTTCGGCGGCGGTGCGGTCGCCCCCGCGGCCGGCCGTCGCGCACAGCAGGTCGACGGCCTCCCCGTGGTCCAGCACGTCCAGGCTGACCAGGCGGGCCCCCTCGGGCCAGCCGGTGCGGCAGCGGCTCGTGACCAACTGGTGGCCACGGTCGATGAGTCGGCCCAAAAACGGGGTGAGGTGCTCGGGCCGCTCCACGTTGTCGTACACCAGCAGCCAGCCGGAATGCGCCTCCAGCCAGGCCAGCGCCCACTCGGTGCGTTCCTTGGCGGGGGCCCCGCGGGCCCAGTCCGGGTGGAGGCGCAGGGCCAGCTCGCCGAACCCCGAGGCGATCTGCTCCTCGCTCTCGGCGGTGATCCACCACACGAGCCGGTACTCGTCGCTCTGGTGTGCGTAGCGCAGCGCCAGGGCGGTCTTGCCGATCCCTCCGAGACCGCTCACCGCGGTCGCGACCGTCTGCGTGACGACTCCGCCGCCGGACAGCAGGGAGGCGCGTAAGCGGCCCAGGTCGTCGATGCGCCCGACGAAGGGCGCCGACGGCAGCAAGGGAAGGTTGTCCAGCCGGGCGGGCGGGTCGATCGCCAGGGCGGCGGCCTTCGCCGCTTCCGGCAGCACCGTGGTGTGCTCTTCGGTGTGCGGATTGCCGCCCGGGCGGAAACGGCCGACGGCCTGCCCCGGCACAGCCAGGTCACGCTCGAGGACGGCAGCCCCGGCGGCCCGCGACTCCTCGGAGATGATCATGACTCCCCCGTGCCGATCACCCGCACCGTCTCCGGTACGTCCTCCGCCCGCGACGCTGGAGGAATATGCAACTGTACTGGGGCGAAAAGGAGTTGTCACCGGTGTGGGGCGGCGACGCGGACGTCGGCCACCCCACGGGTGCCACAGCGCTCGGGCGTCAGAGCCGCTCGGGTGTCCGGATGCCCAGCAGGGCCATGCCCTGGTGCAGCGTGCGGGCCGTGATGTCGCAGAGGAACAGGCGGTTCTCGATCTGCTCCGGCGACTCGGCCTTCAGGACCGGGCACTTGTCGTAGAACGTCGTGTACAGCGACGCCAGCTGGTACAGGTACGCCGTCATCTTGTGCGGGGCGTACTCCGCCGCCGCCTCCGCCACCGTCGCCGCGAACGAGTCCGCGTGCAGGCCCAGCGCGCGCTCCGCCTCGTGCAGATCCAGCTCGGGGTGCGCGGCGGGGCGCGCCTCGCCGGCCTTGCGCAGGATCGACTGGATACGGGCGTAGGCGTACTGGAGGTAGACCGACGTGTCGCCGTTCAGCGAGACCATCTGGTCGAGGTCGAACTTGTAGTCGCGGTTCGCCGACGTCGACAGGTCCGCGTACTTCACCGCGCCGATGCCGACCTGGGTGCCCCGCTCGGCGATCTCCTCCTCGGAGAGGTCCTGGGCCTTCTCCCGGACCACCGCCGACGCGCGGTCGATCGCCTCGTCCAGCAGGTCGACCAGGCGGACCGTCTCGCCCTCACGGGTCTTGAACGGCTTGCCGTCCTTGCCGAGGACCGTGCCGAAGGCGAGCTGCACCGCCTTGACGTCCTCGTTCAGCCAGCCCGCCCGGCGGGCCGTCTCGAAGACCATCTTGAAGTGCAGCGACTGGCGGGCGTCCACGACGTACAGCAGCGTGTCCGCCTTGATGTTGAAGACACGGTCGCGGATCGCCGACAGGTCGGTCGCCGCGTAGCCGTAGCCGCCGTCCGACTTCTGCACGATCAGCGGGACCGGCTTGCCGTCCGGGCCCTTGATGTCGTCGAAGAAGACACAGAGCGCGCCCTCGGAGCGGACCGCGACGCCCGACTCCTCCAGCAGGCGGCAGGTCTCCGCGAGCATGTCGTTGTAGCCGGACTCGCCGACGATGTCCGGGTCCCGGATCTCCATGTCCAGCTTCTCGAAGACGGAGAAGAAGTAGATCTTCGACTCGTCCACGAACTTCTGCCACATGGCCAGCGTCTGCGGATCGCCCGCCTGGAGGTCCACCACCCGGCGCCGGGCCCGCGTCTTGAACTCCTCGTCGGAGTCGAAGAACTTGCGCGCGGCCTTGTAGAGGCGGTCCAGGTTCGACATCGCCTGCTCGCCGGAGGCCTGGAGGTCCCCGCCGTCCTGGTGGTCCAGCTCGTGCGGGTGCTCCTCCAGGTACTGGATGAGCATGCCGAACTGGGTGCCCCAGTCGCCGATGTGGTGGCGCCGGACCACCGTCTCGCCGGTGAACTCCAGCAGCTGCACCACCGAGTCGCCGATCACCGCGGAGCGCAGGTGACCGACGTGCATCTCCTTCGCCACGTTCGGCTGGGCGTAGTCGATCACCGTGGTGCCCGGGTGCTCGGTGCGCGGCACGCCGAGGCGGCCGGTGTCGTCCGCGTAGCGCGCGGCGAGGTTCTCCGTGATCGCCCGGTCGGTGATCGTGATGTTCAGGAAGCCGGGGCCGGAGACCTCCACGTCCTTGATCACGTCACCCGACTCGACCCGCGAGACGACCTGCGTCGCCAGCTCCCGCGGGTTCGCCTTCTCCTTCTTCGCGAGGGCCAGGATCCCGTTGGCCTGGAAGTCGGCCCGGTCGCTTCGTCGCAGCAGCGGGTCCGCGGAGCCGGCCTGCGGCAGAGCCGCCGACAGGGCCGCCGCGAGGCGCTGGTGGACGGAGTCGCTGAGGGACGTGACCGAGGCCATAGGTAAGGGTGCCGTTCTCCTCGAGGGAATGGATAGACACGGCCAGTATCCCATGGGGGTAAAGCCGTTTTTCCGGGCGCGAGGGGGTCTGGGACAATGGTGCGGTCAGCCGTGCGACCGTACCGGCTGCCCGATGCAGAAAGAAGGACGTGCCGATCGTGGCTCAGAGCACCGAGACCACCGACTGGGTCTCCCGTTTCGCGGATGAGGTCATCGAGGAGTCGGAGCGTCGGGCCCCGGGCAAACCGGTCGTCGTCGCGTCCGGCCTCTCGCCGTCCGGCCCCATCCACCTCGGGAACCTGCGCGAGGTCATGACCCCGCACCTCGTCGCCGACGAGATCCGCCGCCGGGGGTACCAGGTGCGGCACCTGATCTCCTGGGACGACTACGACCGGTACCGGAAGGTGCCCCAGGGCATCGCCGGGGTCGACGAGGAGGCCTGGAAGGAGCACATCGGCAAGCCGCTGACGTCCGTCCCGGCGCCGAAGGGCTCCTCCCACCCCAACTGGGCCGAGCACTT
This sequence comes from Streptomyces sp. SID5464, assembly GCF_009862985.1. Classification (NCBI taxonomy): domain Bacteria; kingdom Bacillati; phylum Actinomycetota; class Actinomycetes; order Kitasatosporales; family Streptomycetaceae; genus Streptomyces; species Streptomyces sp. SID5464. The sequence goes on along the minus strand of NZ_WWIQ01000058.1, from coordinate 71,170 downwards.
CAAGGCCGCGATGGTCGAGTCGCTGGCCGAGCTGGGCGTGGAGTTCGACGGGATCAGCCAGACCGCGCAGTACACCTCCGGCGTGTACCGCGAGCAGATCCTGCACGCGATGAAGCACCGCGGCGACATCGACGCGATCCTCGCCCAGTACCGGACGAAGAAGGCCCCGGCCAAGAAGCAGCAGGCGCAGAAGCCCCTCGACGAGGCCGAGCTCGAGGCCGCCGAGGGCTCCGGCGCGGCCGGCGAGGACGACGGCAGCTCCGGCTCCGCCGGGTACTTCCCGTACAAGCCGTACTGCGGCAACTGCGAGAAGGACCTCACGACCGTCACGTCCTACGACGACGACTCCACCGAGCTGACGTACGCCTGCACCGCCTGCGGCTTCTCCGAGACGGTCCGGCTGAGCGAGTTCAACCGCGGCAAGCTGGTCTGGAAGGTCGACTGGCCGATGCGGTGGGCGTACGAAGGGGTCGTGTTCGAGCCGAGCGGCGTCGACCACTCGTCGCCCGGGTCGTCGTACCAGGTCGGCGGGCAGATCGTCGGGATCTTCGGCGGGAAGCAGCCCATCGGGCCGATGTACGCCTTCGTGGGTATCTCCGGGATGGCCAAGATGTCGTCCTCGCGGGGCGGCGTCCCCACCCCCGCCGACGCCCTGAAGATCATGGAGCCGCAGCTCCTGCGCTGGCTCTACGCCCGGCGCAGGCCCAACCAGTCCTTCAAGGTCGCCTTCGACCAGGAGATCCAGCGGCTCTACGACGAGTGGGACCGGCTGGACGCCAAGGTCGCCGACGGCAGCGCCCTGCCGGCCGACGTCGCCGCGCACTCGCGTGCGGTGCGTACGGCCGCCGGTGAGCTGCCGCGGACGGCCCGGCCGCTGCCGTACCGGACGCTGGCGTCCGTCGCGGACATCACCGCCGGGCACGAGGACCAGGCGCTGCGGATCCTGAGCGAGCTCGACCCGGAGCAGCCGCTGACCTCGCTCGACGAGGCCCGGCCGCGGTACGACAAGGCCGAGGCCTGGATCAACACGCACGTGCCGGCCGAACAGCGGACGATCGTGCGGGACGAGCCCGACGCCGAGCTGCTGAAGTCGCTCGACGAGGCGTCCCAGCAGTCGCTGCGGCTGCTGCTCGACGGACTCGCCGAGCACTGGTCGCTCGACGGGCTGACGCACCTGGTGTACGGCGTGCCCAAGGTGCAGGCCGGGTTCTCGGCGGACGCGACGCCCAAGGAGCTGCCGGCCGAGATCAAGACGGCTCAGCGGGCGTTCTTCGCGCTGCTCTACCACCTGCTGGTGGGGCGGGACACGGGACCGCGGCTGCCGACGCTGCTGCTGGCGGTGGGGCAGGAGCGGGTGCGGGCCCTGCTCGGGGAGTAGCCGCCGGTGTTGAAGAAGGGGCCCTGTTCGCAGGGCCCCTTCTTCATGCGATGTGCTCTTCTTCCAGTTCCTTGTAGTGACGGCTGCTGAAGCGGTCGACCATGCGCTTGGCTTCCGTGGTGTCGATGCGGATGCCGTATTCCGCTTCCAGGTTGTCGATGAGCTGGTTCGGGGTCGGGTAGCTGCCGTTGATCGACTGCTTGAAGACCTGGTAGTAGGACTCCTCGTCCGGCTCGGGCGCGGGGGGCGTGCCGCCGCCGTCGCCCAGCTCCCGGGTGCGGTTCGGGCCCACCGGGATGGGGAAGCTGCCGGTGTCCTCCGGGGTGGGTTCCTGCTCGTACTGGGTCTGGTACTGCTCGGCCTCTTGCTGTTCCGCGATCCACTGGGCGTACTGCTCGGGGTCGTAGGCCGGGTCGTAGCCGCCCTGGTACTCGACCTCGCGCTGCGCGTTGAACCAAGGGCTCTGGTCTGGTCCGGGTTCGTATGCGGGGTGCTCTGCGTGGGGGTTGCTGTCGAGTTCCAGGCGCTGCTCGCCGGGAGGTGCCGCTCTCTGTGGGACGGGCGCCGCCCCAGCGGCACGATTGCCCGCAGCTGGGCTGGCCGGCGCGTCCAGCTCCGGCTGTGGCGGCGGGGGGATCAGGGCCGGTTCTATGCCTGCCGCTGCCAGGCCCGCCGGAGCTGTCTCTGCCAGCGGCACCCCGTACCTGGCCAGCCGCAGCGGCATCAGGGACTCCACCGGGGCCTTCCTGCGCCACGCCCGTCCGAAGCGGGAACGCAGCCGGGCCTGGTAGACGAGACGTTCCTGCTCCAGCTTGATGACCTGGTCGTAGGAGCGGAGCTCCCAGAGCTTCATGCGGCGCCAGAGGAGGAACGTCGGGACGGGGGAGAGCAGCCAGCGGGTGAGGCGGACGCCCTCCATGTGCTTGTCCGCCGTGATGTCGGCGATCCGGCCGATCGCGTGCCGGGCCGCCTCGACCGCGACCACGAACAGGATCGGGATCACCGCGTGCATGCCGACACCGAGCGGATCCGGCCACGCCGCGGCGCCGTTGAAGGCGATCGTCGCCGCTGTCAGGAGCCAGGCCGTCTGGCGCAGCAGCGGGAAGGGGATCCTGATCCAGGTGAGGAGCAGGTCCAGGGCCAGCAGGACGCAGATGCCCGCGTCGATGCCGATCGGGAAGACGTAGGAGAAGTTCCCGAAGCCCTTTTTCAGGGCCAACTCGCGGACGGCCGCGTACGAACCGGCGAAGCCGATTCCGGCGATGATCACGGCGCCGGCCACGACCACACCGATGAGAACGCGGTGCATCCGAGTCAGCTGCAGTGGCGCGGCCACCCGTACTCCCCTCCCCTTGCGTGTTGTTGCGCGCAACAGGGTGGCACATGTGTGCGGAGGACGGGTGGCCGGTTCCGGTCGGGGATGTTCAGCTCTTCGCCGCGGGCTTCTTGGACGGCGACTCCGAGGCTTCCTTCGCGGGCTCCTCGGACGCGTCCTTGGAGGCCGACTTCGACGGGGACTTGGACGGCGACTTGGACGGGGCGCCGCTCGCCTTGCCGCCGCCCGCGCCGTTCGCGTCGGACACCGCCGCCACCGCCTCCTTGGCGGCCTTCTTCGCGTCCTTCATCAGGTCGTCGGCGCTCGGGCTCTTGTCGCCGGCCAGGCCCGCGCCGTTGTAGTCGAGGGTGACGACGACGTTCTCGACGCGTGCCACGACCGTCTGCTGCTTGAAGGTGCCTTCCTTCTTCTTCAGTTCGTAGCGCACGGCCGTCGCCTCGTCGCCGGTCCCCGGCACCGGCTCCGACTTGGTGCTCTTGGCGCCCTCCACGGCCTGGGCGTCCTGGACCTGCTTCTCGAAGTACTCCTGGGCCTGCTTGTCGGCCGGGCCGCGGGTGACGTCCGACTCGAAGCGCAGCATCGACACGTTCAGCCAGCGGAACTGCGAGCCCTTGACGCCGTTGTTGTCGAGGCTGTTCCAGGAGCAGTTGGCGCGGGCCGAGATGTCGTCCGACTTGCCCTCCTTGCCGGACTTGCTCTCCGGGACGAGGTCCTTCAGCGTCTTCTTCGACAGCGTCTTGCAGGCCTCCGGAAGCTTGCCGTACGCCGCCGCCTGCACGGTCGGCGACGGGCTCGCGGACGCCGAGGCGGCGGCCTTGGCGGCCTTGTCCGTGCTGTCGCCGGAGCCGGAGTCCGAGGAGCAGCCGGCGGCGACCAGCACCACGGGGACGGCGGCCGCGCAGACAAGGACGCGGTGGAGTCGCTTCGCTCGCTGATTGCGCTGGTCTCGCTGTGCTCGTAGCTGCATGGTTCCTTCACTCATGACGCTCGTGGTTCCTGCGGTCGGAACGGGTCCGAGTGGTCACCGTACGCGGTGAGGCAGCCGTGTGTTCTTCCTTCGGGTGCTTTGCGGGTGCGCGTGAAGGGGGCGTGAAGGGGCCTCAGTCGCTCAGCGAATCGGCCAGCTGCGAGGCCAGTTTCCGGGCCCTGTCCTGCATTTCCTTGCTGTCCGGGACGACGCCGACGGTGGCCGGCTGCTCGGCGTACTCGATGGTCACGATGACGTTGGACGTGCGGAATGCCACAGTCACCGTCCGCTGCTTGGCGGTCGAACCGGAGCTGTTCAGCTCGTCGTCGAGGAAGGCCTCGTCGCCGACGTCCTCCAGGACGCGGGGCTGGAGCTCGGTCGGGGTGGCGGAGGCGGACGCCGAGGGTGACGAGGTGCCGGACGGGGAGGGGGTGCCGCTCGCAGTGGTGGCGGCACCGCCGGCCGGGGTGCTGCCCGGGGTCACCGACTCGGTGGCGGTCGGCTCCGGCAGGTGGGCCGCCGCCTCCTTCTCCGCGAAGAGCTGCTCGGCCTGGCTGTCGTCGCTGACCGCGTTGTCGTAGGAGACGACCCGTTCGAAGTCGACGAGCAGATGGTCGGTGGCCTGCTGCGCGTCGACCTTCCACTGGCAGCCGACCTTGCGGTCGGTGTCGTACGTGACCGTCGCCTGGCCCTCGTACGCCTTCTCGCGCTGGTCCTCGTCGGTGATCTGCCGGATGCCCGGCAGGAGTTCGTCGAGGGAACCGTCGCTCACCGCGCCGCAGGGCTCGGGCAGCGTGCGGTACCGGCCCGGCTCGGCGGCGGCCGAAGCAGTGCCCGTGTCGCCCGGGTTGGAGTCGTCCGTCGGGCCGCCGTCGCCGGAGCCGCCGGTGCAGCCGGCCAGCAGGGCCGCGAGGAGCGCGGCGATACCTGGTGCGTACGCCTTCCGTTGCACGTGGTGGCTCCTCTCGACGCGGATATTGGCTTGCCGCCGCGGGGCGGCCGATGAACACAATGTGTATCGCACGCACTGCCGTGGACGCCGGTCCGGTTTCCCTTTCGTCGACCTTGGCTCCGGTATTTGCTGTTGAAGACCTTTACTCGTTCACGGGGGATTGAGGACGCTATGTCGTATGTAGAGATACCTGGTGCGAAAGTGCCGATCCGGATGTGGACCGACCCGGCCGCGGTCGAGGGCTCCGCACTCCAGCAGCTCCGGAACGTCGCCACGCTGCCTTGGATCAAGGGCCTGGCCGTCATGCCGGACGTGCACTACGGCAAGGGTGCGACGGTGGGCTCGGTCATCGCCATGAAGGGTGCGGTGTGCCCGGCGGCGGTGGGCGTCGACATCGGCTGCGGAATGTCCGCGGTGAAGACCTCCCTGACGGCGAACGACCTGCCCGGGGACCTGTCGCGGCTGCGGTCGCGGATCGAGCAGGTGATCCCGGTGGGGCGGGGGATGCACGACGATCCCGTCGACCCGGGGCGGCTGCACGGCTTCGGTACGGCCGGGTGGGAGGACTTCTGGGGGCGGTTCGACGGGGTGGCGGAGGCGGTCAAGTTCCGTCAGGAACGTGCCGGAAAGCAGATAGGAACGCTCGGCGGAGGAAACCATTTTGTCGAGGTCTGCACAGATACGACTGGTTCTGTCTGGCTGATGTTGCACTCCGGTTCCCGCAACATCGGCAAGGAACTGGCCGAGCACCACATCGGCGTGGCCCAGAAGCTCCCGCACAACCAGGGCCTGGTCGACCGCGACCTCGCCGTCTTCGTCGCGGACACCCCGCAGATGGCGGCGTACCGACACGATCTGTACTGGGCGCAGGAGTACGCGAAGTACAACCGCTCGATCATGATGGCGCTCCTGAAGGACGTGATCCGCAAGGAGTTCAAGAAGGCCAAGCCGGTCTTCGAGCCGGAGATCAGCGCGCACCACAACTATGTGGCCGAGGAACGCTACGACGGGATGGACCTGCTCGTGACCCGCAAGGGCGCGATCCGGGCCGGCTCGGGCGAGTACGGGATCATCCCCGGTTCCATGGGCACGGGTTCGTACATCGTGAAGGGCCTCGGGAACGACAAGTCCTTCAACTCCGCGTCGCACGGCGCGGGCCGGCGCATGAGCCGCAACGCGGCCAAGCGCCGGTACTCGACGAAGGACCTGGAGGAGCAGACGCGGGGCGTGGAGTGCCGCAAGGACTCCGGCGTCGTGGACGAGATCCCGGGCGCCTACAAGCCGATCGAGCAGGTCATCGACCAGCAGCGGGACCTGGTGGAGGTCGTGGCGAAGCTGAAGCAGGTCGTCTGTGTGAAGGGTTGACCGCTCCTACTTCGGCGCGTGCATCACCGCGTAGATCATGACGAACGCCACGATGTGGATGCCGAAGAGGAAGTAGGCGAGCCACCACCACATGTGGCGTTCGTTCTTCGTCTCCTGGGCGAGGCGCCGCGCTTCCCGTTCCCGGTCGGCGTCGGGCATCACAGTTCCCGGTGGACCTTCGTGTTGGAGGCCTGGGCGCGGGGGCGGAGGACGACGAGGTCGACGTTGACGTGGCTGGGGCGGGTGACCGCCCAGGTGATGGTGTCGGCCACGTCGTCGGCCGTGAGGGGCTCGGCGACACCTTCGTAGACCTTTTCCGCCTTCTCCTTGTCGCCGGAGAAGCGGGTCAGGGCGAACTCGTCCGTCTTGACCATGCCGGGGGCGATCTCGATGACGCGGACCGGCCGGCCGACGATCTCCAGGCGCAGCGTCTCGGCGAGGACGTGCGCGCCGTGCTTGGCGGCGACGTAGCCCGCGCCGCCTTCGTAGGTGCCGTGGCCCGCGGTGGAGGAGACGACCACGACCGTCCCGTCGCCGCTCGCGATCAGCTTGGGCAGCAGGGCCTGGGTGAGGTTGAGCGTGCCGATGACGTTCGTCTCGTACATCTGGCGCCAGTCGGCCGGGTCACCGGTCGCGACCGGGTCGGCGCCGAGCGCGCCGCCCGCGTTGTTGACCAGCACGCCGATCGTCTTGAAGGCCGTGGCGAACTCGTCGACCGCCGCGCGGTCGGTGACGTCGAGGGCGTACGCCGTGGCCTGGTGACCCGCCTTGGTGATCTCCTCCGCCAGCGCCTCGATGCGGTCCTTGCGGCGGGCGGTGAGGACGACGCGGTAGCCCGCGGCGGCGAGCTGCCGGGCCGTGGCGGCGCCGATTCCGCTGCTCGCACCGGTGACGACGGCGATGCGGGAGGCTGCGGACGGGGCGGCGGTGGCCATGGGAGCTCCTCGGACGTGGTGTGCGGGGTCGGGCCGGCGTCGGCCCAGGGCTTCCGGCCAGGATAGGCGGGCCCGGCGGTGGGAGAATGAGGGCGGGTGATCCCCTGGCACCACCGGAGGTGGATCATGGGCGAGGCACGTGAGGTCATGGACCGGCTCACCGACGCGGTCACCACGCACGCCGATCTGAAGGTCATCAGCGAGCTGTACGCCGAGGACGCGGTCGCCTTCACCCCCGACGAGGGCGAGCTGCGCGGGCGCGACAGCATCGTCGAGTACTGGCGGACGATGACGGAGGCGATCCCCGAGGCGACGTTCCGGTCGCTGCACTCCTACGAGGTCGGTGACACGGCCATCGACGAGGGGATCTTCAGCGGTCGGAACACCGGGCCGCTGGAGCTGCCCAACGGCGAGACGCTGCCCCCGACGCAGAAGGAGATCAGGATCCGCGGGGTGGACATCGCCACCGTGCGGGACGGCCGGATCGTCGACTACCGCCTGTACTTCGACGAGATGGACTTCCTGGGGCAGCTGGGGCTGCTGCCCGACGAGCCGTTCTGAGGCCCCGGCCGGGGCCGGGAGGCCGATCAGTTTCCTCGCGGGGCGTACATGATCACCGCCATGCCCGCGAGGCAGACCAGTGCGCCCGTGACGTCCCAGCGGTCCGGGCGGTAGCCGTCAGCGACCACGCCCCACAGGATCGAACCGGCGACGAAGATCCCGCCGTACGCGGCGAGGACGCGGCCGAAGTGGGCGTCGGGCTGGAACGTCGCGACGAAGCCGTACGCGCCGAGCGCGAGGACGCCGCCGGCCGCCCACAGCCAGCCCCTGCTCTCGCGCACGCCCTGCCAGACCAGCCAGGCGCCGCCGATCTCCAGCAGGGCGGCGAGGACGAAGAGGGCGGCGGAACGCACGATCTGCATGCGGGCAGCTTCGCACGCCGGGGTGTGGCACTCGCTCGGCACAGTCCGCCCCGCAGGTATGGTTGAAGGGTAAACAACCTGGAGGGTGAGCGATCATGCAGTTCGGGATCTTCAGCGTCGGCGACGTCACGCCCGACCCGACCACCGGCCGCACGCCGACCGAACGCGAGCGCATCAAGGCGATGGTCGCCATCGCGCTCAAGGCCGAGGAGGCCGGCCTCGACGTCTTCGCCACCGGTGAGCACCACAACCCGCCGTTCGTGCCGTCGTCCCCGACCACCATGCTCGGCCACATCGCCGCCCGCACCGAGCGGCTGATCCTCTCCACCGCCACCACCCTCATCACCACCAACGACCCGGTGAAGATCGCCGAGGACTTCGCGATGCTCCAGCACCTGGCCGACGGCCGGGTGGACCTGATGCTGGGCCGCGGCAACACCGCGCCCGTCTACCCCTGGTTCGGGCAGGACATCCGGCAGGGCATCCCGCTCGCGATCGAGAACTACGCCCTCCTCCACCGGCTGTGGCGCGAGGAGGCCGTCGACTGGGAGGGGAAGTTCCGTACGCCGTTGCAGGGCTTCACCGCCACGCCCCGCCCGCTGGACGGCGTACCGCCGTTCGTCTGGCACGGGTCGATCCGCTCGCCGGAGATCGCCGAGCAGGCCGCGTACTACGGCGACGGCTTCTTCCACAACAACATCTTCTGGCCGGCCGAGCACACCAGGCGCATGGTCGAGCTGTACCGGACCCGGTACGCGCACCACGGGCACGGCACGCCCGAGCAGGCGATCGTCGGGCTGGGCGGGCACGTGTTCATGCGGCGGAACTCGCAGGACGCCGTGCGCGAGTTCCGGCCGTACTTCGACGTCGCACCGGTGTACGGGCACGGGCCGTCGCTGGAGGACTTCATGGCGCAGACGCCGCTGACCGTCGGCTCCCCGCAGCAGGTCGTCGAGAAGACGCTGGCCTTCCGGGAGTACGCCGGCGACTACCAGCGCCAGCTGTTCCTGGTCGACCACGCCGGGCTGCCGCTGAAGACCGTGCTGGAGCAGATCGACCTGCTGGGCGAGGAGGTCGTACCGGTGCTGCGCAAGGAGTTCGCCGTGGGCCGCCCGGCGGACGTCCCGGACGCGCCGACGCACGCGGCCCGGCTCGCCGGGACCCGAGGGTGAGAGGACGGTAGGCCCCCGGGCCGCGGTTGCGTGACCCCTGGTGAGAGGGCAGTAAGAAGGACGCTCCGGCGCAGCTCATCCGACCCCGTAGGCCCGGCGCCGGGGCACACTGGACGCGTGTCCCAAACAGTGCTGCTCGCCGAAGACGACCGCGCCATCCGCAACGCCCTGGAGCGCGCCCTGACCCTGGAGGGTTACCAGGTCATGGCGGTCGCCGACGGTGTCGAGGCACTGGCGCAGGCCCACCGCAACCGTCCGGACGTCCTCGTCCTGGACGTGATGATGCCCGGCATCGACGGGCTCCAGGTGTGCCGCGTGCTGCGCGCCGAGGGCGACCGGACGCCGATCCTGATGCTGACCGCCCTCGTGGAGACCGCCGACCGGATCGCCGGCCTGGACGCGGGCGCCGACGACTACGTGGTGAAGCCCTTCCACGTGGAGGAGGTCTTCGCCCGGCTGCGCGCCCTGCTGCGCCGCACCAGCCCGGTGGGCGCCGGGAGCACACCGGCGGCCGAGGCGCCCAAGCCGCTCCCGGAGCGGTTCATCGAGGCGGCCGGCATCCGCATGGACCCCCAGGCGCGCCGGGCCTGGCGGGGCGCGCGCGAGCTGGAGCTGACCCGCACCGAGTTCGAACTGCTGGAGCTGCTGGTCCGCAACGCGGGCATCGTCCTCGACCACTCGACGATCTACGACCGCATCTGGGGCTACGACTTCGGCCCCGGCTCGAAGAACCTCGCCGTCTACGTCGGCTATCTGCGCCGCAAGCTCGACGAGCCGGACGCGCCCCTGCTGATCCACACGGTGCGTGGCGTGGGTTACGTGCTGCGGGAGGACTGAGTGAGCCGCCTCCGCCGGCTGGTGGGCGGGCGGCGGCCGAAGCTGGTCTCGCTGCGCACCACGTTCGCGGTGTCGTTCGCGGCGGTGACGGCGGCCGTGACGATCCTGGTCGGCATCCTGTCGTACAGCGCTGCCGCCCGGCTCGTGCGGGTGGACCAGCAGACCGTGTTCGCCGAGGTCGTGCAGGACCTGCGCGACGAGGTGCGGCAGAACCGCATGACGCCCGGCGACTTCTCGTCCGCCGCGCCGGGCCACGACCTCGTCCGGCCCGCCCGTACCGATGTGCAGGTGCTCGGCCCGGACGGCCATGTCGTCGACCCGGGCAGCCCCGGGCTGCCGGTCACCGGCGCCGACGTACGGATCGCCGGGGCTGCGACGTCCGGGCGGGTGGCCGAGCACAAGGACGTCGACGTGGGCAACGACGTCTACCGCGTCGCGACCGTCTCCCTCGGCGGCGGCCGGGGCGCGGTGCAGGTCGCGCAGGAGTTCAGCGACGTCGAGGACCTGCTGCGGGCGCTCCAGCGGCGGACGCTCCTGCTGATGGCCGCCGTCGTGATCGCCGCCGGCCTGTTCGGCTGGTGGCTGGCCCGGCGGATCACGCGCCGCCTGGTCGTCCTGACCGACGCCGCCGAGGACGTCGCCCGCACCCGCCGGCTCGGCATCCAGGTGCCCGTCGCCGGTCACGACGAGGTGGGCCGGCTGGGCCGGGCCTTCGACCGCATGCTGGGGCGGCTCGCCCAGTCCGAGGAGGACCAGCGCCGCCTGGTCCAGGACGCGGGCCATGAGCTCCGTACGCCCTTGACCTCCCTGCGTACGAACATCTCCCTGCTCCGCCGGATCGACGAACTCCCGCCCGGGTCCCGCGAGGAACTGGTCGCCGATCTGGGCCAGGAGGCCCGGGAGCTGACCGACCTGGTCAACGAGCTCGTCGACCTCGCGGCCGGGCAGTCCGACACCGAGCCGCCGCAGCGGGTGAACGTCGCCGACATCGCGGAGGAGGTGGCGGGCCTCGCCCGGCGCCGCAGCGGCCGGCGGATCCTGCTCCGTGCGAGCGGCGACACCACCACCGACGGACGGCCCGGGATGCTGACCCGGGCGCTGTCCAACCTGGTCGAGAACGCGGTGAAGTTCGACCAGGCCGGCACGGCCCCCGTCGAGATCGTCGTCGCCGGGCCCGCCCGGCCGGGCACGATCCGCGTCGAGGTCCTCGACCGCGGCCCCGGCATCGCCGACAAGGACCTCGACCGCGTCTTCGACCGCTTCTACCGCGCCGCCGACGCCCGCTCCCTGCCGGGCTCCGGACTGGGCCTGTCCATCGTCCGGGAGGTGGCACTCGCGCACGGTGGAGCGCCGTTCGCGTTCCGGCGGGAAGGGGGCGGGACGGTGATCGGGTTCACGGTGGGCGGGGGACTCGACTGACACCGGCGGGCTCCGTGTGAGGCGTCCGGCCACCTTCGCCGAGGCCGGTGGGACAACGTTTGCAAGCCAGGGGCGTGCCATGCCGAAGCAGATGCATTACGTGGGAGTAATCGCTGCCCATTCGCGTCGCATCCGCATGAAAGCGCTGTCACATCGGCGGGTCGGAGAGCGAATTCCTGTGTTACCGTCCGCCCATGCCTCCAGCTCAACGGCACCCCACGATGGCCGACGTCGCGGAACGGGCCGGGGTCTCCACATCCACCGTCTCGCGCACGCTGCGCGGCCTGTCCACGGTCTCGCCGGAGGTGCGGGCCCGCGTCGAGAAGGCCGCGCGCGAGCTGAACTTCGCCGTGTCCCGGCAGGCCGCAAGCCTCGTCACGGGCCGGACCGGGACGGTGGCGGTGCTGGTCCCGACGCTCAACTCCTGGTTCATGGGAGCCGCCCTGTCCAGCCTGGCCCCGCTGCTGCGGGCGGCCGGCATGCAGCTGAACGTCTACGAGATCCCCGACCTGGCCGAGCGCACCGCGTTCTTCGAGCACCTCCCGGCACGCCGCAACGCCGACGCGCTCCTGGTGTTCTCCTTCGACCTCACCGACGAGGAGACCGCGCGGCTGGACGACCTCGACATGCCGGTGATCTACGTCAGCCAGCACGTCCAGGGACGGCCCAGCGTCTACGTCGACGACGTGGCCGGCGCCCTGCACGGCACCCGGCACCTGCTCAACCTCGGCCACCGCCGGATCGCCTTCGTCCAGACCGCGGGCGCGAGCGGCTTCTCCTTCAGCTCCGACGAACGGCTGCTGGGCTACCAGCAGGCGCTGACCGAAGCGGGGGTCCCGCTCGACGACGACCTGGTGGTGTCCACGCGGGTCGGTGACAAGCGTGCCGCCGCCGAGGTGCTCGGCATGCTGCTCAGCCTGCGCGAGCCGCCCACCGCCGTCTTCGCCGAGCAGGACGAGCTCGCCGTCGCCCTCATCTGGAACCTGCGCAGGACGCAGGTCGCCGTACCCGAGCGGATCTCCGTCCTCGGCTTCGACGACCAGCCGCTGGCCGACTGGTTCGACCTGTCCACGGTCGCCCAGTCACCGTCGGACATGGGCCGGGAGGCCGGGGAGCTGGCCCTGAAGCTCATCGACGACCCCGAGGCGGATCACGTGCGGCACGTCGTGCTGCCGACGTATGTGATCCCGCGGGCGACGACCGCGCCGGTGGCCCGGTCCCGGGCCCGGGACGAGGGGGAGCGGACCGGCGGGCCGGCACCCGGGGAGTGAGGTGACGCGGGGCGGGGGCGCGTGCGGCACGCGCCGCCGGGAGACCCGCGTCAGGCCTCTGCGAGGGCGAAGAAGTGCATCGGGGAGTTCGCCTCGAAGCCGATGCGCGGATACACGGGCGCGCCCGCGGCGGTGGCGTGCAGGGTCGCCCGGGTCAGCCCGGTGGCCCGGCCACCCTCGTACAGGGCCTTCCGCGTCACGGCCTCTCCGTATCCCCGGCGCTCCCACGCCGGATCGGTGGCGACGAGCAGCACGAAGAGGCGGCCGTCGGCCTCGACGGTGGCGGCGCAGGTCACGGGGGTGCCGTCGGCGCGCACGCCCAGGTAGGCGTGCACCTGGCTCTTCCAGATCGAGGAGCGGCCGAGACCGTCACGGCCGTCCTCCAACGGGAAGCCGTAGGCACGCGAGTTGATGTCGGCGAAGGCCCGCAGCTGCTCGTCGGTGGTCACGCGTACGAACGTCAGGTCGGGGTGGGCGGGTTCGGGAAGGGGCAGCAGATTCCCCGCCATGCCCGTACCGGGAAAGGCGTGCACGAGCCCGGCTCGCTCGGCGGCGTCCCCCAGCCCCGCGCGCGCCTCGTCGTCCAGCAGATCCTCGAAGACCCACAGAAAACCGGGGCACTTCTTCGACCGCATGATCTCCGCGACCTCGTTCAGCCGCTGCTTCAGCAGCCCGGCGGTGGTGCCGGGTTCGGTCAGCGTGACGCAGTTCCAGAAGGCGAACCGGCAGTCGGCCCAGCGGACGGCGATCCCCGGCAGATCGCGGACGTCCGCCTGCGGATCCCGGTCGAGCACCATGACCCGCCACACGGTGGCGAGCTGCTCCATCGATTCGATCGAGTCCGCGAGATCGCGCATGAGTTCCCCCCAGGTCGGCGACACGGCACGGGAGTCGCCCGCGCCCAGTACACGTACTGCCCTCCCCGGGGCTGCCTCATCCTTCTTCTGGATCCTTCGGGGCGTCATGACTCAAGTCCGCTCACAGGCGCCGTAGATCGCGTGCTCCGCGCCGGTGGCAAGGGCCCAGTACCGGTCGCCGTACGACCAGTGCCACCATTCCGTCGGGTAGTTGACCAGGCCCGCGGCCGTCAGCGCGTCGCCGAGGAGCCGCCGGTTGCCGCGTGCTGCGGGCGGGACGTCGGGGGCGTGCGTATAGCAGGCGCCGTCGCTCTCCTCCGGATTGGCGTTCACCCGCGTCCCCATGTCGAGTTCCCGCCCGTCGGCGGACATGAGGGTCAGGTCGACCGCCGCGCCGGCACTGTGGGGAGCTATCTCCGGCGGTGACACGTAGCGGCTCGCGGCGTCACGCACCCGTTCCGCCGACCAGTCGGGGTGGTCCGCCCGCAGTGCGCCGGAGTACCGCTCGAAGTAGAGACGCTGGAGGGCGGACGGCCGGTACCCCTCGACGAACAACAGACGAACGCCGTCCGGCAGCAACTCCTGAGCTTTCAGAAGGCGGGACAGGACCCCCTCCCGCAGGTGCGCCTAGGCGCCCGCCCCGTCTTCCCTCCGTGGGTCGACGGCAATGGACTTCCCCGCCCTGACGTCGAGCAGCTCTTCACCGCAGTCGACGACGGGGACTGCCGCGACTCTGGGATCTGACATCAGCACGATCTCGGTCATGCGCTGATCATGACGCAGCGTCGCCCCACGCAGACGACCCGTTCGGGGGTGACCTTTCCGGAGGCGGCGAGTCGGAGGGCGTCGGGGATGTGGGCGCGTACGTTGTCACGGGCTGTGCCAGGGCGTCGAGCTCGTCGAGGAGTCCGCGGACGCGGCGTTCGATTTCATCGCGGATGGGGCGGACGTCGGCAGCGGTTTTGTCGGCGGGGTCGTCGAGGTTCCAGTCGAGGTACCGCTTACCCGGGGGGGCAGTCGTGCGATTCCACGCGCTTGAAGTCGTCGCTCACAAGCCCGGACTGTTTCCTGAGGGTGCTTCAGACGTCCAGTCGTTTGCAACGACTCATGAAACATGGTCGCCGCAGGTGGACCGCCGGGCGGCCGGGTGTTTCACGAGCGAGGACCTGTGAAACAGTCTTGGCGGTGGTCTGAGCCAGAAGCAGTGGAGATTCGGTCGAAGATCGCTGTCGACGATCTGCCGTCGGTGATCGTGCTTGTCGCCCTGGGCCACCTGGCCGGGGTCAAGATCTAACCCTTGATCAACAGGGTCAGCAGGGCTGTCGCCACACCGAGACCGACCGACCCGAGCGCCCACCGTGTGCCGGTGCGCTGCCAGGGACGTCCAGCGTCCAGTGCGTAGCGTCCCGGCCCGGTGAAGGCGAGCGCCACGGCGACGGCCGCGAAGAGCATCGGCGTCTCGGTCCCCTCGTAGAACCCGGACCCCCACGAGGCGTTGACCGCATTGATCATCACCCCGATGACCATGGCCGTGGCCAGCGGGAACGCCAGACCAGCGGCCAGCAGCAGCCCGCCACTCATTTCAGTCAGCCCCGCGATCACCGCAAAGGGCCTCCCCGGCTGAAACCCCATCGTTTCGAACGCCGCGGCGGTCCCCGCAACCCCGTCGCCCCCGAACCACCCGAACAGCTTCTGCGCCCCATGCGAGGCCAGAACCAGCCCGAAGAACACCCGCAACCCCAGCAATCCGACATGCATGACCATCGCTCCATTCGCTTCGTGCAACTCCAGCTTCGATGCGTGACGGGGCGGCTGGCATCCGCCGATCTTCCGCTTCAGCCCCGCCGATCGGCGGGGTGGTTCCGGCCAGGTGCCGGATCCCTTTCCACCGTCTCCTGTTCGAGTCTTGAGTCCGACTCCAGGACGACCACGCCATGAGGGGCCCTACAGCCCTTCTTCCAAGCCCCGAGGACTCCCCAAGAACCCCTGGGAAGGCCACGGTCAGGAAGGCCACCGCCACGAAGGCCAGGCGCCCGATTCGGGGTCTTGATGTTCTTCCCGTTCAGGAGGAGCGCATCTGCTCCGCCGCCCAGTGAGGAAAGCCTTTTGTCCGCACGCTCGACCGCGCCTCGATCGCGCGTCACCCGCCTCGGAGCAGTCGCTGTCGCGGCCGCTCTCTTGTCCGTCTGCCTCGCAGGCTGCCAGAGCGCAGAGCCGCACTCGCACCCGGCGGCTACCGGAGAGCCAGATCCGGCGTTTACCGGACTGCCGCCCGCGCCGCCCAAGGGAAAGTTGCTGCCGACGACCAAAGAGCAGGCGGCCGGCATGGTTCCCGGCGCTGCGCTGGTGGAACCGCCCGACCTCAACACGGCGACCCCGAAGGAGCTGACGGTCCAGCTGACTGCGGTGCAGAAAGAGGTGATGATCTCGGGCAAGAAGGTCCTCGCGGAGACCTACAACGGAAGTCTCGTCGGGCCGACCCTCCATGTGGTTCCAGGCCAGCGTGTCACCTTGAAACTGGCCAATCACCTTGGCACGTCAACCAACCTGCACTACCACGGGATGCACCTGTCCCCGAAGGGAAGCGCGGACAACATCGACCTGTCCGTTAAGCCGGGGCAGATTCAGACCTACCACCTCGACATTCCCGCCAACCAGGAACCCGGAACGTACTGGTACCACGACCACGAGATGTGCGACGGGAACGGCCGTCCGATGCCGGGGATGACGATGAGCCCCGCACCCGCGAAGAGCCCCGCACCCGCGAACGTTCGCTGCAATGGAACTGAGAGCCAGATCGGGGCGGGGCTGTCGGGAACCATCATCGTCGGGGACAGCCGCGAAACTCTGCCACCGGCCTACCGCGGGATCACCGCTCACACCTTGGCGCTCAAGGACACCCAGATCAGCTCATCCAGCTCGATCGTCTACCCCGACGGGGTCCTCGAGCCCGCAGAGCCGACGGTCCGGCTGGTCAACGGCCAATACCAGCCCACGCTGACCATGAAGGCCGGGGAAACCCAGCTGTGGCGCATCGCCAACGAAGGCTACGCCATCGCCTACGACCTCCAGCTCGACGGCGGCACCTTCACCGTCGTCAACCAGGACGGGATTCCCGCCGCGGCGCCGGCCCGGGCCAAGCACCTTCTGATGCCGCCCGGCAGACGCTTCGACGTCCTGGTGACCGCCGGAGCCACCGGATCGACCTGGCTCAGAACCCTCGCCCACAAGACCGGGCCCGACCCCTTCAACGGTGCCGGCGACGAATACCCCGACACCCCCCTCATGAAGGTCAACGTCCAGAAGGACAGCGGGAATGCGGGGCCGGCCGCCACCGCAGGACGGCCGGGCATGGCCACCTCGCCCCAGATCACCGGTCCGCTTCCCGGATCCCACCCCGATCTGTCCAAAGAACCCATCGCCCGATCCCGAAGCATCGTCCTGAACGACGACCGCGGCAACAACTTCTGGATCAACGGCAAGCTGTTCGACCACACGAAACCGACTTTCGCTGAACCGGCCACTCTCGGAACGGTCGAAGAATGGACGCTCACGAACAAGGCTCAGCAGAATCATCCGTTCCATCTCCACGTCGCGCCGTTCCAGGTCCTCAGCGTGAACGGCGTCGCCCAGCCCCACGCCGACTACATGGACGGCGTGAGCGTCCCCCACGCAGTCAACGGAAAGCCCGGAAAAGTGGTGATCCGGATCCGCTTCACCGACTTCACCGGGAAATGGTTCTTCCACTGCCACATCACCGGACACGAGGACACCGGAATGATGGGCTACCTGAACGTCATCGCCGCCCGATAACCAACCCTCCGGCGCCGGCGGGCGCCGGCGGGCGCCGGAGGCTCAGGATGCGAGGACGCCCCGATCCTGGGCAGGGAGGCGTCAGCATCCTGCGTCGCTGAAGGCACGTCACCGTCAGGCGGCCTGGTCGAGGCCGACGGCGGTCAGATCCTGCTCGCAGCGGGATGAAGTCGACGTCGAGTTTCGGGTCGTATGCGTCGGGCTGGATGCCGAGTTCGTGCGTGGAGTACTCGCCGAACCGGTTGATGTGCTCGGTCAGGTACGGCGAGATGTGGGCCAGGTCCTCCGGGGCGATCTCCCCACCCTTCCTCCAGTAGCTGACGGGCGATCTCCGCGATGTCCAGGGCATTGTGGAAGAGCACCGCGTTCGTGAGCAGGGCGTTGAACTTCATCGCCTTCTCCTGCTCGATGGGGTCGTTGTCGGCGATGACGCCGCGGTTGCCGAAAGCCGATCCACTGGGAGAACCGGTTGAACGACTCCACCTTGTTGGTTGCCGCCGTCACCCGCCGGCGCAGTGGCGCATCCGAGAGGTGGTGCAGCAGCTGCACCGTACGGATCACCCGGCCGACCTCCCGGAAGGCCGTGTAGGTGGCATTCTTCCGCGAACCGGAGCGCAGCCGCTTGAGCAGCGTGGAGGAGGAGATGGCGCCTTCGCGTACGGAGACGGCCACGCGCATCAGGTGGCGGAACTGGGACTCGACACCGCCGAGGCGATAGCGCCGGCTGACTTCGGGAAGGAGGCCAGCGAGTCGTTGCAGGTGGATCGACGACGCCTTCACGGAAACGGAAACGGAAGCCGAGGCGGAAGACGACGGCGGCCCGCCCGCCGCCCAGGGCACATCAGCACCCCCAGCAAAACCAATGTGCCCGCAATGTGCCCTGGCCGCCTGACGGCCCCTCCCGGCACCAAAAAGGGCGAGGCCCGAAGACCCCGCCCGATCCGCAAGAAACCCCAGCTCAGAGCCGATCAGGGCCAAACAAGGCAGTACGGCTGATGCCCCGCCTCATGCAGCCGATGGCTGAAGTCCTGCCACTCGTGCAGCAGTTGGTACACGTTGAACGCGTCCCGCGGTCCGCCCCGGTCCGGGACCGTCGACCAGATGAAGGCCGCCGCGCCCACCGCCTCCTCGCCGATGCCCCGCAGGGGGTCGACGACGGTCATCGGGAGTTTCACGACCGCGTAGTCGGGGTGCAGGACGACCAGTTCCAGGGGCGGCACCTTGTGCAGGGGGACGCCCTCGATGCCCGTCAGGACCATCGCCGCCATGGTCTCCGGCTTGATCTTCGTGAACATGCCGTTCATACCGAGCTCGTCGCCGCCGAGTTCCTCGGGACGCATCGAGATCGGGACGCGGGCCGCGGTCGCGCCGTCGGGCGCGCCGAAGTACTTGTACGTCACCCCCACCCGACCACCATTCCTGCTCCCCGTCCGAAGATCGTCCATCCGGCGTTCAGTACGGCGGTCGAGCCGGTCCGGTTCACTCGGCAGCCCCTGCGTCTGACGTGCTTCCTGCGTGTCCTCCGCTTCGCGCCGGTGCCTTCCCCGCCGGGCACGTCGAGGACCCAGGTCATCAGTCCCCTCGCCCAGTCCGCCACCGCGATGCATATCTCCACCCGACTGCTTTTCTAGGACGCGTCGCCCCCGCCGCGCAACCCGATCATCGTGTCAGTGACCTCCCCCGCGGCCGCTCGCCGAAACGTGCGCTGAAACATCTGTCCGCGGGATCTTCGCAGCCTCCGACCACCCTGGGCCGTTTGAGCTGTGTGTATCACGCCCCAGTCTCGCAGACGACAGAGGTTCGGGGACCGCTCGCAGGGCACTGTCCTACCCTGAACAGGTCACTCACACCCGGATCCCGACGACGTCGGAGAAGGTCGGAGAAGTCGCAGGTCATGAGCGAACTGGCATATCCGTATGAAGCACCGGCCTCGCAGGCTCTGTTCGACCGTGCGGCGGCCGTCACACCAGGTGGCGTGAACTCGCCGGTGCGGGCCTTCCGCGCAGTCGGCGGCACACCGCGGTTCATGGTGTCCGGCAAGGGGCCGTATCTGACCGATGCCGACGGCAGGGAGTACGTCGACCTCGTGTGCTCCTGGGGGCCCATGATCCTCGGGCACTCGCACCCCGAGGTCATCGCCGCCGTGCAGGACGCCGTCGCCCGCGGTACGTCCTTCGGTACGCCCGGTGAGGGCGAGGTCGCACTCGCCGAGGAGATCGTCGCCCGGGTGGAGCCGGTCGAGCAGGTGCGGCTGGTGTCCAGCGGGACCGAGGCGACCATGTCCGCGATCCGGCTCGCGCGCGGGTTCACCCGGCGGAGCAAGGTGATCAAGTTCGCCGGGTGCTACCACGGGCACGTCGACTCGCTGCTCGCCGCGGCGGGCAGTGGCGTCGCCACCTTCGCGCTGCCCGACACCCCCGGCGTCACGGGCGCCCAGGCCGGGGACACCATCGTCCTGCCGTACAACGACCTCGACGCCGTACGCGCCGCCTTCGCGGCCCACCCCGGCGAGATCGCCTGCGTGATCACCGAGGCCTCCCCGGGCAACATGGGCGTCGTACCGCCCGCGGACGGCTTCAACCAGGGCCTCAAGGACCTCTGCGCCGAGAACGGCGCCCTCTACATCTCCGACGAGGTCATGACCGGCTTCCGGACCAGCCGGGCCGGGTGGTTCGGGGTCGACGGGGTCCGCCCCGACCTCATGACGTTCGGCAAGGTCATGGGCGGCGGCTTCCCCGCAGCGGCCTTCGGCGGGCGCGCGGACGTCATGGCGCACCTCGCCCCGGCCGGGCCCGTGTACCAGGCCGGCACGCTGTCCGGGAACCCGGTGGCCACCGCGGCCGGTCTCGCCCAGCTGCGCCTCCTCGACGACGCCGCCTACGACAAGGTCGACGCCGTCTCCGCACAGATCCAGGGGCTCGTCACCGAGGCCCTGACCAAGGAGGGTGTCGCGCACACGCTCCAGAACGCCTCCAACATGTTCTCCGTGTTCTTCACCGACCGGCCCGTGCGGAACTACGAGGACGCCAAGGCGCAGGAGTCCTTCCGCTTCACCGCCTTCTTCCACTCGCTGCTCGCAGGCGGCGTCTACCTGCCGCCGTCGTCCTTCGAGTCCTGGTTCGTCTCCACCGCGCACGACGAGCGGGCCGTGCAGCGGATCGCCGACGCCCTCCCGGCGGCGGCCCGAGCTGCCGCGGAGGCCACGGCATGAGCAACGAGACGCCCCAGGGGACGAACGACGACATCACCGTCGTCCACGTCATGCGGCACGGCGAGGTCGCCAACCCGGACGGCATCCTCTACGGGCGGCTGCCCGGCTACCACCTCTCCGAGCTGGGCCGCCGCATGGCCGACCGGGTCGCCGAGCACCTGTCGGCGCGCGATGTGACGTACGTCGTCGCCTCGCCGCTGGAGCGGGCGCAGGAGACGGCGGAGCCGATCGCCAAGGCGCACGGGCTGGACCTCGCCACCGACGAGCGGCTGATCGAGGCCGAGAACATCTTCCAGGGCAAGACGTTCGGCGTCGGGGACGGGGCGCTGCGCAAGCCCGGGAACTGGAAGCACCTGGTCAACCCGTTCCGGCCGTCCTGGGGCGAGCCGTACGTCGACCAGGTCGTGCGGATGATGAACGCGCTGAGCGCGGCGAAGGACCGGGCCCGGGGGCACGAGGCCGTCGTGGTCAGCCATCAGCTGCCGATCTGGATCGTGCGGTCGTACGTCGAGCGGCGGCGGCTCTGGCACGACCCGCGCAAGCGGCAGTGCACGCTCGCCTCGCTGACGACCTTCACGTACCGCGGCGACCGGATCGTTTCCGTCGGCTACACCGAGCCGGCCCGCGATCTCGTCCCGGCGCATCTCCTCGCCGGTGCCAAGCCGGCGAAGGGGAAGGACAAGGCGTTCGGCGCGTAAGCCCTTTCCGTTCGCTTCTGATCGCTTCGTTACGGAATCTGCAAATATCAGCGGAACCTCCCTGTTCATCACGTCCTCTGACTGGATGACCACCAGAGAACGCGATGAACGGGGATGCAATGCGCCCTTACTCCCGCAGGGGAATGCTCGGAATCGGCGCGGGGGCCGCGGCCGCCGTCTCGCTCGCCGGGTGCGGCGGACTCACCGGGTCGGACGGGTCCAGCCATGCCGGTGGTTCCGGGGAATCCGCACAGGGCGGGTCGAAGCCGAAGCCGACCGCCCGGCCCATCGGCGACGGCTCCACCGCCTACACCGGCAAGCAGCCCCACCAGCCCGCCAGGCCCGAGCCGCTGGAGCCGGGTCAGACCCCGCCGCAGTTCGTGGTGTTCTCCTGGGACGGCGCCGGCGAGGTCGGCAACGGGCTCTTCCCGCGTTTCCTGGACCTCGCCAAGGAGCACGGCGCGAGCATGACCTTCTTCCTGTCCGGGCTGTACCTGCTGCCCGAGTCGAAGAAGCGCCTCTACGACCCGCCGAACAACCCGCGCGGCGCCTCCGACATCGGCTACCTCACCGACGAGCACGTCAAGGAGACGCTGAAGAACGTCCGCCGGGCGTGGCTGGAGGGCCACGAGATCGGCACCCACTTCAACGGGCACTTCTGCGGCGAGGCCTACGGCTCGGTCAAGAACTGGACGCCCCGGCAGTGGCGCAGCGAGATCGACCAGGCGAAGTCCTTCGTGAAGGAATGGCGCACCAACACCGGCTGGAGGGACCTGCCGTCGCTGCCGTTCGACTACGACAAGGAGCTCGTCGGCGGCCGTACGCCCTGTCTGCTCGGCCAGGACAACCTGCTGCCCACCGCCCGCGAGCTGGGCTGGCGCTACGACGCCTCCTCGCCCGGCGGCCGTCAGGTGTGGCCGGTGAAGCGGCAGGGGATCTGGGACCTGCCGTTGCAGCAGATACCTTTCCCCGGTCGTGGCTTCGAGGTCCTCTCCATGGACTACAACATGCTGGCGAACCAGTCCATCAGCACCACGAAGGCCCCGGCGCACAACTACCCGGGCTGGCGGCAGCAGTCGGCCCAGGCGTACATCCAGGGATTTAAGCGGGCATACGAGACTAATCGGGCACCCCTCTTCATCGGCAACCACTTCGAGCAGTGGAACGGCGGCATCTACATGGACGCCGTGGAGGAGGCCTTCAAGCACATCGCGCGCGAGAAGGAGAAGGGCGCGGATGTGCGTCTCGTCTCCTTCCGGCAGTTCGTCGACTGGCTGGACGTGCAGAAGCCCGAGGTGCTCGAAAAGCTCCGCACGCTCGACGTCGGGCAGCAACCGGCCGGTGGCTGGAAGGGGTTCGTCGAGAAGGCCCCGCAGGGTGCCGCCACACCCTCCCGGAACGCTGCCTGAAATGCGGTTTTCCGCCCGCAAGGGGGGTGGGCGAGAGCCCCGGAACGGACATGCGAAACTTTTCACATGAGTGCCGCCAGCCGCGCCCCCCTGCGCTCGAACCGCTCGCCCCGCACGACCCTCTCGACCCGGGTCCGTCGCCGCGCCGCCCTGACCGCCGGTGCCGCCGTGGCCGCGCTGCTCGTCTCCGCGTGCGGCTCGGGCGGCACCTCCGGCGGGGGCGGCAACACCAACTTCGTCACCGGCACCGACGGCATCGCCACGGTCGCCAAGGGCGAGCGCACCCCGGCCCCCGACCTGTCCGGCAAGACCATCGCCGGCAAGACCCTCGACGTCGCCGACTACAAGGGCAAGGTCGTCGTCCTCAACGTGTGGGGGTCCTGGTGCAACCCCTGCCGCGCCGAGGCCAAGTACTTCGCGAAGGTCTCCAAGGAGTACGCCGGCAAGGGCGTGCAGTTCGTCGGCATCAACACGCGCGACACCTCCACCGGCGCCGCGCTCGCCTTCGAGAAGGACTGGGACATCACCTACCCCAGCCTCTACGACCCGACCGGCAAGCTGCTGCTGCGCTTCGACAAGGGCACCCTCAACCCGCAGGCCATCCCCTCCACCCTGATCCTCGACCGGGACGGGAAGATCGCGGCCCGCTCGCTGTCCGCGCTCAGTGAGGAACGGCTGCTGAAGATGCTCAAGCCGGTCGTCGCCGAGAAGTGAGCGGAGTAGTGACGTGAGCGCGCTCACCCTCGCCGCGGTAGCGGACCCCAACGGCACGGTGCTCAACGGCGCCCTGCTGGTGGCCCTGCCCATCGCACTGCTCGGTGGACTCGTCTCCTTCTTCTCGCCCTGCGTGCTGCCGCTCGTGCCCGGCTACCTGTCCTACGTCACCGGCGTCAGCGGCACCGACCTGGCCGAGGCCCGGCGCGGCCGGATGGTCGCCGGGGCCTCGCTGTTCGTGCTCGGCTTCACGGCCGTCTTCGTCTCCGGCGGGGCCTTCTTCGGGTACTTCGGCCAGACGCTCCAGGAACAGCGGGGCGTGCTGTCCAAGGTGCTGGGCGTCTTCATGATCCTCATGGGCGTCTTCTTCATGGGCATGATGCCCTGGCTCACCCAGCGCGAGTTCCGCTTCCACAAGAAGCCCGCGGCCGGTCTCGTCGGCGCCCCCGTGCTCGGCGCGCTGTTCGGCATCGGCTGGACGCCCTGCATCGGCCCGACGCTGGCCGCCGTCCAGACCCTCGCCCTGAACCAGGGCAGCGCGGGTCGCGGGGCGGTACTGACCATCGCGTACTGTCTGGGCCTGGGCGTGCCGTTCGTGCTCGCCGCGGTCGCCTTCCGCAAGGCCCTCGGCGCCTTCGGGTGGATCAAGCGCCACTACGTCTGGGTCATGCGGATCGGCGGCACCATGATGATCGTGACCGGTCTGCTGCTGCTGACCGGCGCCTGGGACCGCATCGTGCAGGAGATGCAGGTCTGGTCCGACGGCTTCACTGTGGGGATCTGATCGATGAGCAAGACCACCGCCTCCGACCCGGCCCCGACCGCCGCCGAGGACCAGGAGCTGGGCGACGCCGGCTCCCAGCTGTCCACCGCCCCCACGGAGGACGCGCCCAACCTGCCCTCCCTGGGCGTCATCGGCTGGGCCCGCTGGTTCTGGCGCCAGCTGACCTCCATGCGGGTCGCGCTGCTGCTGCTCCTGCTGCTCTCCCTCGGCGCGATCCCCGGCTCGCTCATCCCGCAGTCCGGCCAGGACGAGACGAAGGTCGCCGACTTCCGCAAGGGCAACCCCACCCTCGGGGACGTCTACGACAAGCTCGGCCTGTTCCACGTCTACAGCTCGGTGTGGTTCTCCGCGATCTACATCCTGCTGTTCATCTCCCTCATCGGCTGCATCGTCCCGCGCACCTGGCAGTTCGTGGGCCAGCTGCGCGGCCGGCCGCCCGGCGCGCCCCGGCGCCTGACCCGGCTGCCCGCCCACACCAGCTGGCGCACCACGGCCGAACCCGACCAGGTGCACAGCGCCGCCCTGGCCCTGCTGCAGAAGCGCCGCTTCCGCGCCCACCTCGCCGGTGACGCCGTCGCCGCCGAGAAGGGCTACCTGCGGGAACTGGGCAACCTCGTCTTCCACATCGCCCTCATCGTGATGCTGGTCGCCTTCGCCTGGGGCCAGCTGTACAAGTCCGAGGGCAACAAGCTGGTCGTCGAGGGCGACGGCTTCTCCAACACCCTCACCCAGTACGACGACTTCAAGTCCGGCAGCCTCTTCACCTCCGACGACCTGGTGCCCTTCAGCTTCAACCTGAAGAAGTTCACCGGCACCTACGAGCGCAACGGCCCCAACAAGGGCACCCCGCGCGTCTACCAGGCCGACCTCACCTACAGCGACGGCCCCTACGGCAAGGACGAGAAGACCACCGTCAGGGTCAACCACCCGCTGGAGATCGGCGACGCCAAGGTCTACCTCGTCAGCCACGGCTACGCCCCGGTCATCACCGTCCGCGACGGCAAGGGCAACATCGTCTACGACGACGCCGTGCCGCTGCTGCCGCTCGACGCCAACGTCACCTCCTCCGGCGTCGTCAAGGTCCTCGACGGCTACCGCAACCCCGAGGGCAAGAAGGAACAGCTCGGCTTCAACGCGTTCTTCGTGCCGACCTTCGGCGGCGCCGCCAGCGGCACGATGCTGTCGCAGTTCCCCGCGCTGGACTATCCGGTGCTCGCGCTGTCCGCCTACCACGGCGACCTGGGGGCCGACTCCGGCATCCCGCAGAGCGTGTACCAGATGGACAAGACCAACATGAAGGAGTTCAAGGACTCCAAGGGCAAGCTGTTCAAGAAGCTGCTGCGGCCCGGCGAGACCATGAAGCTCCCGAACGGCGCAGGTTCGGTCACCTTCGGCAAGGACATCAAGGAGTGGGCCGGCTTCCAGGTCGTCCAGGAACCCGGCGGCGGCTGGGCCCTCGCCGGGGCCCTCGCGGCCATCGGCGGCCTCGCCGCCTCCCTGTTCATCCAGCGCCGCCGCGTCTGGGTGCGCGCGGTCAAGGGCGCCGACGGCGTCACGGTCGTGGAGATGGCCGGCCTCGGCCGCAGCGAGTCCGCCAAGGTCCCCGAGGAGCTCGGCGAACTCGCCGGGATCCTCTACGACGAGACACCGCCCGCGCCCGGCCCCGACGACCCCGCAGATTCCCCCGACACCGACCAGGAGCCGGGTACCGAAACCCCCGTACCTGCCGAAGGGGCTGAGAAGTGACTCTCGCCGCCGCCACCAACGAAAACCTCGCGAACATCAGCAATGTGCTGATCTACTCCGCGATGGCCGTCTACACCCTGGCGTTCTTCGCGTACATCGCCGAATGGCTCTTCGGCAGCCGCAGCAAGGTCGCCAAGACCGCCGCCGCGCTCACCGCCAAGCCGGCCGAGGCGAAGAAGGCGCCCGCCGTCACCGTGAACCAGGCGGGCGGCACCGCCGTCCTGGAGCGGCCCAAGGTCACCGTGCGGGCCGGGGCCGGTCAGCGGGACGTGCCGGACGGGCCCGGGGCGCACGGCGGTGACGAACAGGGCGACCTGTACGGCCGGATCGCCATCTCCCTCACCGTGCTCGCCTTCCTCGTCGAGCTGGGCGGGGTCATCGCCCGCGCGGCCTCGGTGGAGCGGGCCCCGTGGGGCAACATGTACGAGTTCAACATCACGTTCTCCACGGTCGCCGTCGGCGTGTACCTCGGGCTGCTGGCGCTGAAGAAGAACGTGCGCTGGCTCGGCCTGTTCCTGATCACCTCGGTCCTGCTGGACCTCGGCCTCGCGGTCACGGTCCTCTACACCGCCAGCGACCAGCTGGTCCCGGCCCTGCACTCGTACTGGCTGTACATCCACGTCTCCACGGCGATCTTCTGCGGCGCGGTCTTCTACGTCGGCGCGGTCGGCACGATCCTGTACCTCTTCAAGGACTCCTACGAGAACAAGCTCGCGAGCGGCGGTACGCCCGGCACCTTCGCGACGTCCGTCCTGGAGCGGCTGCCCTCCTCCGCCTCCCTCGACAAGTTCTCCTACCGCGTCAACGCCGCCGTCTTCCCGCTGTGGACGTTCACGATCATCGCGGGCGCCATCTGGGCCGGTGACGCCTGGGGCCGCTACTGGGGCTGGGACCCGAAGGAGACCTGGTCCTTCATCACCTGGGTCGCCTACGCCTGTTACCTGCACGCGCGCGCGACCGCGGGCTGGAAGGGCCGCAAGGCCGCCTACCTGGCCCTGATCGCCTTCGGCTGCTGGCTGTTCAACTACTACGGCGTGAACATCTTCGTCTCCGGCAAGCACTCGTACGCGGGCGTGTAGCTCCCGTACCGGCGAAGGCCGGTTCCCGCGACCCTCAGTCGCGGGAACCGGCCTTCGCCGTCGCTCAGGGTCTGCCGGCCGCGCCCGTCACGATGTCCCGCAGCCGCTCGGCGTACAGCCGCATGTTCTTGTACGCGATGTCCGTGTCCGGGTAACGGGCGGCGAACCACAGGCCCTCGTGGAGGCGGGTGATCCAGGCGCAGACCTGGTCACCGTAGGACACCCTGAGCAGCCCGTACGCCTTCTGGTCCGTCCAGTGGTCGGAGCCGGGGATACCGCGGGTGTCGACGAACGAGACGATCGAGTACAGGTCGGGGGAGGTCGGTCGGAAGTCGCTGCCGAGGAGGTGGAGGACGCGGGCCAGGGGGATGCGGGCCAGCCGGCGGTTGGCCTGGAGGGCGGCGCGTACGGTGCGCAGGGCGCTCGGGAAGTCGACGGCCTCGGACATGGGGATCTCGATCGGGGCGCCGCCCACGTACCAGCCGACCGACTGCGACCACTGGGACTTCACCCGGGTGTGGAACGGCACGACCGTGCGGTAGACGGGCTCGCCGCCGATCTCGTGGACGATCAGGGCTGTGGCCGCGAGGACACCGACCAGGCTGCCGCCGTACGGGCGGCAGTACGACTCGAAGGCGGCGGCCGCGTCCGCGTCCACCATCATCTCGCGCATGAACTTCTGCGTGGGCAGTTCGCCCCCGGGTTCCAGGCCGAGGTCGACGGGGAAGCTCGGCAGCCGTCCGCCGCAGCGGTGGATGAACTCCCGCCAGCGGGCGACGATGTCGTGGTCCGCGTCGATGCGGTCGGCGTCCGCCCGCTCGGCCTCGCAGAAGTCGACGTAACTGCTCGCCGGCTCCGGTCCCTCGGCCTTGCCCGCGATCCCGGCCTCGTACAGCTCGTGGATCTCGGCGGGGATGCGGTGGATGGAGTAGGCGTCGACGTTGCTGTGGTCGAAGGCCATGTACACGCTGGTGCGGTCGTCCCGGACGACCGCCGTGTAGATGAGGTTGGGCCAGCGCAGGGCGTCGGCCGTGGTGTCGAAGCGGTCCTGGAGGTGCTGGGCCAGGGCCGCCGCGTCGGTGAAGTCGCCGACGTCCTCGCGGTGCAGGGACACCGAGGAGGGGTCGAGCGTGAAGCGGCGGATCGAGTCGCCGGGACCGCCCGCCCAGCGGAAGCCGCTGCGCAGGGTTTCATGGCGCAGCGTCCAGCCGCGCAGCGCCTCGCCCAGCGCGTCCAGGTCGGCCCGTCCCGGGATGTCGAACGCCGCGCCCAGCCAGGTCGGCACGAAGAGTCCGTCCTCCCGCACGGACCGGGCCGTCCGGATGTGCGACTCCTGGATGTACGCCGGTGGCCTGGAGTCTTCCGGCAGAGCCTTCGCCGTCGCGACGGTCGCCGGACTGAGTGTCCATTCGACGAGTCGCCCAGGTCGGACCTCGCAGCGCTGGATATCAGTCATTCGCACAGGGGGTCTCCGTTCGCAGGTGGGATAGACCCGATCAAAGGAAGGCCGAACCCGCTACCGGCGACACCGGGTGTCGCCGGTTTTTCAATGGATCGGATGGCATCTCGAACAGAGTTACGAGTCCTGGCCGGTGCGTTCGGTTGACGCCGTCCCGGCTGCGGCGACCCGGTCGAGGTAGGCGTGGAGGGCGCCCGCGCCCTCGACCATGCCCCTGGTGCGAGCCGTCAGGGCCGCTCCGCGCGCCGCGATCGCCGCCCGCAGGGCGTCGCTGCTGCCCTCCCGGCGCAGCCCCTGAAGCACCGGCCGGATCTGGTCGAAGAGATAGTGACTGCGGCGCAGCGTGTGCACGAGCCGGGCGTCGCGCACGTCGGCGGGTTCGTAGACGCGGTACCCCGTGCCGCGTTCGCGCCCCGGCGTGAGCAGCCCGGCCCCTTCCCACACCCGCAGCGCGGACGTCCGTACGCCCAGCAGCGCGGCCACCTCGCCGATGCGCAGCCCGCCGGAACGCGGCAGCGGGGCGGGGGGCTCGGCCGCCAGCAGCTCCAGGGCCTCGCTCGCGGCCCGCAGGGAGACCCGCTCCTCGTGCAGGGCGGCGTGCGCGGCGTCGACCAGGGCGAGCGCGCCCGGGACGTCCCCGTCGTGCAGGGCGCGCATGATCCGTGTCGCCGTCAGCGGCCCGTACCCCCGCATCAGGACCCGGTACGCCAGCAGCGCGCTGCGGTGCGTGTCGGTGAAGACGCGGTAGCCGGACTCCGTGCGCGCGGCCGGCGGCAGCACTCCGGCGTCCTCGTAGTTGCGGATCTGCTGTGTCGAGACCCCGGCCAGTCGGGCGAGATCGACGGGGCGGAGACGGCGTTCGTTGGTCATCGATTTGAAGGTTACGGCAGAGGAGCCAGCCGCTATGCCCGAAAAGTCTCAACATCACACTTGAATGGAAGACTTGAAGGAATGGACAACAGCATCCGGGTCACCGGCGCCCGCCTCCACAACCTCAGGAACGTCTCCCTCTCCCTCCCGAAGAACAAGCTGGTCGTCCTGACCGGCCTGTCCGGCTCCGGCAAGTCCACGCTCGCGTTCGACACCCTCCACAAGGAGGGCCAGCGGCAGTACCTGGAGTCGCTGGGCATGGTCACCGGCTTCGCCGGCAAACCCGCCGTCGACTCGATCAGCGGCCTGTCCCCGTCCATCAGCGTCGACCAGCACCTCACCAACCGCAGCCCCCGTTCCACGGTCGGCACGGTCACGGAGGTGTTCACCTACCTGCGGCTGCTGTGGTCGCGGATCGGGACCCGCCCCTGCCCCGGCTGCGGCAAGAGCATCCCGCCGTCGTACGCGAACGCCGCCGAGGCCACCGCGGCCGACGAGGACGCCGAGGGCGAGCAGACCCCCTGCCCGCACTGCGGCACCCTCGTGCCCGAGCTGGTGATGGGGTCCTTCTCCTTCAACAAGCCCGCGGGCGCGTGCCCGTCCTGCACCGGCCTCGGCGAGGTGATCCAGCCCGACGTACGGCGCCTGGTCGACGACTCCCGCTCGCTGGCCGAGGGTGCGGTACGGGGCTGGAACCCGAAGCTCACCGAATGGAACCTCACCGCGCTGCGGGCCGCCGCCCGCCACTACGGCTTCACCTTCGACGCGGACTGCCCGTTCGGCGAACTGGGGGACCACCAGCGCGACTTGCTGGTGTACGGCGTCGAAAGCCCCGAGTTCCGGCGGCACTTCCCGGCGGTCGACCCGCCGGCGTCCGTGGCCGCGGGCCGCTTCGAAGGGGTCGCGACGGCGCTGCTGCGGCGCTACACCGAGCGCGCCGACGACCCCGAGTACCGCGAACGGGCCGAGAAGCAGGGCCTGGTGAAGCAGCCCTGCGGCCTGTGCGAGGGCACCCGGCTGCGGCCGGAGAGCCGGGCGGTGACCGTGCACGGACTGACGATCGTCGAGGCGGCACGACTGCCCCTGACCGAGCTCGACGGCTGGCTGGCCCGCCTGAAGGAGCGGTCGGCCGAGGACGAGTGGCTGCTCGTGGAGCCGGTCGTCGCCGACCTGGAGGAGCGGGTACGGCGCCTGGTGGACGTCGGAGTCGGGTACCTCAGCCTGGAGCAGTCCACGCCGAGCCTGTCCGCCGGGGAGACCCAGCGGCTGCGGCTGGCCGCCCTGCTCGGCTCCGGACTCACCGGCGTGCTGTACGTCCTCGACGAGCCGACCATCGGCCTGCACCCCTCGGACACCGCCCGCCTGATCGGCGTCCTGCGCCGCCTGCGCGACCTGGGCAACACCGTGCTGGTCGTCGAGCACGACCTGGACGTGCTGCGGGCGGCGGACCACGTGGTGGACGTCGGCCCGGGGGCGGGCCGGGACGGCGGCCGGATCGTGGCGGCCGGGACGCCGCAGGAGGTGGCCCGCGCCGAGGGTTCGGTGACCGGCGCGTATCTGTCGGGCCGGCTGCCCGCGCCGCAGTCCCGTGGCCGTGGCGACAGCGCCTCGGCCGTCGTGATCCGCGGGGCCCGGGCCCACAACCTCAAGGACGTGACCGTACGGTTCCCGCTGAACCGCCTGGTCACGGTCACCGGCCCGTCCGGCTCGGGCAAGTCGACGCTGCTGCTGGACATCCTGGGCCGGGCCGCGCGCTGTCACTTCCACGGGGCGGGGGAACTCCCGGCCGAACACGACGGCATCGACGGCTGGGAGCACCTGTCCAAGGCGGTCCTCATCGACCAGGAGCCGATCAGTCGCGTCCCGCGCTCCAACGCGGCGACGTACTCGGACGTCTTCACACCGATCCGGGAGGTCTTCGCCGCGAGCAGCGAGGGACGCCTGACGGCGGGCCGGTTCTCCTTCAACGTGCCGGGCGGACGCTGCGAGCGGTGCGAGGGCGCGGGCGTGCTCACGGTGCGGATGCACTTCCTCCCGGCCGTGCAGGTGCGCTGCCCGGGGTGCCGGGGCCGCCGCTTCCGGCCCGAGGTGCTGGCGGTGCGGTACCAGGGGTACGACATCGCGGAGGTGCTGGAGGCGACGGTGGACGAGGCGCTCGGGGTCTTCGGGGACGTGCCCGCCGTGGCCGGCCGGTTGCGGCGCATGGCGGACGTCGGCCTCGGCTACCTGCCGCTGGGGCAGCCCGCACCCACGTTGTCCGGGGGTGAGGCACAGCGGCTGAAGCTGGCGAAGGAGCTGGGCCGCCGGGCGGCCGACCGCACGCTCTACGTCCTCGACGAGCCCACGACCGGGCTGCACGCGGCGGACTCGGCGCGGCTGCTGGACGTGCTCCAGCGGCTGGTGGACGCGGGGCACTCCGTCATCACCATCGAGCACAACGTCGATGTCATGCGGGCCTCGGACTGGCTGATCGACCTCGGGCCGGTGGGGGGCGCCGGCGGCGGCCGGGTGGTGGGAGAGGGCACCCCGCAGGAGGTGGCGGCCGCGCGGGCGTCTCGGACAGGTGGGTTTCTGGCCGGGTGACCTGCGCCGGGCTCTCGGGGTCGCCCGCTTCATCGGCGGCGTCCTGCCTCGTCAGCCCTGCCTCTCCAGCACCGCGTAGTCGGCGAAGCTGCGGCGGTAGCGCAGGTGCCGGGTCTCCTGTGTGTGCCTGCGCTGCCACTCCTCCACCTCGGCCGGGGTCGGGCGCGGTCCCGAACTCGCCCCGCAGTCCTCCTCCTCTCCCGAGACGCAGCGGGCCTCGTACTCCGGGACGGCCGACGCGTCCTGCACGATCGAGTACGGGACGTACCGGAAGACGCGGCGCCCCGCCGGTTCCCCACCGTGTTCCTTCCCCTGGTGCTGGCGCAGCAGCACGTTCGCGTCCGTCACGGCACTCCCGTCGAACGCGGCCCGCGCCTTGTCCCGGCGGACGGCCAGCTCCTCGCACACCGCGCACCCGGGCACGGGGACGGGGGGCCGGCTCGGGTCGGCCGACAGCCCTTTCCTGGAACGCTCGTTGGCCGCGCGTACGCCCGCACTGAGCCGTTCCTCCAGCGTCGCCACCCGGTTCCGCTCCGGGTCCGCCTGCGGTTCCATTTCGCGTACCTCCGTAACTCTGGGTGTACCGAGCGTTGCGCAGGGGAACAGTCCGGTTCAATGCTTGGCGTGTGACACCGGTGCACTGTCACGGAGGGGGAAGCCGTGAGCCGACGGAACGGCGGGGAGTCGGGGGCGAGTACGGCGGCCGTGTTCGGGGAGGTGCTGCGGCACTTCCGCGAGGCGGCGCTGCTCACGCAGGAGGCGTTGGCGAGGCAGATCCCCTGCGACCGCTCGCACGTGGCGCGGGTGGAGGCGGGCACGAGGGTTCCGCAGGAGGGTTTCGCGAAGACGTGCGACGAACTTCTCGGCACGGGTGGGGTGTTGCTGCGGTTGTGGGGGCGGATCGATTGGTATCCGCAGGTGGAGCATCCTGACTGGTTTCGGCGGCGGGCTGAGATGGATGAGGTGGCCGTCACTTTGCGGGAGTACCAGGAGCGCCTGATCCCGGGCCTCTTGCAGACGGGCGACTATGTCCGGGCGCTGTTCCGACGCGTCGCCAGCGGCGACGAGGTCGAGGAGCGCGCCCACGCCCGACTGAGTCGGCAGCGACGATTTCTCGCCGAGGGCGGTCCGCTGTACATCGCCGTTCTGGACGAGAGCTGTCTACGCAACGTGGTCGGTAGCCCGGCAATCATGAGGGACCAGTGCGCCCATCTGCTTCGCGTCGGGCAGCGGCCCAACATCCGCATCCAGGTCGCCCCGGCGAGCTTCCCGGAACTCCTGCGGCCCAACGTGTCCATGTCGCTGATCGAGCTGCCGGACGGGCACCGGTGGGTGTATTCGGAGTCACTGGACCGCGGCCATTTCAACGACGATCCGAGCGTCTACACAGGTCATAGCCACGCCTATGATGTGCTCAGGGCGGACGCTCTGTCAGTCCGCGAGTCCGTCGCCCTGATCAGCGACGCGATGAAGGGGTACGAGCAGCATGAACAGGCACGAACTCTGCGCGGCGACCTGGATCAAGAGCAGCTACAGCGGCGAAAACGGCGGCAACTGCGTGGAAATAGCCCCCGGTTTCCCCGACACCGTCCCCGTCCGCGACAGCAAAACCCCTGACGGTCCGGTCCTGGTCGTCGGTCGATCCGCCTGGTCGGCGTTCACCGGAGCTCTCTGAGGACTACGGCTGGTCGTCCCTCTTGTCCTCGTCGTCGAGGGACTTCAGGAACTCGGGGTTGTCGTCGGGCGCCACCCACTGCCGGGGCCGACCCCCCGCCGGCGTCCGCTTCTTGCCCGCGATGAGCCAGGAGATCGACCCGACGAGCGGAAACAGCAGCACGAGGATCGCCCACAGCGGCTTGGGCATGTGACGGATGTCGTCGTCCTTCGTGCTGATGCAGTCGATGAACGCGTACACGCTCAGCGCCAGCGGCACGAGGAACATCAGTACCCGGAGCATGCGCGGCCTCTCAGCGAAAGCGGGTGGGCGGTTCCAGGCCAGGGTAGCCGCTCGGGGATACTGGACCGCATGGCTTACGACGATCTTCGCTCCCTGCTCAGGGCTCTGGAGCGCGAGGGCGACCTCAAGCGCATCAAGGCCGAGGTGGACCCGTACCTGGAGGTCGGGGAGATCGTCGACCGGGTGCAGAAGGCCGGCGGCCCGGCGCTGCTCTTCGAGAACGTGCGCGGCTCGCGCATGCCCCTCGCGATGAACGTGTACGGCACGGACCGGCGGCTGCTGAAGGCGCTGGGCCTGAAGTCGTACGGCGAGATCTCGGAGCGGATCGGCGGGTTGCTGAAGCCCGAGCTGCCGCACGGGTTCGTCGGTGTGCGGGAGGCCTTCGGGAAGCTCGGCGCGATGACGCACGTACCGCCGAAGAAGGTCAAGGACGGCCCGGTGCAGGAGGTCGTCCTCACCGGGGACGACGTCGACCTGGAGCAGCTTCCGGCCCTGTTCACCTGGCCCAAGGACGGCGGCTCCTTCTTCAATCTGGGGCTCACCCACACCAAGGACCCGGAGACGGGCATCCGCAACCTCGGGCTGTACCGCCTCCAGCGCCACGACAAGCGCACGATCGGCATGCACTGGCAGATCCACAAGGACAGCCGGAACCACTACCAGGTGGCGGCCAGGCGCGGTGAGCGGCTGCCCGTCGCGATCGCCTTCGGGTGCCCGCCCGCGGTGACGTACGCCTCCACCGCGCCGCTGCCCGGGGACATCGACGAGTACCTGTTCGCCGGCTTCCTCGCGGGCAAGCGGATCGAGATGGTCGACTGCAAGACCGTCCCGCTCCAGGTGCCGGCGCAGGCGGAGGTCGTGATCGAGGGCTGGCTGGAGCCGGGCGAGATGCTCCCCGAGGGCCCGTTCGGCGACCACACCGGCTTCTACACGCCCCAGGAACGCTTCCCCGCCCTGAAGATCGACTGCGTGACGATGCGGAAGCGGCCGTTGCTCCAGTCGATCGTCGTGGGCAGGCCGCCGACGGAGGACGGACCGCTCGGCCGTGCGACGGAACGCTTCTTCCTGCCGCTGCTGAAGATCATCGTGCCGGACATCGTGGACTACCACCTGCCGGAGGCGGGCGGTTTCCACAACTGCGCGATCGTCTCGATCGACAAGAAGTACCCGAAGCACGCGCAGAAGGTGATGCACGCCATCTGGGGCGCGCACATGATGTCGCTGACCAAGCTGATCGTGGTCGTCGACTCCGACTGCGACGTCCACGACCTGCACGAGGTCGCCTGGCGGGCGCTCGGCAACACGGACTACGCCCGGGACCTCAGCATCGTCGAGGGCCCCGTGGACCATCTCGACCACGCCTCCTACCAGCAGTTCTGGGGCGGCAAGGCCGGTATCGACGCGACGAAGAAGTGGCCCGAGGAGGGCTACACGCGTGACGGCGGCTGGCCCGACATGGTGGAGTCCGATCCGGAGACGGCGGCGAAGGTGGACCGCCGCTGGAAGGAGTACGGGCTGTGACCTCCGCTTCCGCCGCGATCCCCCAGCCGGGACGGACGAAGGCCTTCCTCCGGCTGGTGATGATCGAGCACTCGGTCTTCGCGCTGCCCTTCGCCTACATCGCCGCCCTCACGGCGATGTTCCAGTGGGACAAGAACATCCACTGGGGGCGGCTGCTGCTGGTCACCATCTGCATGGTCGGGCTGCGTACCTTCGCGATGGCGGTCAACCGGATCATCGACCGGGAGATCGACGCCCGTAACCCGCGCACGGCACACCGCGAACTGGTGACCGGCGCGATGTCGGTACGGCACGCGTGGACGGGCGCCCTGATCGCCCTGGTCGTCTTCCTCGGCGCGGCGGCCCTGCTCAACCCGCTGTGCCTGGCGCTGGCACCCATCGCGGTGATCCCGATGGTGGTCTACCCGTACGGCAAGCGGTTCACGAACTTCCCGCAGGCCATCCTGGGCCTCGCCCAGGCGATGGGCCCGGTCGGCGGCTGGCTGGCGGTCACGGGGTCCTGGTCCTGGGACGCGGTGATCCTCGGTCTCGCCGTCGGCATCTGGATCGGCGGCTTCGACCTGATCTACGCCTGCCAGGACGTCGAGACCGACCGCGAGATCGGCGTCATGTCCGTCCCGGCCCGCTTCGGCATCCCGGCGGCCATCTGGGGCGCGCGGGTCTGCCACACCCTCACCACGGCCCTCTTCGTCTGGTACGCCCTGGCCACCGACGCGGGCGCCTTCTTCTGGCTGGGCCTGCTGATCGTCGCCGCCGCGTTCCTCTACGAACACAGCATCGTCCGCCCCCACGACCTGTCCCGAGTGAACCGCGCGTTCTTCAGCGTCAACGGCTTCATCGGCATAGCCCTGTTCGTGTGCGCGCTGCTCGATCTCTTGGTTCGGGGCCTGACCGTGTAACGACGGTGCGGCCTACCATCGAGGGCAGGACCCCAGGGAGGCCACCGTGACCGTCCCGGGCATCGACCGCCTGCACTCGCAGCTCAGCAAGCTGGAGGACATGTTTCCCGGCTTCCTGACGGAGATCGTCGAGGGCAGCATCGTGATGAACCCGGTCCGTCATCCCGGCCGAGGCCGAGGCCGAGAACCGCAGCGCGTACCCCGCCGACCTGATCGAACTCGTCGCCGAGGTGGTGTCCCCGGAAAGTGTCCGCCGTGACTACGCGATGAAGCCCCGGTGGTACGCCTCGCGGGGTATTGCCAACTACCTCGTGCTCGATCCGCTCAAGGGCCACGTCGTGACCATGTGGAACCCCGGCCCCGACGGCTACCGAGACCGCGGCACGCTCTCGTACGGCGCCGAACTGGCCGTCGACTCCTCACTCGGCAAGCTGTCGATCCCCACCGCCCGGCTCCCGGTGGACCCGAAGGCCCGTTCCTAGGACGCGAGCGCTCGGCTCGCTGCCGGCCGGCGGAACACGAACGCCGCTGCCACGCCCGCCAGGAGGCCCAGCAGGTGGCCCTGCCAGCTGATGCCGGTCTGGGTGGGGGCCAGGCCCGCCAGGATCGAGCCGCCCCAGATCGCGGCGATCAGGATGCCGACCAGGACGCCCAGCGGGCGGCGCTCGACGAAGCCGCTGACCAGGAGGAAGCCGAAGAGGCCGAAGATCAGGCCGGAGGCGCCCGCCGTGTTGGTGTGCGCGGGGGCTATGAGCCACACGCCCAGGCCGTCGGCGATCACGATCAGCGCGCAGACCAGCAGGAAACGGCGCAGGCCCGCCAGCGCGGCGAGGAAGCCGAGGACCAGCAGCGGCACCGTGTTCGCGGCCAGATGGGCGAAGCCGAAGTGGATGAACGCCGACGGCACGACGTCGACCAGTTCGGACGGGGTGCGCGGCGTGACGCCGAGGCCGTCCAGCGCGTGGCCGCTGAGCACGTCCACCACTTCCAGCAGCCACAGCAGCGCGATCCAGACCAGCATGAGCTTGCCCGCGGCCAGCGCACGGTCGCCGCGCGACCACTCGCCTCCCACTCCCGACATGAACACCCCCAGTGTTCGCTCGTCCCCTCCGGGGAACGCCCCGCCCCCCTTGGCCGGTTCCCACCCTGCGACGCCGGATAGGCTCGGTGTTGTGAACCCAGTCAAGCCAGGCGAGACACCGCGTACGCCTTGGATCGTAGGGGTGTCCGGCGCCTCCGGCACCCCGTATGCCGCTGCCGTGCTGCGGGCCCTCCTCGCCGCCGGCGAGAGCGTCGACCTCGTGGTGTCCCGAGCCTCCCGCCTCACCCTGCTCGACGAGACCGGGATCTCCTTCCGGGACGCCCACTGGCAGGACGACCTGCGGGAATGGCTGTCCCGGGGCGCCGACGGCAAGCCCGGCACGTTCTCCGTGGACATCGACGCCGTGCGGCACTGGAGCCCCGGCGACCTGGCCGCCGGTCCCTCCTCGGGTTCGTACTCCACCAAGGGCATGCTGATCGTGCCCGCCTCGACCGCGAGCGTGGCCGGGGTCGCGCTCGGACTGTCGAAGGACCTGTTGCAGCGGGCGGCGAGCGTGACCCTGAAGGAGCGCCGCCCCCTGGTCGTGGCCGTACGCGAAACCCCGCTGAACGGCCAGACCCTGCGGCACCTGGTCACCCTCGACGACGCGGGCGCGACCGTCGTGCCCGCCTCACCCGCCTTCTACGCGGGCGCGACGCACATCCAGGACCTGGTGGACTTCGTCGCCGGACGCGTACTCGACGCGGCGGGCGTGCCGCACCGGCTCTACCGCCGTTGGCAAGGTGAGCTCGGCGGCGGAGCACACCACGCCGGCTAGGCCACACCCCCTGTACGTCATCACAACCACAGACTTTTCAGACAACTTCAGCGGAAGGCTTCGATCGCAATGGACGCGGTGGACAGGCAGCTCATCCAGGCCCTGAGGGAGAACGGCCGGGCCTCCTACGCAGAGCTGGGACGCCTCGTCGGGCTGTCGGGACCCAGTGTCACCGACCGCATCAACCGGCTGGAGGCGGCCGGAGTCATCACCGGCTACCGCGCCACCGTCGACGCCGCCTCGCTCGGCCTCGGTGTCACCGCCCTCATCGGCATCTCGCTCTCCGACGCCACCGACCACGAGGACGTGGCCCAGCGGCTGCGGGACCTCTCGGAGATCGAGGACTGCTGGTTCATCGCGGGCGACGACTCGTACATGCTCAAGGTGCGGGCGACGGACGTGGACGGCCTGGAGAAGATCATCCGGCGGCTCAGCGGCACGAAGGGCGTCTCGCGGACGCGTACGACGATCGTGCTCTCCACCAAGTGGGAGAACCGGGTCGGGGAGCTGCCGGAAGAGGAGTAGTCGTACCGTTGGGACGTCGTCGATGAAAGGTGTGGGCATGGATCTCGGGCTCAAGCGCGAGCTGGAGGAGAAGGTCAGGGCGGGTGTTCGCCTGACCCGTGAGGACGGCATCGCGCTGTACGAGTCGGACGACCTGGCCTGGCTCGGCGGCCTGGCCCACGAGGTGCGCACGCGCAAGAACGGCGACGTCGTGCACTTCAACGTCAACCGTCACCTCAACATGACCAACGTGTGCACCGCCTCCTGCGCGTACTGCTCCTTCCAGCGCAAGCCGGGGGAGAAGGACGCGTACACGATGCGGATCGAGGAGGCCGTCAAGCTCGCGAAGGCGATGGAGGGCGAGAACCTCACCGAGCTGCACATCGTCAACGGGCTGCACCCGAACCTGCCGTGGCGCTACTACCCGCGCTCGCTGCGGGAGCTGAAGGCCGCGCTGCCGCACGTCTCGCTGAAGGCCTTCACGGCGACCGAGATCCACCACTTCGAGACCATCTCCGGGATGAGCGCGTCCGAGATCCTGGACGAGCTGATCGACGCGGGGCTGGAGTCGCTGACCGGTGGCGGTGCGGAGATCTTCGACTGGGAGGTCCGGCAGCACATCGTGGACCACCGGACCCACTGGGAGGACTGGTCCCGGATTCACCGGCTGGCGCACGAGAAGGGTCTGAAGACCCCCTGCACGATGCTGTACGGCCACATCGAGGAGCCGCGGCACCGGGTGGATCACGTGCTGCGGCTGCGTGAGCTCCAGGACGAGACCGGGGGTTTCCAGGTCTTCATCCCGCTGCGGTACCAGCACGACTTCGTCGACATGCAGGACGGCAAGGTTCGTAACCGGCTGCAGGCCCGGACGCAGATGGCGACCGGGGCGGAGGCGCTGAAGACCTTCGCGGTGTCGCGGCTGCTGTTCGACAACGTGCCGCACGTCAAGGTCTTCTGGGTCATGCACGGGGTGCAGACCGCGCAGCTGGCGTTGCAGCACGGTGCGGACGACATGGACGGGTCCGTCGTCGAGTACAAGATCACGCATGACGCGGACAACTACGGGACGCCCAGCAAGCTGACCCGTGAGGATCTGCTGGATCTGATTCGCGATGCCGGGTTCCGGCCGGTGGAGCGGAACACGCGGTACGAGATCATTCGGGAGTATGACGGGCCCGACCCGGAGCGTCGGGAGTCGCCGCAGCCGATGCGGGTGTGATTCCTTCGTCGGCGGGTGCGGGTCGTGGGGGCTGATCGCGCAGTTCCCCGCGCCCCTGGGTGGGGTACCCGGAGGGCATGGTCAGCACCAAGGCGCCTGAGGACGCCTACACCGCAGAACCCTTCGTTCCAGATCGCGGTGGGCTTCCCGCCCTGCGCCGTGCCGCTGCCGGGTGTCGCGGCTGTCCACTGCACCGGGACGCCACCCAGACCGTGTTCGGGGCTGGGAACACGGACGCTCGCGTCATGCTCGTGGGGGAGCAGCCCGGGGATCAGGAGGACCGGCAGGGGAAGCCGTTCGTCGGGCCCGCCGGACGGCTCCTGGACCGGGCCCTGGAAGAGGCGGGCATCGACCCCTCGGAGGCCTACGTCACCAACGCGGTCAAGCACTTCAAGTTCACCCAGGCCGAGCCCCGCAAGCGCCGGATCCACAAGGCGCCCAACCTGCGTGAGATGACCGCCTGCGGCCCCTGGCTGGCCGCCGAGCTCGCGGTCGTGGAGCCGGAGCTGATCGTCGTGCTCGGGGCCACCGCCGGGAAGGCGCTGCTCGGGTCCTCCTTCCGGGTCACGCAAGTGCGGGGCACGGTGCTGGAGGAGGAGATCCACGGCCGGCCGGAACGGCTGGTACCGACGGTGCATCCGTCG
Source organism: Streptomyces sp. SID5464 (assembly GCF_009862985.1). Taxonomy (NCBI): domain Bacteria; kingdom Bacillati; phylum Actinomycetota; class Actinomycetes; order Kitasatosporales; family Streptomycetaceae; genus Streptomyces; species Streptomyces sp. SID5464. The sequence continues at coordinate 30,786 of NZ_WWIQ01000058.1, read as the reverse complement.
TCGGTGCTGCGGGCGGACGACCGGGAAGCGGCGTACCGGGGGCTGCTGTCGGACCTCAAGGTGGCGGCGCAGGCACTCTCGTAATAGCTACAATCGGCCTATGCCCCTTACCTTCACGCTCGACCCCGCCGTCACCCCCGCCCTGCGCGACGGCCTGCTCGATCTGTGGACCGACGTCTCCAACGCCGGGGGAGCCGTCGGCTTCGTGCCGCCGGTGACGCGCGAGGACGTGCGCCCCGAGCTGCTGAGGCACTTCGCGGCGATGTCGGAGGGCCGGGCCAGACTGCTCGCCGGGCACGACGAGGAGGGCCGGGTCGCGGCGACCGCGTTTCTCACGTTCAACACGCACCATCTGATGACGCACTGGCTGTGGCTGTACACGGTGATGGTGCACCCGCGTCACCAGGGCAAGGGCTACGGGCGTGACCTGCTCGCCGCCGCCGAGGAGGCGGCCCGTGGCCTCGGCTTCGAGGCGATCCGCCTCACCTGCCGGGGCGGTCTCGGTCTGGAGCGCTTCTACGCGTCCTGCGGCTACAAGGAGGTCGGCCGCGTCCCCGGCGCGATCCGGGTGGGGCCCGGCGACGACCGGGACGACGTCTTCATGCTGCTGCCGCTCATCTGAACCCCGGCTCGCACCCCCCTGCAAGATCGACGGTCCGGCGTGCTTCACTGGACGGTGCCCCTTTGGGTGCGTTCTGGCCGTTCGAACCGGAAGAGTGGATTGAGATGCTCCGCTACACGCTGATGCGCCTCGGGATCTTCGCAGGCTGCCTCGTGGTCGTCTGGGGCCTCGTCTACTCCGGCCTCGCCCCGCGCGGCCTCGGTGCCAGCAACGGCCTGTGGATCGTCATGCTCGCCCTGCTGATCTCCGCGCCGATCAGCTTCGTCGTGCTGCGCAAGGAGCGGGACCGGGCGTCCGTGCAGATCGTGCAGCGGGTGGACCGGATGAAGGCCAACCTGGAGGCCAACCGCAGCCAGGAGGACGTCGCCGACGACACCTCCCGGGCGCAGGGCCAGACCTCCTGAGGTCTCCTCACACGGGCGTACAGCGCCCCGCTTCCGTGGACGTTCGGAAGCGGGGCGCTTTGTGTTGTGCGAGTGGGTATGGCTCTCCGCCTGTCAAAGGCAGGCTTTGGGGTCCTCAAAGCTCAGGTGTTAAGGTCGTTGTCATGAAGTCAGCAGTCGCGCCCCCCATGCCTTCGAGCGTCGTGCTCGTGGCGCGCCTGCACGTGGATCTCTGTCGGTGCGCGTCCGCTGCCTGTCGTCCCTGACGTCACGCAACCCCCCGTCGTCTCCCACGTCAGTTCCTACGCGTCCCCCAACGGAGCCCGTCCGTGTCCTCACGCACGAAGTCCTTCAAGGTGCCCTTCTGGGCCCAGATAACCGCCGGTCTCGTCCTGGGCGTGCTGCTCGGCTGGCTCGCCCGCGGCCAGGACCTGTCCTGGCTGGTCACGTCCCTGGAGAAGGTCGGCGACACCTTCATCGGCCTGCTGAAGCTCGCCGTCGCCCCGCTCGTCTTCTTCGCGATCCTGGTCTCGATCACCAACCTGCGGAAGGTCAACAACGCGGCCCGCCTGGCCTCGCGCACCCTCCTGTGGTTCATGGCCACGTCGCTGATCGCGGTGAGCATCGGCCTGGTCATCGGCCTGGTCACCAACCCCGGTGCCGGTACCGGGCTCACGCCCAAGGACGGGGAGCTGCCGGAGAAGACCGGCTCCTGGATCGACTTCCTGACCGGCATCGTGCCGACGGACGTCATCACGCCGTTCACGCAGCTGAACGTCCTCCAGATCGTCTTCATGGCGGCCGTCGCCGGTGTCGCCGCCCTCCAGCTGGGCGAGAAGGCGCAGCCGATCCTCAACCTGAGCGAGTCGGTCCTCGAACTGCTGCAGAAGGCGCTGTGGTGGGTCATCCGGCTCGCCCCGATCGGCACGGCCGGCCTCATCGGCCACGCCATCGCCACCTACGGCTGGGACCTGATCGGCAAGTACGCGACGTTCACCGCCGACATCTACGTCGGCTGCGCGATCGTCCTGTTCGTGGTCTACCCCACCCTCCTCGCCACGGTCGCCAAGACCGGCCCGCTCCAGTTCTTCAAGGGCGCCTGGCCCGCCATCCAGCTGGCCTTCGTCTCCCGCTCGTCCGTGGGCACGATGCCGCTGACGCAGAGGGTCACCGAGCGGCTCGGCGTGCCGCGCGAGTACGCGTCCTTCGCGGTGCCCTTCGGCGCGACGACGAAGATGGACGGCTGCGCCGCGATCTACCCGGCCATCGCCGCGATCTTCGTCGCCCAGATCTTCGACATGCGGCTGGGCATCGGCGACTACCTGCTGATCGCGTTCGTCTCGGTGGTCGGCTCCGCCGCCACGGCCGGCCTGACCGGCTCGACCGTCATGCTGACCCTCACCCTCTCCACGCTCGGCCTGCCGATGGAGGGCGTGGGCCTGCTCCTCGCGATCGACCCGATCGTCGACATGGTCCGCACCGCGACCAACGTGGCCGGCCAGGCCCTGATACCGGTCCTGGTCTCCGCCCGCGAGAACATCCTCGACCGCGAGGCCTACGCCACGGCCGACGGCTCATCCCTGGATTCCCTGGATTCCCCCGACTCTTCGGACTCCCTGGACGAGCAGCGGGTCACCGCCGCGGCCTGACGGGACGACGGCCCCGGCCGGTCCTCTTCGGCTTCCCGGCCGAGGGCCGTCCGGGGGACCGTACGCTAAGTGGTATGGGTGCCGTGAAGACCAAGCGGATGCCGCGTGCGGTCCGTGAACAGCAGATGCTGGACGCCGCCGTGCAGATCTTCGGACAGCGCGGGTACATGGCCGCGTCGATGGACGAGATAGCCGAACTCGCGGGCGTGTCCAAGCCGTTGGTCTACCTGTACCTGAACTCGAAGGAAGACCTCTTCACCGCCTGCATCCGCCGCGCGGCCACGGCACTCGTCGAGGCGGTACGGGCCGGTGTCCGGCCCGATCTGCCCGCCGACCGGCAACTCTGGGAAGGGCTCGGCGCGTTCTTCGAGCACACCGCGCGCCACCCGGACGCCTGGTCGGTACTGCACCTCCAGGCCCGTACGCACGGCGAGCCCTTCGCGGCCGAAGTCGCCGCGATGCGCGAGGAGATCGTCGCGTTCGTGACCCAGCTGATCCTCGCCGCCGCTCGCGAGGCACACCGCGATCCCGACCTGCCGGAGCGGGAGGTCGCCGGCCTCGCCGAGGCCCTGGTCGGCGCCGCCGAGTCGCTCGCCGCCTGGGCCAACGCCACCCCGGGCGTCACGGCCCGCCAGGCCGCGGCCACGATGATGAACTTCGCCTGGGCGGGCCTGGGCGACCTCATGGCGGGGCGGCCCTGGTCACCGCCGGAGGAGCAGGCGGGGCCCGGGCCGGACGGGAGCTGAGGCGGCGACGGGGGCGGGCAGCGGCCCTCGACGGTCCGGCCCGGCCGTCACGCCGGGCAGACGTCCCCGGTCACGTGCACCCGCTCGTCCCCGCTCCGCAGTTCGAACCGGCCGTCCTCCGCCGCGTACGTCACCGTCCCGGGCAGCAGGACCGGTGCCCGGAAGTGCGCGCGTACGTGACAGGAGTCCGGCGTGCCGTGTGCGGCGAGGCAGCGGGCGACGGTCCACATGCCGTGGGCGATGGCCCGGGGAAAGCCGAACAGGCGGGCGGTGAGCGGGTGGAGGTGGATCGGGTTGCGGTCGCCGGACGCCGCCGCGTACCGCCGTCCCACATCCTCGGCGAACCGCCACTCGGCGACGGCCGGCAGTGGCTTCCGCACCTCCTCCCGGGGCGCCCCGGCGGGCCGTCGCGTGCGGTGCCGGGCGAGGTAGGTGCTCCTCGACTCCCATACGACCTCCCCGTCCTCACGCACCTCGGTGACGACCGTCGCCTCCGTGCCGCGCCGGTGGGGCGTCAGCCCCTCTACGTACACCGTGAGTTCGTAGCCGCCGGTGGCCGGCATCGCCCGGTGCCGGGTGATCGTGATCGACGTGTGGACGAGTCCCAGCAGCGGCAGCGGAAAGTCCCGGCCGCTCATCAGCCGCATGGCCAGGGGGAAGCCCAGCACGTGCGGATAGGTCAGCGGCAGCGCGTCCTCCCCGGTCGGGAACCCGCAGACCCGCTCGTACGCCGCCAGCCGGGCGAGGTCGACGCGCAGGCCGGGCAGGACGAGACGGGTGCGCGGGAACTCCGCGTCGGGGGCCGGGCGTTTGAAGGGGGACAGCAGGGCGCCGCGCGCGAGGAGCGGGGCGAGGGAGGGGGACCCGGTGAGGACGAGAGCGGCGTCGGTCATCACGCCCCCAGCAGGCTCTGGCCGCATACGCGCACGACCTGCCCGTTGACCGCGCCCGAGGCCGGGTGCGCGAGCCAGGCGGTGGTCTCGGCGACATCGACCGGAAGACCGCCCTGCGCGAGGGAGTTCATGCGGCGGCCCGCCTCGCGGATGAACAGCGGGACGGCGGCCGTCATCTTCGTCTCGATGAAGCCCGGCGCGACCGCGTTGACCGTCACCCCGTGCTCGGCGAGCGCGCGCGGCGCGAGGGAGCGGACCAGGCCGACGATGCCCGCCTTGCTCGCCCCGTAGTTGGTCTGGCCCGCGTTGCCGGCGATGCCCGCGATCGAGGCGGTCGCCACGATCCGGCCGCCCCGGTGCAGCGTCCCGGCCTTCAGCAGCGCGTCCGTCGTGCGCAGCACGCTCGCCAGGTTCACCTCCAGCACCGGGATCCAGCGCTCGGCGGGCATGTTCACCAGTCGCCGGTCCCGCGTGATGCCCGCGTTGTGGATGAGCAGGTCCAGGCCGTCCGGCAGGGCCTCGGCGATCCGCGCGCCCGCGTCGGCGGCCGTGATGTCGAGGAGCAGCGCGGTGCCGCCGAGCCGGTCGGCGACGCGCCGGGCGTCCCGCTCGGCCTGCGGCACATCGAGGACGACGACCCGGGCCCCGTCCCGGGCGAGTGTCCCGGCGACCGCCTCGCCGATGCCGCGCGCGGCACCGGTGACCAGGGCGGTGCGGCCGGCGAGGGGGCGGTTCCGGTCGAGGGGGGTGGCGGGCTCGTCGCCGGACCCGACCTCGATCACCTGCCCACTCACGTAAGCCGACTTGGGCGACAGCAGGAAGCGGAGGGTGGACTCGGCCGCGTGCGCGTCCCCGAGCCGGACCAGGTTCACCGTCCTGCCCCGGCCGATCTCCTTGCCCAGGGAGCGCGTGAAGCCCTCCAGGGCCTGCTGGGCGGCGGCCTGGTGATGGTCGGCGGGGTCGAGCGGCGCGCCGAGCACGACCACGCGTCCGCTCGTGGCGATCGACCGCACGACGGGGTGCAGCGCCGCGTGCACCTCGGCCAGCCCCTCGACGTCCCGCACCCCGCTCGCGTCCAGGACGACGGCGGCCGCCCGGTCGGAGCCGGCCGGGGCGATCCCCGTACGGGCGAGGACCGGCGCCAGGTCGAGGGCGGATCTGCCGGCGGTGAGGTGCAGCAGGCCGCCGTCCAGGGCGGGCCGCTCGGGGGACCAGCGGGTCAGCGCCGCGGGCTGGGGCAGGCCGAGCCGGCGGGTGAGGAATCGGCCGGGCGCGGTACCGGTGAAGCGCAGATAGCGGTCGGCCATTCCAACTCCCAGTTCCCGATGACGTCTCACTGAAGACCCACCCCTGCTTACTCTGGAGTAAGGTTACCGTAGGTAAGGCTACGTCACAGGCGAGGAGCGGGTCGAGATGAGCCCCCAGAAGATGTCGGTGCGGCGTGTGGCGGTCGTCGGCGGAGCGCGCATCCCGTTCGCCCGCTCCGACGGCCCGTACGCCACCGCCTCCAACCAGCAGATGCTCACCGCCGCCCTCGACGGCCTGGTCGAGCGGTACGGGCTCCAGGAGCCGGGCGCGGTCGGCGAGTTCGTGGCCGGCGCGGTCCTCAAGCACAGCCGCGACTTCAACCTGGCCCGCGAGACGGTCCTCGGCTCGCGTCTGCACCCCACCACCCCCGCCTACGACATCCAGCAGGCCTGCGGCACCGGACTCCAGGCCGTCATCGCCGCCGCCAACAAGATCGCCCTCGGCCAGACCGAGTCGGCGGTCGCGGGCGGCGCCGACACGGCGAGCGACGCGCCCCTGGGCGTCAACGACACCCTGCGCCGCATCCTCCTGGAGGCGCGCCGGGCGAAGTCGCTGGGCGAGCGCGTGAAGGCCCTGGCGAAGGTTCGCCCGGGTCACCTCGTCCCCGACGTCCCGCGCAACGCCGAGCCGCGCACCGGCCTGTCCATGGGTGAACACGCCGCTGTCACGGCCCGCGCCTGGGGCATCGGCCGCGAAGCCCAGGACGAACTGGCGGCGGCCAGTCACCAGCGGCTGGCGGCGGCGTACGAACGCGGCTTCTTCCAGGACCTGGTGGTCCCCTTCCGCGGCCTGGCCCGCGACCAGAACCTGCGCCCCGGCTCGACCGTGGAGAAACTCGCCTCCCTGAAGCCGGTGTTCGGCCTCGGCCACCCCGACCCGACCATGACGGCCGGGAACTCGACGCCGCTGACCGACGGGGCCGCGACCGTGCTGCTGGCGAGCGAGGAGTGGGCGAGGGAACGCGGCCTGGAGCCGCTGGCGTACCTCACCGCGTACGAGACGGCGGCCGTCGACTTCGTCGGCGGAGACATCGCGGGCGGCGAGGACGGGCTGCTCATGGCACCCGCGTACGCGGTGCCGCGCATGCTGGAGCGGGCCGGACTGGGCCTGGCCGACTTCGACCTGGTGGAGATCCACGAGGCCTTCGCCTCCCAGGTGCTCGCGACGCTCGCGGCCTGGGAGAAGCGGGGCCTGGGCACGGTGGACCGCACCCGGCTGAACGTCGCCGGCTCGTCCCTCGCCACCGGCCATCCCTTCGCCGCCACCGGCGCCCGGATCGTGGCGACCCTGGCCAAGCTGCTCGCCGAACGGGACGCGCCCGCCCGCGGGTTGATCTCGGTCTGCGCGGCGGGCGGGCAGGGCGTGACGGCGATCCTGGAGCGGGCCTGAGAGCGACGGCGTACCGAACCTGAAGGACCCTCACGTAACCCCCGAGAATGCACAGGCCTGGCTCCGGACCATCCCCGAACCCGCACAAACCCGCCACGTGAGGCCCGTACGATCCCGTTCCTACCGGCAGTAACCCCTTTCTGGGGGTTCAACCGGTTGAGCGCCTCGGCGTGCGAGGCACGTACGTCATGCAGCAAGCAGTTCCTTTCGCTGCGCGCCCCAGGAGCCGCCCCGTGTCCACTGCCCATCCCTCCTCCGCCTACGGCGACATGTACGGCGGACCGGTCCTCGTCGAGCCCGAGACGCGGCGGCTGGACGGGGTCGTACGGGAGGCGTCCGTACCGCCGCTGGCGCCGCCGTGGACCCACGGGTCGCTCGCCGACCTGCCGTTCGACAACGCGAGCGCGAACCCGGACGCCGTGGCGCTCAGCCGCAAGAACGCCGACGGGCGCTGGAGCGACGTCACGGCGGCCCGGTTCGCCGGCCAGGTGCTGGCCGTGGCGAAGGGACTGATCGCCGAAGGACTGATGCCCGGCGACCGGATCGCGGTGATGGCCCGCACGATCTACGAGTGGACCGTTCTGGACTTCGCGGCCTGGGCGGCCGGGCTGGTCACCGTCCCCATCTACCCCACGTCCTCCGTCTTCCAGGCCCGCTGGATCCTCCAGGACTCCGGCGCGGTCGCCCTGGTCACCGAGTTCTCCGGGCAGGCCGCCGCACTCGGCCCGGAGCGCGAACGCCTGCCCGACCTCAGGCACATGTGGATCGTGGAGAAGGGCCACGTCGACCGGCTGGTCGAAGCCGGCGCGCACCTCTCCGACCAGGAGGTCGAGGTGCGGCGCGGCATGCTGGGCCCCGACACCCTCGCCACCCTCATCTACACCTCGGGCACCACGGGCCGTCCCAAGGGCTGCGCGCTCACCCACGGCAACTTCTTCGCCGAGGTCGACAACGCGATCGAACTCCTCTACCCCGTCTTCAAGGCCAGGACCAGCGAAGAGGCCTCGGTCCTGCTGTTCCTGCCCATGTCCCACGTCTTCGGGCGCATGGTGGCGATCGCCTGCGTCCGCGCCCGCGTACGGCTGGGCCACGCGCCGAGCATCAAGGCGGAGAATCTGCTCCCGGACCTGGCGAGCTTCCGGCCGACCTGTCTGCTCGCCATCCCGTACATGCTGGAGAAGGTCTTCAACTCGGCCCGGGCCAAGGCCGAGGCGGGCGGCCGGGTGACGTCGTTCGACCGCGCGGTGGCGGTGGCGCGGCGCTACGGCGAGGCGATGGAGGCCCAGCAGACGGGCACCGGCCCCGGCCCCTCCCGCGCCCTCAGAGCCGCCCGGGTCTTCTACGACCCCCTGGTCTACCGCCGGATCCGCAACGCCATGGGCGGCAGGGTCCGCTACGCCATCTGCGGCGGCTCACCACTGGGCCGCCGCCTCGCCGCGTTCTACGCCGGAGCCGGCATCGAGATCTTCGAGGGCTACGGCCTGACGGAGACGACGGGCGCGTCGACCGTCACCCCGCCCCTCAAACCCCGCCTGGGCACGGTCGGCTGGCCCCTGCCCGGCACCCGCGTCCGCATCGCCGCCGACGGCGAGATCCTCCTCGCCGGCGACCACGTGCTGCGCGGCTACTGGGACCCCCAGGCCGGTGGCGTCGTACCCGCCGCCCCCGACGGCTGGCTCGCCACGGGTGACATCGGCGAACTGGACGACGAGGGCTACCTGACGATCACCGGCCGCAAGAAGGAAATGCTGATCACGGCGGGCGGCAAGAGCGTCGCCCCGGCGCCCCTGGAGAACTGGCTGCGCTCCCACCCGCTGATCTCCCAGTGCATCGTCGTGGGCGACGGCCGTCCCTTCGTCTCGGCCCTGATCACCCTGGACCCGGACGGCATCACCCACTGGCGCCAGATGAACGGCAAACACCCCGTGCCGCCCAAACTCCTCGTCGACGACGAAGAGCTCCGCGCCGTCCTCCAGCGCGCCGTCGACGAGGCCAACAAGATGGTCTCCCGCCCGGAGTCCATCCGCCGCTTCGCGATCCTCCCCGAGGACTTCTCCGAGGAAGCGGGCCATCTGACGCCGTCGATGAAGCTCCGCCGCGAGGCGGTGATGCGCGCCTTCGCGGCAGAAGTGGAGGGTCTGTACAGGCGGTGAGGCACCTTTGCGATCTCTTCACACGGGGTTCTTGACGTCGCAAGGCGTCTGGCCGTTGGCTTTCAGCCACCGCGTCGCGATGCTCCCCCATCGGAAGGCACCACCAGTGAAAGCGCGTAACACCCGTCGGTCCGCTGTGCGTCCCCTCTCCATAGCCCTGGCGGTCTCCGTAGCGGCCCTGTCCCTCACCGCGTGCGGCGACGGGAGTGACGACTCCGCAAGCGTGAAGAAGGGCAACGACATCACGGTGGGCCTGCTGCTGCCCGACC